>JBBIIL010000196.1:0-2064 GCA_037446495.1 Chloroflexota bacterium | reverse complement strand
TCCGTCGCCGTCCCGCGGCCCGCTCATCACGCTCGAGGGCCCCGACGGCTCGGGCAAGTCCAGCCTGCTCCCGCGTCTGGCGGCCGTCCTGCGGGCGCGCGGCCTCGACGTCGTGACCACGCGCGAGCCCGGCAGCACACCCCTGGGCGAGCGCATCCGGTCCATCCTGCTCGACACGGAGCCCAGGATCGACCACACCGGGCGCGCCGACGCCCTGCTCTTCGCCGCCGCGCGGACCCAGCACGTCGACGAGGTGATCCGGCCGGCCCAGGCCCGAGGCGCAGTCGTCCTGTGCGACCGCTACGCCGACTCGTCCATGGCCTACCAGGGCGCGGGCTCGCACGTCCCGATGGCCGAGATGCGCGCGCTCCAGCAGTTCGCCACGGGCGGCCTGTGGCCCGACCTCACGATCCTGCTGGACCTGCCGGTCGAGGTGGGCCTGTCGCGCAAGAGCGACGAGGTGACGCGCTTCGAGGCGTTCCACGACGTGACTTACCACGAGCGCGTGCGCGCGGCGTTCCTTGGGTTTGCCGCGGACGAGCCCGGGCGGTACGCGATCGTGGACGCGACGGCGGAGCCCGCAGCGGTGCTCGCGGCGGCGGTCATCGCGATGGACCGGCTCGCGGACCGCTGGCCGGGGCTGCACGGGTAGGGGGCTCGGCGGGGCGACCACCTCGCTGGACCGGCACAGCGGACCCCTGGCCGGGGCCGTGCCTCCGCCGACACGCCGATCCGCTGCCTCAGATATGGTGGCGCCGCCATGACCCCGACTGCGTTCCTCAGGGCCCGCCGGCCCGGTCTGCGCCGACCGCACGGTCTCGCGCTGCTCCTCGCGGCAATGCTGGCTGCCAGCGGCTGCTCCTCGCCACAGCAGGTCGACACGGCCGCGAGCCCGACGCCCGCGTCCACGCTGCAGGCTGCCTCGACATCGCCGTCGGCCGTGCCCTCGTCCGCGGTTCCCGAGACGGCGCCGCCGGCGACCGCCAGCCCGACCCCGAATGCACCGTCCTATCCCTGTGGCTTGGTAGACCCCCAGTGCCAGAGTCTCGCCGTGGCCCAGGTGATCGGGATCCCGTTCACGGGCCAGGTGCCGTGCGCCGTGACCCAGCCGACCGGTTCAAACATCGCCCCTGCTTCGAGTGGCGCCGCAGCCTCGGGCGCCGTCGCGGCTCCGAGCGGAACGGTCACCGCCTACTGCAGCCTCCTGCTGGACAGCTTCGCGCCGCCCGCCGGCAAGGGACTCCCGGTGGTCGTGATGATCCCCGGCGGGCCTGTACCCCTCGGCGCGCGCGGCTACCTGTGGGGACTTGCGCGGCTCCTGGCGTGGAAGGGCGCGGTGGTGTTCACGGCCGACTACCGCTCTGGCCCGCAGTGGGGCGGCGGGTATCCGCAAACCTTCGCCGACGTGGCGTGCGCGATCGCCTACGCCCGCGACAACGCCGCCAAGCTTGGCGGTGACCCGTCGCGGGTGTTCCTTGCCGCCCACTCCTTCGGTGGCTTCCCGGGCTCCGTCGTGGCCCTCTCGCGGCACGACTTCGGGGCTGACGAGCCCGCCTGCGGGGCCGCTTCCGCGAGCGGCCGGCCCGACGCATTCGTGGGCATCGCAGCCGTCTACGGTTTCGACCACGTCGGCGCCGACTTCCTGGCCCAGTTGCTGGGTGGACCCCGCGATGCAGTCCCAGCCAACTGGGTGGCAACCGATGTGGCCGCCCTCGCCACCGCCAAGGGCCACCCCAGCCCCAAGGTCCTGCTCCTGGCCGGTTCGCAGGACGCCGTCGCCCCGATCACCACCGCCGACGAGTTCGCCGCGAACCTGCGGGCCGGGGGGATCAGCGTCGCCGTGACGTCGGTCGAGGGGGCTACCCACGATTCGATCCTGACCGACCCGGCCACGCTCGCCGCCCTGACCTCGCTGATCGGTGCGCCGAAGCCCTGACCGCTCAGCCCGACCGCGTCAGCGTGCCCGGTGAGTGGTGTCGCCGGGATCCGCCCCGGACCCGGGGCGCCACCCTCAGACCCGGGGCGCCACCCTCCGGTACCGGCCGTGGCGGTGTCGGGGAGCAG
>JBBIIL010000195.1:0-2114 GCA_037446495.1 Chloroflexota bacterium | reverse complement strand
CTGACGGCGGCGAGCGAGAAGCGGATCGCGGAGCTGGTCAAGAAGGCGGCGGGCTAAGGGCCTCGAGCCCTCCACGCTCTCGCACCCAACCTTGAGGCGTCGCCCCGCGACGACCGACCTTTTGGTGATGCGCCTCGCCGAGCCGCCGGAGCCCTGCGAGTGGCTCCGGAGCGCATGACCCGGCCACGTTCCGGCGCCAACGCCACACCGCGCGTACAATTCGCCAGCCCATCATGTGGGCACCCCGTTGTGACCCGTAGCGGGAGGAGCTGACCCATGCCAGGTCGCAGTCCTCGCGCCGGCGCGCTCCGCGGGCCTGCCGGCGCCACTCCCCGGGTGACCGCCGCCAGCTGACCTCCGAACGGGCTGAGGGCGGTCCCCCCGAGCCCGTCCATCGCCGGCAACTCGCCGGCCGGAGGTCCTGATGTGTCCCGGATTACGCTCCCCGCCGCTCGCCTCGCGCGACCCCGGCGGATCCGCTTCGTCGCGATGCTCGTTGTGCTCGGACCCGGCCTTGTGTCGGGCTTCGCCGACAACGACGCGGGCGGCATCACCACCTACTCGCTTGCCGGCATCCAGTTCGGCTACGAGCTGCTCTGGGTCATCCTCGTGAGCGGCGTCGCCCTCTTCTTCACCCAGGAGCTCGGCGCGCGCCTCGGCCTCGCCACGGGCAAGGGCATGACCGCGCTCATCCGCGAGCGCTTCGGCGTCCGCTGGGTCGCCGTCGTCGTCCTGGCCATGCTCGTGGCCAACCTCGGCACGACGATCGCCGAGTTCGCGGGCATCGGCGCCGCGCTCGACCTGTTCGGCGTGCCGGTGCCGGTCAGCGCCGTGCTCGCAGCCGTCGCCATGATCGTGCTGATCAGCTGGGGCAGCTTCGGCCGCGTCCAGTACCTGTTCGTCGCCGTCGGGATCGCGGTCTCGGCCGCCTACGCGATCAGCGCGATCCTCGCGAAGCCCGACTGGGGGCACGCCTTCCACTCGGTGTTCATCCCGTCCGGGACGGTCACGACCGCCTACTGGCTCGCGGTCGTCGGGACCGTCGGCACGACGATCACACCGTGGGGCCAGGGCTTCATCCAGGCCTACGTCGTCGACAAGCGCCTAGACAAGGACGACCTCCCCGCCGAGCGGGTCGACGTCGGGATCGGCTCGTTCCTCACCAACCTCATCGCGGGCTTCATCATCGTCGCCTGCGCGGCGACGCTCTGGGCGACCGGGCAGACGACGATCACAGACGCGGCCCAGGCGGCCAGGGCGCTCGAGCCGCTCGCGGGCCCAGCCGCCGAGGTCCTGTTCGCGGTCGGGCTGCTGGCGGCCTCGCTGCTCGGCCTCGGCGTGGTGCCGCTCACGTCCGCCTACTCCACCTGCGAGGCGTTCGGCTGGGAGCTGGGCGTCGACTGGCGCTGGCGCGAGGCGCCCGCCTTCTACGGCCTGCTCGCGTTCTTCGTCGCGTTCGCGGCCGTGTTCGTCCTCATCCCCGGCCTCCCGCTCATCCAGGTGATGTTCCTCTCGCAGGTCCTCAACGGCCTGCTGCTCCCGTTCATCCTCGTGTTCGTGATGGTCCTCTCCGGGGACCGCGAGCTGCTCGGGAAGCTCGCGAGCGGGCGGCAGCTCCTCGCGATCGGGTGGGTGATCACGATCGGCCTCGCGCTGATGTCGCTGCTCCTCGTGGTGACGACGGTCGTGTCGATCGGCTAATGCCGTGACCACGCGCGACGACGCCTCGCCCCACGCCCAGCGCGCCGAACGAGTCGCTCGCGACCGCTATCACCAAGCTCGCGGGCTGAGCGCCAAGGTAGGACGGCCTGCGGCTTCGGTCCTCCGTCAGGCCCGGATGACGCTCGTGTGGAGCGGCACGGGGTTGATGACGGTGAAGGCGAACGGGCACTTCTCGCGGGCCGCCTGCTGCCAGCGCTCGAGCGCCGCCTCGTCGACGTCGCCCTCGACGCTCACGGTCACGCTGATCTGCGCCATCAGGGGCGCGTCGCCCATGTCGTAGACGCGCGACACGTCGACGTCCTGCTCGGCGACGACCCGCAGCCCCTTGAGCTCGGCGCCCTCCATGGCGGCGATCGTCACGACGGTCGCGGCGTAGCAGGCGCCCAGGCCGG
>JBBIIL010000194.1:0-2222 GCA_037446495.1 Chloroflexota bacterium | reverse complement strand
CTGTGGCCACCTCGCGACCTGGGGCAAGGCCGAGCTCGACCACCTGTTCGTGTCGCCGTCGCTCGCTGGCCAGGTGACGGCTGTGACCCTCGACCGCGCGCCTGTCGATGCCGGCTTCTCGGACCACGCGGCGCTCGTGCTTGACCTCGTGCTGTCGCCCGAGCTGACGCCCCACGCCTGGGACGAGGAGGCGTTCGCCGAGGAGATCGGCAACCGCCACGGACCCGCGGCCCGCGAGGTCGTCGAGAAGCTCGTCAGCTGGGCCGATCAGAAGGAGCGCGAGCTGTCGGCCGCCGCGGGTGTCACCGCCAAGGTGCTGACCCGGTTCCCCACCAACGGCGTCACGACCGAGCCCGAGTTGATGTTCCCGGTCGACCTCAACCTCGAGCCCCGTGCCTCCCAGCCGACGATCTCGATCCACGGCGACGGACAGGTCGTCGTGTGGTTCGGCGGCATGCACTGTCCGCCATTCGACGCGGACACCGCTCGAGACGGTCTGCGCCGCGCCCTCAACGAGATGACCGGCGTCCACCTCCACGGTCGCCAGGCCAGCGGCTGGCCGAGGTTCCCGATCGCCCTGCTCGAGGATCCGGCGAACCTCGTCCAGTTGGTCGCGGTGCTCGACCGGATCGCCACCGAAAGCCACACCGTCGCGTCGATCGAGGTGGTTCGTCCCGATGTCGACAGCGACCCGGCGCCGACCCGCGAGACGCCGGAGCCGTCGACGGGAGCAGACTAAGCGCATGACCGATGCCGAATCCGAGCTCGAGCGACGCTTCCTCGGGATGATCGAGGTGGACGGAGGCACGCTCATCGTGGGCGACCCGGTGTACTCGCTCCGACCTAGCAAGGCCTGTCGCTGTGGCGAGTACCGCTCCACCTGCGCGGATGCCGCACCATCGGCACCATGACCGACTCCATCGACGGGCGAGCGGATGATCTCATCGGCGCGGCAGCTGAGGCGCCTGACGGCTGGCGCCTGCGGCTCGACGGGACCTCGATCAGCTACCGCTACGTCAGTCTCACGGACTTCGCCTTCGAGATCTGGCAGGGTGGCGACGAGGACGTCACGGTGCGTCTCCTGCGGCCGCTTACGTTCGGCATCAGCGATGCGGCGCGCTCGTACGATCCACGGACGACCCCAAAGTCGGAGCTCGCGCCGTTGCTGAACCTCGGGGCCTTGGACGTGGGCGAGGTCTTCATCACCCGCGACGGCGACCTGAAGATCACCTTCTCGGATGGCAGCTGTCTCGAGGCGTGCCCGTCATCAGATGGGTGCGCGTGGCGGCTCGAGTGGCCGGCGGAGGGGGATGTGGTGATGGAGGCGCTCGCGGGCGGTGGGGTGGCGTTCCAGCCGCAGAGGACAGCGGAGCCGACCAGCCCGCCCACGGATGAACCGGAGGGTGCCCAAGCCTCTCGTGTTCCCGTCAGCCGGGGTGCCGTCCTGGAACTGCCCATCGAGGGGCTGGTCAGGATGTCGTCCGTCAATAACGGGTCAATCGAGTTGATAGTGATGGACGGGGAGGCAATCAGGTACTGCCTCCACTTCGGTGGGCCGATCGAGATTGCCGATCACACGGGTCACCTGTGGCTCGGCCACGGTGACGCCGAGGAGCGATCGAGCCTCGGCCCGATCCTGGACTTGGTTGGCAGATTGGTCACCGGCGCACTGGTGGACGAGGAGGGGCGTCTCGAGCTCACGTTCGACACGGGTGTTCGCGTCGACGCCGCGACCGGCTGTTGGGAGGCTCATTGGCCGGTTCCCGGCCGTCTCGACGACTGCTGGGTTCCACGCGAAGGCCCGTCCATCCCATAGGGACTGTGCGACAGGCTGCACGGGCTCGCCTGCGAGGTCAGTCCTACAGCGAGGACCTGCGCGACCCAGCCCACCTCGGAGAGCGACCCGCGCAGGGCCCGCCGCTGGGCCGCGGGGTGCGTCCGCCAGTTGCGGGGGTTGGCGAGGAGGGACGCCGGGTCCTCCGACGTCGAGGCGAGGATCCGGCTCCGCCACGTCCTGAGCGGGCGGGCGGCGTTCGGCGCGCTGGTGGGAGTGGCCGCCCCCGGGCTCACCGCGCCACGTGCGCGCCCTGTCGCGCCCGTGGGCCGTCGTCGAAGCGATCGCGGTCGCCGGTCGGAAGAACGCGGAAACCCGGGCGTACTTCGGATTGCCTTGGCGCGGGAACGGCGCGGCCCGTCCCCGGCGTCCTGGGACCGGCTACCGG
>JBBIIL010000193.1:0-2268 GCA_037446495.1 Chloroflexota bacterium | reverse complement strand
ACCGCCGACGACCCCGCCTGTCCAGGGCCCGTCACCCTTCGCGCGGTCCGGCGGTCGTTCGGTGAGGTGGATCCGGCGGCCTGGGACGCGCTCGCCGCGGCCAACCCGTGGGCCACCCCCTTCTCGTCCTGGGCGTTCCACCGCGCCTGGTGGGACGCCTACGCGGCCAACGCGCACGAGGAGACGCTGGTCCTCGTCGCCGCCGACGGGCCGGACGACGCCGCGCCGGTCGCGATCGTCCCGCTGATGCACCGCCACGAGGTTGAGCCGCGAGACGTGGAGCTGCACACCGCGCTGCGCCACGCCGCCGGGGCCGCGCTGATCCCCGTGCCGGACGACGCCAAGGCGACCTTCTTCGGCGCCAGCTACCACGCGGACTACGCGACCATCCTGGCGGCGCCCGAGCGCATGCCCGCGGTCGCGGCCGCCATCGCCGAGTACCTCGCCGACGGCGGCGACCCTGACCACCCGCAGCCGTGGGACGCCGTGGACCTCCGCCGCCTGCGCACCGGGGACCCGGCCCTCGAGGCGCTGGCCCAGGCCTTCGGGCGGCGCGAGATGGACCGCGGCTGGGTCCTCAGCGTCGAGCCCGAGGAGGTCTGCCCGGTGGCCACCCTGCCCGAGGGGGCCTCGTTCGACGACTACCTGGGGACCCTGGGCAAGAAGGAGCGCCACGAGATCCGACGCAAGGTCCGCCGCGCCGAGGCCGCGGGGGAGGTTCTGCTGGAGGCCTCGGCGGACCCGCTGGCGGACCTGCCCGCGTTCATCGACCTGCACCAGAAGCGCTGGGGTGCGGACGGGCTGTTCCCGGACACCGAGGGCGGGGCCCAGAGCCGGCTGTTCTTCCGGCGCCTCGTCGAGCTGTTCGGGCCCAACGGCCCCCTGCGGCTGGCGTTCCTCACCGTGGCCGGCCGCAGGATCGCCGCCTGCGTGTCGTTCGACACCGGCGAGTCCTGCCTCTACTACAACGCCGGCGTGGACCCCGATGCGCGCGAGTTCTCGCCCGGCGTGGTGATGGTGGAGCGCCTGGTGCGCCGGGCCATCGAGCGCGGCGCGCGGCGGGTGGACTTCCTGCGCGGCAACGAGCCCTACAAGTACGAGTGGGGGGCGGTGGACGAGCCAATCCAGCGACTGCTGGTCCGCCGAACGATGAGCAGATGACGCGACCCCTGCCCACCGACCCCTGCGTGGCCCCGATGGTGCACCTCCCGGTGCCGGGCCGCCAGCGCGTGCGCGTGGTCGAGGTGATGGCCACGGGCACCAACGGCGGTGCCCAGGAGCACGTGTTCAATCTGGTCAACCGCCTGGACCACGACTTCTACGACGTGTCGATCGTGTCGCTGTCGCCGGGGTCCGCGGTGCGCAGGCTCCAGAAGCACGGCTTCGACGTGGCGGTCATCGACGAGCCCGACGACGTGATCGCGACCGCGACGCTCGCCGCCCACCTCGCGGACCTCCGCGCCGACGTCGTCCACAACCACATGTTCCGGGCGGAGATCGTGGGCACGAAGGCGGCGATCGCCCTCGGGACCGCGGGCCATCGGCGGCCGTGGGTCATATCGACCGTCCACTCCTCGCGGGTGCGCTCGTGCGAGGACCAGGAGCAGCTGCGCTGCCTGACGCCGTCGATGGACCGCCTCATCGTGGTGTCGAGGGCCATCGAGGCGAAGGTGGTGGAGGAGGGCCGCCTGGCTGCCCAGCGCGTCCTGATCTACAACGGCGTGGACCTCGAGCGGTATGACCACCTGGAGCCCTGCTGCACGCTCCGCGAGGAGTACGGCATGGAGCCCGATTCGCCGATCGTGGGCGTGGTGGGCCGCCTGGAGCTGGAGAAGGGCCACCCCACGCTACTCGAGGCGTGGCCCATGGTGCTCGAGTCCGTGCCCAACGCGTACCTGCTCATCGTGGGCGAGGGCTCGCGGCTGGACGCGCTGCACCAGATCGCCCGCGAGCAGCGGATCGAGCGGCACGTCATCTTCACCGGGCGCCGCGACGACATCCCGGCCGTCACTGCCGCGCTCGACGTGGCCGTGCTGCCCTCCTACCGCGAGGCGCAGGGCCTCACCATCCTCGAGGCGATGGCGATGTCCCGCCCGGTGGTGGCGTCCAACGTGGGCGGCATCCCCGAGATGGTCCAGGACGGCGTCACGGGCCTGCTGGTCCCGCCCCACGACCCGCCGGCCCTCGCCGCGGCGATCGCCCGGCTGCTCACCAACCACCCCCTCGCGGACCTGCTCGCCCGCCGCGGCCACGACCTGGTCCACGACC
>JBBIIL010000192.1:0-2290 GCA_037446495.1 Chloroflexota bacterium | reverse complement strand
CGGCGGCGGGAAGTGCGCCCTGAGAAAGCCGAGCATCGCCTCCGCGGTCGGGATCGGCCGCTCCATGCTCGGCGTGTGGCCCGCCGACGGGATCTCGACCAGGGTCGCCTTCGGCAGCGCGGCGGCCATGGCGCGCGAGGAGGCCGGAGGCGTGAGCGCGTCCTCCTGCCCCACGATCACCAGCGCCGGCACGGCGAGGTGCGGCAGCACGTCCGCGCTGTCGGGCCGGTCGCGCATCCCCGCCAGGCAACCGGCGAGCGCCTCCGGTGCGGCCTCGCCCGCGATCGCCCGCAGTTCCTCGAGCAGCCGGGGCGCCCTGGCCTTGCTCGACGGACCGACCAGACCGGCGACGAACTCGTCGAGGAAGGCAGGGGTGCCGCCGGCGGCGATCCTGGCGATGCCGGCGTCCCGCCGCTGCCGCCCCTCCGGGGCATCCGCCTCCGCCCTGGTGTCGACCAGGATCAGACCGGCGAGGCGCTCGGGCCGGGCGGCCGCCACGGCCAGTGCGATGTACCCGCCCATCGAATGGCCGCCGAGGACGAAGCGGTCGAGCCGCAAGGCATCGGCAAGGCCGACAATGTCGCCCGCCAGCTCCGCCATCTCGTACCCCGTCGCCGGCTTATCGGAGGCACCGAACCCGCGCAGGTCGGGCGTGATGAGCCTCGCCGCCTGCTCCACCGCGGTCCGCAGCGGCGTCCACATCTGCGACGAAAGCGGATAACCGTGCAGGAGCACCACCGGCACGCCCTCGCCGTGGTCCTCGACCTCGAGCGTCACCCTCCCCAGTCCGACCCGCATCGCGCCTCCCGTTTGGCCCGGGCAGTGTACCGTCTCCGGGGTCCCGGAGGGCGTCCATTGTCACGTGCTTGTATCCTCTTATCACAATTAGAATGAACGAGTTGCACCTTGACTACGGGGCCGTCAGGGATGATATTGGGGGCAACGCTGTTCCTCAGGCCTCGGCGGCGGCGCAGGGCGTGCGGTAGGAGCCGCCGCCAAGGTGGTCGCGGCACATCCCGTGCCGCCGCGGACAGGGACGGTGGCGGGGGCCGCATGCTTTGCTCCGAGTGCATCCGGGTCTTCGAAAGGATCGGGAGCGCGCTCAACGCACCGATCGACACGGTCGAGTTCCTCACCCAGGTCGCAGAGTCGATCGTCACGCACTTCCACCTCAAGGGCTGCCACCTCAGGCTGCTCAGCCGCGACCAGAAGGTCCTCGAGAACGTCGCGTCGTTCGGCTTGAGTGAAGCCTTCATCAACAAGGGCACGGTGCAGGCGGAGCGCAGCGTCGCCGAGGCGCTCGAGGGCCGTTCGGTGGCGGTGTTCGACTGCGCCACCGACCCGCGCATCCAGTACCGCGACGCGATGGTCGCCGAAGGGATCGCCTCGATGCTCACCGTGCCCCTGCGGTCGCGCGGGCAGGTGATCGGGGTGATGCGGCTCTCGACCGCCGAACCGCACGAGTTCAGCGCGGAGGAGATCGAGGTCCTCGAGGTGGTGGCGGCGATCTGCGCCAGCTCGGTCGTCCACTGGATGTTCCACTCGATCTTGAGCCACATCACCGAGGCGACCCGGTCCTCCCTCGACCTCAAGTCGGTCCTCGGCGCGATCGTGCACGTGATCTGCCAGGACCTGCGCGCCAAGGGCTGCGTCGTGCAGCTCGTCGACGTCCAGGGGAAGCGCATCGGGACCCGGGAATCGTTCGGCCTGAGCCCCGCGTTTCTCGACGCCTTCTCGACGACGTTCGCCCAGGACCCGGGGCGGGCCGAGGCACTCAGGGGCACGTGTGTGCCGGTCCTCGAAGTCGAGCGCGACCCCGGGGTGCCGTACCGCGACGCGGCAACCGTGGAGAAGGTCGGCTCCGTTCTCCACGTGCCGCTCGGTCTGGCGGAGAAGGTGGTGGGCGTCGCCAGCGTGTTCACCTACCACCCCTACGAGTTTTCCGAGGACGAGCTTTTCCTGATGACCACGATCGGCGAGCAATGCGCCCTGGCGGTGAGGAACGCCCAGGCCTACGGCGAGCTCCGCCGCGAGTACCAGGGGCTGGTGGACGACTTCCAGAAGTGGTTCGGGGAGTCCCAGACCTACCCGCGGACCTGACTGCCCCCAGACCCCCGGCGCGCCGGCGACCGGGCCCGGGCGGTCGGCCGCGCCGGACGGGGCGCCCCTTGACGGATCGCGCGTCAAGCGCCACATTGTCTGCGTCGTACCGCTCTTTGAAGCGTTCATCCGATTCACCGTGGGGGTGCCCCGCCGCGCGCGGGGCTGAGATCACACCCCTGGAACCTGA
>JBBIIL010000191.1:0-2327 GCA_037446495.1 Chloroflexota bacterium | reverse complement strand
CGCATGTGGCCGCGCTCGATCCTCGACACCCACGACCGATCGACTCCGGCGCACGTCGCCACGTCCGCCTGCCGAAGTCGACGCCGAATGCGGATCGCTCGCAGCAGAGCCCCGAGACGTTGGTCGTCCATCGCCCGATCATGCGGCTCGTCCCTCACCCGCCGATTACCGCGCACGAATCGGTCGGCGCCCCGCCGGCCGGCGCCCGCCGGCACCCCGCGCGTCGCTACGGTTCCGTTGATCGATAAGCGGACTGAGCCAGAGCATCGGCCGTGGATACACCACCTACCGAGGAAACCCGGCGCGTGCCCGCCGCGCACCGCTCCCGGCTCAGTGCGCCCCGTAGCACGGCTCCGCGATCACGTAGGCCGACAATGACGGGCCCACCTTCGCCTCCGACGAGGCCGTCTGCATCACGGGCCAGGTCCTCGGGATCGACGGCGGTATCGGTGGGCGGCGGCCGCGCGATGATGTGAGGCTGGGGCTTGGCCTGCGCGGCGCCCCCGCCTGCGCCGCGCCCCCGCCTGCGCCGCGCTACCGCGCGCCGACCACCACCGTCCGATCGACATTGAGCGTGATCCCCTGGCAGATCCCCGAGAAGTGCGTCCGGGCGATGTCGGGCGAGCCCGTCGAAGCGACCGTGTCCCCCGGGCAGGTGAAGGCGATGTCCACGGGCGCGATGAAGTTCGCCTGAGCGGGCGTCGACCCGTACGGCACGAGCAGCGAGCAGGTCGTGGCGTTGAGACACTGCTGGGTCAGGGCCTGTCCTGGCGGGCCGGCCGAGAGGTCGATCTCGGTCAGCTTGATCGCGCTCTGGAGCGTGAGCAGTGTCCTGCAGGTGAAGGTCACGGTGCCGGTGCCGGGCGTTACGCCCAGGTACAGCGTGCCCGATCCGCCGATCCCGGCGCACCCGGTGCCTGCAAGAGCGAGCAGGGGCACGGCCCCAGGCGCGCTCGTCTGGTTCCAGCGCAGCAGCCGCTCGCCGCTGGCACAGTGGTGGCTTGGGTAGTCGATGACCCGGAGGGCCCCGCTGCTCGTGGCATAGCAGGCGTTAATCGTGCCCCCTCCCGCGGGGATCGAGGCCACCGCCACCCCGACCGCGATCCCGAGCAGGGCGATCGCAGCCCCCACAGCGATGCCCATCCGCAGTCCGCTGATCCTGTGCGTCCGTTCCATCATCATCCCTTTCGTCGCGAGTTCGCGTCCGGAGATCGTGCGCCTGCGATGCATCCGCTGGCGAGAGGGAGATTCCGGCTACACGGCGTCCGAGCGACGGACTACCGACTCGCGACGACCGTTGCCGGCGAGAGTGAGCCGCCTTCCGCCCCCATCGCCAGCGACCCGGAGAACTGCTCAAGGTCGATCCTGACGGCGCCAAGGGCGGCCGTGGCTGATGCGCTGATCCCGAGGCCCTGAATGCTGAGCAGTTCCACGTGGTTGGGGTCGGCTCCGCGGATGCTGACCAGGAGGGCGTTGGGGCCGAGGCGGGCCACGCTTGCGCCAAGGGAGCCTGGGGCCTCGACCGAGGGCGTGCCCACGAACCCCACGGTCGACGCGTCGCCGGCGCCATCGGTCAGCGTGACCCGGAATGACCCCGCCGCCGGCGGGATGGCGTCGGCTCCGACCTCGAGGAACTGGAGAACGAGCGCGTTACCCGAGGCACCGCCGCGGGGGATCTGGCCGACGCCGATGACACTGGCCCTGAGCACGGGTCCGGGGATGCGCGTCTGAGCAATCGAGGGCGTCGGCTGGGGAGACAGGCTCGTCTCGATCGAGGCGCTCGGTGTCGAGGCGCTCGGTGTCGAGGCGCTCGGCGTCGGCGCGGGTGACTGCCGCAGGACTACGGCGAACGCGACGACGACGGCCAACGCGAAGGCACCGACCAGCACCGACGCCACGACAGCTCGGAAGGTCCGCTCGCTCATTTGTCGCCGTGCCTCACATTGAAGTGCCGGGGGTCGTCGCCACTCCGCCGTGGCCGTCGACGCTTCCGCGCGCCGCGGCTCCCGGCCAGGAAGCGAGTGTGCGCCTGCCGTCCGTCGCGTGCCAGAGCCAACGGTTGTCGTTCCCCAGGTATGCCGCCACTCAGCTCGGGCGCGCTGCCTTGGTTGGGCAGGTCGCCGCGGTCGTCGCCGTCCCTGTCTCCGATGAAACCGGCTCCAGCAAGGGGTCGGGGCCGCGGCGTGGCTGGTGGCCCAGCGATCATGTGAGGAGCGGGGCGTTGCGACCCGGCGTCAACGGGGCAAAGCGAACCTCCGCGCTATCGTTCCCTCCGCGGACCCAGGGTGCCGCACCAACCGACCATGGGGGCACCGGCAATGCGCAGG
>JBBIIL010000190.1:0-2399 GCA_037446495.1 Chloroflexota bacterium | reverse complement strand
AGGAGTACCTCGGCCTGAATCCGAAACCGACCTGGCTCACCGAGGTGGCCTGCGCCTCGGGAAGCGCCGCGATCCGCACGGCGTGGATGGCGATCGCCTCGGGCCTTCATCGGGTGGTGGCCGTGATCGGCTGCCAGAAGATGACCGAGATGTCGACCGCGGAGATCCTCGCGCTCATGGGCCGGGTCGGCGAGGTGCAGTGGGAGTCCGTGTTCGGCACCACGTTCCCCGGCTACTACGCGATGTTCGCCGCCCGCCACATGCACGAGTTCGGCACCACCCGCGAGCAGCTCGCGGCGGTCGCGGTGAAGAATCACCACTACGGCGCGATGAACCCCAACGCCCTGTTCCAGAAGGAGGTTACGCTGGAGAAGGCGCTCGCCTCCGAAGCTGTGGCGTCGCCCCTGTGCGTGTACGACTGCTGTGCCAACGCCGATGGCGCCGCCTGCCTGATCCTCGCCGAGGAGGGACGCGCGCGTGAGCTGTCCGATCGCGTCGTGTGGCTCGACGGCGTCGGGTGCGCGACCGCCTCGATGTCGGTGCTGCGGCGGGCGGACCTGATCGGTCTTCCGTCTGCTCAGGAGGCCGCCAGCGCGGCGTACCGGCAGGCCGGGATCACGGCGAGCGCTGTCAAGGTCGCGGAGGTCCACGACTGCTTCACGATCGCCGAGATCATGGCATACGAGGACCTCGGCTTCTGTGCCAAGGGCGAGGGCGGCGCGTACATCGCCGATCGCCGCTCGTACATCGGCGGCGACGTCGCGGTCAACGTCGACGGTGGCCTCAAGGCCAAGGGGCACCCCATCGGTGCGACCGGGGTCTCGATGGCGTACGAGATCGTCACCCAGCTCCGCGGCGACGGCGGCGCCCGCCAGGTTCCGGGCGCAGATGTCGGCCTCACGCACAACGTAGGCGGCATCGGCCAGTACACGTTCGTTCACGTCTTCAGGAGGGAGTGAGCCCATGTTCTCCTGGTTCGGCAAGGTCAGCTTCGTGCCCTACACGAAAGTGTCGGATTTCGCCGTTCACCTCAAGGATGGACGTTTGATGGGCTCCGCGTGCACGCGGTGCGGCCTGCTGTCGTTCCCGCCCCGGGCCGACTGCCCGGAGTGCCTGAGCGGCGAGTTCGAGTTCCGCGAGTACAGCGGGCGCGGCACGATTCATACCTTCACCGCGATCGCCGCCGCTCCCACAGGATTCGAGGACGTCGTTCCCTACACTGTCGCGGTGGTCGACCTCGAGGAAGGCGGACGCCTGCTCGGGTGGATCGGCGACACCATCCCGGCGGCCGAGGTCCGCATCGGCATGCCAGTCCAGGCGGTGCCGCGGCTGTTCGAGGAGCAACCCGGGATCAGGGTGTACTACACGATCGAGCGGCCAGGCACGACCTGGGGCAAGGCCCCACCGCCGCACCTCGGCGCCGCCGCGACCCCGGCCTGATCCCCCTGCCGTAGACCGTTGCTCTGGCAGGCACGCCGCCCCCGCTGCCCGCAGGTTCTTCCTGTCATCTCGAGCGCAGCGAGGGATCTGCTGTTTCATCCTCAGGGAATCCACAGCGGCGTCAGCAGATGCCTCCTCGCCACGCTCGCCGGGATCACACTTTTGCCCGCAACCCTCAATCACCCGCCGAGATACTGCTCGAAGATCGTGCGCAGCTCGTCGGGGAGTGGCTGCGGCCGCTGCGAGTCGAGATCGATCAGCACGGTCGTCACCCGTGCCTCGAAGCACGCGGCGCCGTCGCGACGCCGCCTGATGCGGTAGGCGAAGGTCACGGAGGTTCGGCCGACCTTCTCGACGCTGAGGTCGACGACGGCCACGTCGCCGTAGACCAGGGGGGCAGTGAACGTGCTCTCGATGGCGACGGTCGGAAAACCCAGGCGCCGGTCACGGATCAGTGCAGGGTACGGGAGCGATGCGACGGTGTCGAAGAAGTCCTCGAACGCCGCGTGGCAGAGGTGGAAGAACTGGGGGTAGTAGACGATCCCTGCACCGTCGACGTCGTGGAACCGGATCTTCTGGACCGATGTGAACGACATGGGGCGATTGTACGTCGCCCCCGCCGGGGCCGAGGTCGCGTCGATCGTGAGATGCTCCCCGCCACCTGCCGCGTCGATTTCGGCCCCGTCACCGGCGCCCGGCAGTGACAGCGGCTTCGAGTGGTCCGGTCGAGCGCGCTCCAGGCGCGGCGGGATTGCCACGTCGGCGCCTGCTTCGCCGGCGGCGTCTCCCAGCAAACTTCCGACCACGCTGTCATTGTTCAGAAAGTCCCTCGCACTCGGCAGCTCTTTCGTGTTGGAGGGTGACGGCATCGCCCAGCTTCTCCAGACGCTTGACCAGGGCTTGAGGGAGCATTCCGCGTTTGTTCTGAGCTGAGACGGCGTCTCCGATGTGCGGTGGGG
>JBBIIL010000189.1:0-2410 GCA_037446495.1 Chloroflexota bacterium | reverse complement strand
GCCCGCTCCTGGAACTCGGCCTGGGCCTCTGGCCCGTAGCGGTCGTACTGGCCGGACGTGCTCTCGCGGATCCAGCGGGCGGCGCGGGCCCCGGCGAGGTCCTCGAGCGTCGCGGGAAGGCGCCTCATGCGGGGTCGCCCTTGCGGACCCGGACGAGGCGCCGGTGATGGACGCGGACACGCCGCTCGTTGGCCCACCGGTCGCGGACGAGCTGCGCGAGGGCGATGACCACGGGGTCCACGGCGGGATTGTCTCGCACTTGGCCGGCGTCGGCTACCTCTGCGGGGTCGGGGCGGACGATCACGAGCCGGACAGCTGCGGCGCGACGGGGATCGGGGCGCCGCGCCGGGCGGCGGGGCGTGCCCGGCGCAGGCGCGGATGGGGAAACCCCGTAGGGGTGTCGCACTTCTGCTGCCCGCGCCAGCCACGAACGGATCGGCTGTCGCGCCCGTCGTCGCCACGCGGTCGCGACCCGGTCGCGGCTGATCCTGCGCGAGGCGCCGGGGACGCGGCGAGGGGCGCGCACGTCGACCCCGCTCATGTCGCGCCCGCGAGCATCGGGATCGCCCGTAGGACGCGGTCGTCGAGGGCCTCGAGCGCCGCCGGGTCGGATAGGTCGCCCGGCCGGAGCCACGGCCAGGGGTCGCCGGTCCAGTGGGGCGCGAAGTCGACCACGCGGGCCTCGGCTCCCTCCGGCGACGTCCACACGGCGCCGTACGGGTCGGCCGTCAGGGCGGGCTCGGACACCACCCAGGCCGTGACAACCGAGCCCTCCGCGCCGCCCCCGCGCAGGCGCGCCCGAACGGAGGCGGCCCGCCGCGCGGAGTCGACCACGAACCCGATGTGGAGTGGCGCGCTCCCCGGGAGGCCGTGGAAGATCCGCCTGTAGCGGTCGAGCTTGCCGGCCAGGACGGGGCCGCGCTCGGTGCCCAGGTCCCGCTCGACGACGAGCACGATGGAGTCGTCGCCCGCCCGGACCACCGCCAGGGCGTCGGGCCGCAGGAGCCCGCTGACCAGACGGATCAGCGGTCGCTCCGGCACCCAGGCGGCCAGGCCGAACCCGCGATCGGGGTCGCCAGACCGCAGAAACGCCGCGAAGACGTCGTGGGTGGCGAGGCCGTGGATGACCGGCGACACCGCCTCGGGCACGCCGTCGGAGAGCGGCCGCCGGCCGTCCCGCCAGATCGAGCGCTCGAGCGCGGCCCGCACGGGCTTCGTGAGCGCGTACGCGTAGCGCCCGCGGGGCCGCTGGCTATTCGCCGCCCAAGACCCGCTGAGCAGGCCGTACTCGACGAGGCGCGCCAGCCGCCGCTGGGCGACCCGCCGGTGGCCGTACGCGAGCAGGCCCGCGAGCTCGGCCGTCACGACGTCGCCGTGGACGAGCCAGAGCAGCAGGGCCCGGTCCCGCTCGGGCAGCGCCGCCCAGGCCGCGATGCCGGGGCCCGGCATGCGGACCGGCGTCACGGCGCGCCCGTGGTGGCCGGCTCAGCCCGGCTGAGTCCGGGCGGGCACGGAGGCATGGCTGGTGTCGATCGCGTGGGCGTCGGTCATGGTGGCAGGGGGCTCCCTCCGGCTGTCGGGGTTGATCGGGCTCGGCGTGCCGCCCCGATTCGAACGATCAAGGGGTCGCACCAGGTCGAGCTCGCCCGCCCAGCGCCGCCGCCCGCGCCGCAGGCGCCGGGCTCCGCACCGAACGAGCTGATCAATCCCTGCGCCGAACACTACGGTCCGACGGCCGCCAAGGTCAACGGCATATGCGTACGTTTATGTGTACGGATGAATCTCCATCTCGGACAGGCCACAGCGTGAACTTCTGCGAAGAACTCGCCGCCAGATCGCGGCCTCGGGCGCGTCAATCAGCGCGACGCCCGAGAGCCGTGAGGTCCGACGTGCGAGCGACGGTCTGTCAACCTGCGTCCGCGGATCGGGGTGCGTCCGCGGGTCGTGCGTCCATCAGCAAGCTGGGGACCGTACGACTGCGCCTGCGCTTTGGACCTCGCCCGCCTACTGACCCGCTTCACCGCCGACCAGGCTTGGGCGGTGCCGTCGTCGGCCGCCTCGTCGTCGGCCGTGTCGGCGCCTCCCCAGAGCACAGTCCCTCGCGCCCATCCTCATGCGAAGTTGGCACATCCCCATTGCGGCAGCCCTTTGCCGACGGTCGTGTCCCCATAGTGGTGTAACAGCGGGGCCGTGAACGAAGACGGCCACCGCGTCATCCTCGCGTCGTTGGATCTGCAACCGACGACACGAAGGGACTCCACGATGGCCGATGACAGGATGGCCGTGCTCGACACGGTGCGCAAGGCGATCGCCGAGGGCGATCAGGACTTCCTCCGCGAAGGGGTGCGCGTGCTCGCCGAGGCGATCATGGAGACCGAGGTCTCCGAGCTGACCGGCGCCGCCAGGGGCG
>JBBIIL010000188.1:0-2419 GCA_037446495.1 Chloroflexota bacterium | reverse complement strand
TGCATCGCGCTGGGCTCGGCATAGGCCTGGTATTCGCAGATCACCCGCATGATCACGCCGCCCTCCTCCGGCGTGCGGCCGAAGATCGGCGGGTCCGGATACTTGCGGTCCAGGTAGTACAGGACGCCGAGCGTCGCGGACGCGGCGCCCGCCGCCAGCACCGCGAGGCCCCACCACTCCGGCCCCGGCCCGAGCGCCAGGACGACGAACCGGACGAGCCCGTAGATCCCGGCCTTGACCATCACCGCGGACATGAGCGCCGACACCGGCGAGGGCGCCACGGGATGGGCCCGCGGCAGCCACACGTGGAGCGGCACGGCGCCCGCCTTGGTGGCGAACCCGACGGCGAGCAGGACGAACAGGACGTCGCGCGTCGGCCCGTCCATGGCGCGCGCCACCGCAGGCAGGCCGCCGATCGCCGTGCCGCCGGCCGCGGCCAGGACCGCGAACGCCACGACGATGGCCGCGGTCGCGAGATGCGTGAGGACGAGGTAGACATAGCCGGCCCGCGCCTGGCCGGGGGTGGGCCGGGCGCCCACGACGAGCGTCGCCGACGCCACCGCCATCGCCTCCCACGCCACGAGGAACGCCACGAGGTCGGCGGCGGCGAACACGAGGAACAGGCTGGCGAGGAACAGCGGGTACGCCACGAGCACGGGCTCGGGCCGGCGGGCGGACGCCTCGTCGGCAGGGTCCCCGTGCGGCGCGTACCCGATGGCGTACGACGAGGCCATCGCGCCCACCACGCCCAGCATCAGCACGAACACCGCGCCCAGGCGGTCGAGGCGGACGTCGAGGAGCGTGAAGCCCAAGACCGTCCCGACGGCGAACTGGACCGGCCCGGCACCCCCGAGGACGAGCACGGCCAGCACGGCCATCGCCCCGCACGCGAGCGCGGCCGCCGCGTACGCCGCGCGACGGGATCGATCGCCGCCCGGCAGCACCGCAGCCAGCGCGGACAGCGCCAGGAGCGCGCCGATGAACGGCGGCAGCCACCCGGCGGCGGTCGTGGCGTCCATGCCGTCAGGCGCGGCGGTGTCTGGAGGTCATTGATTCAGGTTACAACGATCTTCGTATCTTGCGAAATTATGGAATACGAGGGACACTCGAGCCATGAGCCCCGTCGCGAACCGCCCCGAGGACGCCGAACGGCTTCGCCGCTTCAAGGCCGAGTTCTTCAAGGCGCTCGGGCATCCCCTGCGGATCTGGATCCTCGAGCTGCTGCGGACCGGGCCGCACTCGGTGGGCGAACTGCAGGAGGCCACCGGGAGCGGCGGCTCGTCGGTGTCGCAGCAGCTTGCCGTCCTGCGCGGCCAGGGCATCGTCGCCGCGGAGCGCCGGGGCACCACCATCCGCTACGCCGTGGCAGACGAGGCGATCTTCGAGCTGCTCGACGTGGCGCGCCGGATCCACAACTCGTGGCTGGCGAGCACGGTGGACCTGCTGCGCCTGGTCGAGGACGAGGCGGGCGAGCTCGGCGAGGCGGGCGAGTCCGTTGCGGCCGGCGAGACCCGCTAGGACACTCGGCGGCGATTAGGAGCCGCTCGGCCCATTTGGCCCGGGGGCGAGGCGATATTCTGCCCGTGGAGGTGAACCCCCGGTGAAGAAGGCGCTCCCGAACCCCGTCCGCGACCTCATCGCTCTCCTCGTCGTGGTGGTCGCCTGCCCGCTGGCGGTCTTCGGCGGCGCGAACGTCGGCTGCGTCGGCCACACCGACTTCGTCGGCTCGTGCGCGGTGACCGTGATCTTCCTCTCGCCGCTGATCCTGCTGATCGGCGGCACGATCTCGGGGATCAGCACCAGCGGCTGGACCGGCCTCCTGGTCGTCGTGATCGGCATGATCGCCGGCATGTTCGCGATCCTGCTCATCTCCCAGCTCGCCGGCAACCCGGTCCCGCTCGACTGGTTCTCGGCCGTCGCCGCGATCTTCTTCTTCGGCATCCCGATCGTCGCGGGCTACGGCGCCGGCCGGCTCGTCATGCTCCTGCTGCGGCGCCGCGCCGCGTAGTCCGCCCGCGGCGTCGTCGCCGCCCGGTCCGCCCAGTACGATGGCGGTCATGGATCCGCTCGCAGCCGGCCCCGCCCGCCCGCGCGTCCAGACCGTCCTCGGCCCGGTGGACGCCGGCGCGCTCGGGGTGGTGGACGCGCACGACCACCTGTTCTGCGTGTCGCCCGCGCTGCGCGACCAGTCGTTCGACGATCTCGACAAGGCGATCGCCGAAGTCCAGGACGGCCGCGCCTCCGGCATCACCACCGTCGTGGAGATGACGCCGATCGGTCTCGGCCGCCGCCCGGACCGGATGCGCGCCACCGCCGAGGCGACCGGCGTGGCCATCATCGCCGCCTCGGGCTACCACCGCGACGCGCACTACGCGGCGGACCACTGGGTCTGGACCGCCACGGCGGAGACGCTGACGGA
>JBBIIL010000187.1:0-2429 GCA_037446495.1 Chloroflexota bacterium | reverse complement strand
GACGGCTCGGTCCTGGTGACGCAAATGGGCATGACGATGATGGGCAGTCCCGGCGGCGGCGGAAGCGCTTCGCTGCAGCGGGCGGTCGTCGACCTCGGGGCGACGGGCACCCAGCGCTGGCGGGCGACGTTCACGAACGGCTGGCCGATGATGGCGGGCAGCAACGGGGACCTTGTCGTCGTCATGGTGCTCAACAACGCGTGGATGTGGCGCTCCGTGTCGGGCATGGGGTGGTTCCCGTTCGGCAGCCCGCCGCAGGGCGGGACGCAGAGCGCGTCGCTGGTCGGGCTCGACCTGGCGACTGGCAACCAGCGCTGGAGCACGACGCTCCCCGGTGATATGGGCTCGTATCCGCAGTTCTCCGCGGACGGCTCCCGCATCTACGTTTCGGTCACGAACTTCGGCCAGGCTGGGATGATGGGCGGCGGCTCGATGACCCAGGGTGACACGGGTTCCTGGGCGACCCAGATGACCAACAAGATCGTCGCCCTCGACCGCGCGGGGAACATCCTCTGGACGACCGACCTGTCGCAGTCCGGAGGGGGGATGATGCCATGAACGCGGCAAAAGCGTGCAAGCTCGCGGTCTTGGCCATCGCAACGGCCACGGTCCTCGTGCCGGTTCCGCTCGCGGCGGCCCCAGCCGGCCATCTGGAGGGGTACCTCCCGATGGCCGCGCACCTGTCCGGGAAGTTCGGCTCGTACTGGACCACCGACGTGTGGATCTACACCCAATCGGCAACCAGCGTGAACCTGTGGTACAACGCGAGCGGCCACGACAACACCGGCGTGCAGAGCGTGGTCGTGCCTCTGACCCAGCCGGTGACCTACCTGCCCGACATCGTCGGCACCACGTTCAACGCCTCCGGCACTAAGGGCTCGATGCACTACCTCGCGAACGGGATGGTCGAGGTCGTCAGCAAGACGTGGACCCCCGGCCCCGCCGGCGGGACGTACGGCGTGGTCGCGGACGGGGTGCCGGTCGCGATGGCCTCGACGCCCGGCGCCGGCCCCGACGGCTCGCTGCGGATGCTGGCCAACCAGACGCCAGGGTTCCGGGTCAACCTTGGCCTCATGAACGTGACCGGCAACCCGACGACCGTGACCGTCGAAATCTTCACCGCCGACGGCCTGCCCGCGCCGGGGACCTCTTCGTTCACCGTGACGCTGCAACCGTACGACATGCAGGAGAGCGACGACATCCTCGCCGGCCTTCCAGCCGGGTCGCGCCAGGGTCTGATCGTCCGCGCCAGCGTCAGCGCGGGCGACGGCGCGATCCTGGCCTACCTCACGGACGTGGACAACACGACCAACTCGGGCGCGTACCAAGAGGCGTTCAGATTTGGCTACTAGGCGCGCGTCCAGTCGTACCGTCGAGCGGGCTGGGCCCGCGCTCTGAGATCGTGTAAGGGGGATCCGAGCATGCGAAAGAACCCTGTTGTGCTCCTGGCAGGAGTCGCAATCCTCGTGGGGGCGGTGGTTGCCCTCGCCGCCGGCAAGCCCGCGCTCAAGCCGCAGACCACCTGCCCCGTCACGGGCAAGGCGATCGACCCCAAGACCAGCCCGCACGTGGACTGGCAGGGGCAGCGCATCTACTTCGCCGATGCGGCGGCGGCCGACGCCTTCCGCAAGGACCCGGAGAAGGTGTTCGCCACCATCGCGGCGGAGGGCGTCACCCTGCAGAACATCCAGACCGTCTGCCCGGTCTCCGGCGAGAAGCTCGAAGGCGGCGACATGGGCGATCCCGTCTCCGTCGCCTACAAGGGCCGCACGGTCATGTTCTGCTGCCCGATGTGTCCGCCAAAGTTCGAGAAGGACCCGGCCAAGTACCTCGCGAAGCTGCCGGGCGAGCAGAACGGCAAGAGGTAAGCCGCGCCGACGCCGGCCGCAGGCGGCGCTCGGGGCGGCGGCGCCCGTCGCGTGCCCTATGGGCGGGACCGTGCCTGGGAGCGTGTCACGCCGGCGGCGCCGATGACCGGTCGCCCGCGCCGGTCCGCCAGCGAACGGCCTCACGGCGCCTGGCTCAGGTGGGCGGCGGCGCTGGCTTGGGCCACCGTGGCGTTCAACCTGGTCGAGGGCCTCGTGGCGATGGGGTTCGGAGCCGCCGACGGTTCGATCGCCCTCCTCGGTTTCGGCGCCGACAGCTTCTTCGAGGTCGGCTCCGCGGTGCTGGTCCTCTGGCGGCTGCGCGCCGGCGCCGGCGGTCACACCCCCAACGAGCGAGCGAGGGAGCGTTTCGCGACCCGCGGCATCGGTGCGCTCCTCGGCCTCCTGGGTGCCGGCACGGCCGCGGGCGCGGCGCTGCAGCTGGCGGCGAGGCGGCACCCGGATACCGCCCTCCCCGGGCTGCTGATCTCGCTGGTGTCGCTCGCGTTCATGTTCGTCCTCTGGAGGGCGAAGCGGCGCGCGGCCCGCGCCCTGGACAGCCGG
>JBBIIL010000186.1:0-2450 GCA_037446495.1 Chloroflexota bacterium | reverse complement strand
GGCGGCCTCGCGATGATGTAGGGGGGCGCACGCCACGTGAGCGGTCACCGTCACCTGATGCGTAACGGATAACACGTTGCCTGCATAAAACGACTTGTCATGTCTGCTTGACGAGGATTGTGGAGCCTACTACCATCTTGTCCATGCGCAAGCACACCACACTCGATCTTGATCAAGTCCTGGTTCAGGAAGCTGCTGTCGCCCTCGGCACGAGCCGCGTCACCGAAACGGTGCACGCCGCCCTCGCGGAGGTCGTGGACCGCCGTCGGCGCGCCATGCTCGCCCGTCTTGATCTCCCAGATCTCACGCCGGACAGCCTGGCTTCGATGCGTGCCCCACGGCAACCCTTCGAGCTGGCAAAGGAGCCCGTGAGGGCGGACGAGCGCGCAACGCACCATGAGCAGGGCAGTTAGTGGAGCTTGCGGATACGAGCGTCTGGGCGCGCAAGTCCCACCCCGTGCTACGAGATTGGTTCGTCTCGGCGATCGAGGCAGGCGAGATCGCAGCGTGCGACATGATTGCACTTGAGCTGCTCCATTCGGCCCGCAACCCGGCCGAGTTCGCTCTTGTCGAGGAGGGCCTGCGAGGTCTCCCTTGGGTAGAACCTGACGCATCGGACTGGCTGCGAGCCCGCGAGGTGTACCGGGTCCTCGGTGGCCGCCCCGGGATGATGCAACGGAGCGTCAAGCACCCTGACCTGCTGATCGCGGCCGCCGCCGAGCGCGCCGGCCTCACGCTCGTCCACTACGACGCCGACTACGACGCGATCGCGGAGATCACTCGACAGCCCGTGCGTTGGGTCGCGCCTCGAGGATCGCTCTAGGGACAACGGTCAACGCCGTCGCCCCCGGCTTCGTCGTCACCGAGCTGACCGACTCCCTGCCCGCCACCGTCAAGGACGCGATCAAGGCCGCCACGCCCCTCGGTCGCTTCGCCTCCGTCGACGAGGTCGCCGCCGCGGTCGCTTTCCTTGCCTCCGACGAGGCCGCCTACATCACGGGCCAGGTCCTGGGCGTGGACGGCGGCCTCGCGATGATGTAGGACGGGGAAGGAAAGGAGCGGGCGAGCGAGACCAGGCCGACGCAGGCCGGTCGAAAGGGGCATTGGCCCCTTGTCTGGGTCAATTCCGCGCCGAGTGCGCGGCAAACCGCAAAGAGTGGCACCGTCAGGCGGCGAGGGCCGGAGCCACGAGGCGGCCAATGTCCGGTCCGTCCCACGACATGATGAACCCGGGCGAGGCCAGTCGCGTCAGCGCTCCGGCTCGGACAGGATCGTCTCGATCGCGTCCAGCAGCCCCGGGAGCTCCGTGGCGATTGCGTCGGTCACGACATCGACTTCGACGCCTTCGTACTCGTGGACGAGAACCTCGCGAATCCCCTTCACGCCCCTCCAGTCAACCTCCGGCATGCGCCCCAACAGCTCGGCGGGCAAGCGCTTGGCGAGCTCGCCGATCTGTTCGAGGCGCTTGGCGACGGCGTCGAGCGCCATGTCATCCTCCACCCACGCTGACCCGGCACGGTCCACGTAGCCGTCGATGCGCCGGATGCTCTCGGCGATCGATGCCAGGATCTCCCTATCGCGCGGCGTCATAGAGCACCACAGCCTCGTGTGCAATCCGGGTCGCGAGGGATGGTCGGATGACCGGAGCGGTCAGCAGGTCGACGTCGCGCCCAAACAGGTCCTCAACTTCTGCGATGAGATCGACCCGCTCTCGCAGCCCAAGAGCATGGCCCGCCAGCGGCTCGACGACGAGGTCGAGGTCGGAGTCGGGGCGGAAGTCGGCCCGCGTCGCGGAGCCGAAGGCGAGGATCCGTCGCAGGCCGTGCCGTCGGGCCAGGTCGCGCAGGCGTCGCTGGCTCGGGGCCGGGAGCGTCGGATGCAGCCGCCCGAGCCCGGTCGCGTCGAGGTCGCCGTGGCGCGTCCGATCCGGAAACGTCCGATCGACGCCACCGGCGAGGACCCGCATGTCCTGAGCCCGGCGGCGGGGTGACAGATCGTCGAGCAACTGGTCGCGGAGCTCCGCCTTCCCGACGAGCTCGATCCGGAGGTCCGGGTGAAACGCGCGAAGGAGCTCGACCGCGCGTACGAGCCCGGCCTCGTCAGCCGGCTCGGCGAAGCGCCGAATGACGAGGAGCACGCCATCGCTGTCCGCGCCACAGAACTCGACTGCGGGGTTCGCTCGCGTCAACGCCTCGATCGCGTCAATCGACGGCAGGTATGAGATGCCGAACCGGACGGCCTCGGCCGCGCTTGGAGATTCGACCAGGCGACTTCGATGGTCGGTGCGTTCGATCAGGCGGTCAGCGTGGAGCATCTCGAGGGCCCTCTCGGCACTCGAATACGGCGCGCCGAGCATCGCCGAAAGCTCAGCCGTTCGGGCGCCCTCAGGGCGCTGGGACAAGGCGAGCAGGCAGCGCAGGGCGAGCGCGGAGGGGACGAGGCGTTGCACA
>JBBIIL010000185.1:0-2516 GCA_037446495.1 Chloroflexota bacterium | reverse complement strand
TCGGGGCACCTCCTCCCTCCCCGCCGGCACCGCATGACGTGGCGGCCGCAGGAGACGACGCGGGCCTCACGCAGCGCGAACTGCTGATGGAGCTGCGGGAGGACATCCGGGGCCTGAGGGCCACCGTCGACGCGATCGCGCGCGACCAGGCGCTCGGCGTCGAGCGCCGCGCCGCCATGCAGCGGAGCGCGGACTCCATCTACGACCGCCTCGCCGGGCACGACCGCGACCTCGACCGGATGCAGGCGTGGCAGGACCGCGCCGACGGGGCGCTCGTCCTCGCCCGCTGGGCCCTTGGCGCATCCCTGGTCTCGCTGGTGGCCGTCGCGCTCCAGGTCCTCGCCGTGGTCGGCCACGCCATCAACGGCGGCATCCCGTGACCGACGACCTGCTCCCGTGCCTGGGCTGGATCCCCTCGCCCGACGACGAGCGCGACTGGGGCGTCGACGCCCTGTACGCCGCGACCGGCACCGAGCCGCCCGCCGCCCTCCCCGCTTCCTACCACGTGCCCCCGCCGCTCTACCCGGTCGTGGACCAGGGCAGCTCGCCCATGTGCGTCGCGTACAGCGCGGCGGGCGAGCAGGGCTGGTACGACCTGCGGGACACCGGCCTCGCGCTGTTCGACGAGGCGCTGTTCTTCCGCCAGATCGGCGGCACCGCCAGCGGCGCGGTGATCCGCGACGCGCTCAGCGCGCGCCTGTCGGCCGGCTACCCGCCGCAGGGCCATCCCGAGCTCGCGGGCCAGCACCGGATCGCCGCCTACTACGCGGTCCCGGTCGCCCGACCTGTGCGCCGCGATCCTCGTGTTCGGCCCGGCGCCGGGAGGCGGGACGGCCGTCCCACGAGGCGCGCGGGTACGGGCGCGAGCACGCCGCGGCGGCGGTTCATGCTCTCCATCCCGCCGACGACCACGAGGTCGGCGTCGCCCGCCCGGATCTGCGAGGCGGCGAGCATGATCGCCTTGAGCCCGGATCCGCAGACTCGGTTGATGGCGGTCGCAGGCACCGATGCCGCCAGGCCAGACCCGAGGGCAGCCTGACGCGCAGGCGCCTGCCCAGAGCCGGCCTGGAGCACCTGCCCCATGAGGACCTGGTCGACCGGCGCAGTCGCCGTCTCGAGGCCCGCGCGCTCGACCGCCGCCCGGATCGCCACCGCGCCCAGCTCGGTCGCGGGCGTGCTGGCGAGCGACCCACCGAACTTCCCGATCGGCGTTCGGACCGCCGACACGAGATCGACCTTGCCGCCCGAGTGTTGCTGCCCGTCCAACCTGTCCTCCGTGATGCCTAGCGTCCCTGGCGGGTCGACGCCTGGGGCAGTCCGCCCGGGAGCGGATGTCCGCCGGTCAGGATCGCCTGGAGCGCGGGCGCGATCAGCGCGACGAGCGACTCCGTCTCGGCCTCGACGAGCGCCGGGATCTGCACGATGTCCCTCCCGACCACGAGGCCGACGAGCATCGACGAGGCGAGTCCCACCCGGAGCGCGTTCTCCGCGCCGAGTGCCGTCGTGAGGCGCGCCTGGAGGAAGTCCCTCAACTGCACGGCCGCCTGCTGACTGCTGATCGCGCTGCGAAGGAGCGCGATCATCGGCTCTGCGTCCTGCGGCTCGCCCTCCCACACGCCGAAGAAGGCTCGCGCGACGCGCTCTCCGATGGCCTCCTCGGGGCCCGCGAACGCATCGGCGAATCGAGACAGCGCGCCCGGCGTGATCGACATGCACGCGCCGAACAGCTCCTCCTTGGTCCCGTAGAACTGGATCACCAGAGAGGCGTCGACGCCCGCGTCCACCGCGATTTGCCGGATCGTCGTGCCTGCGTAACCGTTCCTCGCGAAGCACGTGCGCGCTGCGTCGAGGATGGCCTCGCGGGTCTTGTTCGGGCCCGGTCTTCGGCCCAGGCGCCGCGCCGTCGGCCTGCTCCGCGCGGTCGCCGGGGTCGCGGCGGCGCCGCGACCATCCGGCGCGATGTCGCCGGTCACCTGCTCGGAGCGGCCTTCGCCGGGAACTGGACGAACGATGCGTGCTCCCCGCCCGTGTGGATCACGTGCCGCCCCTTGTTTTCGGGCACCACGGTCCCGCGTTGTGGCATCACCCCGCCCAGGAGGTTGTAGCCGTTCACCACGAGGCGGAGCTGCTCGCCGGGGTGGAGGGACAGCCCCACGGGGAACATGTCGATGTCGAGGGCGACGACGGCGCCCGGCTCGAGCTTCTCGACGCGGTCGAACCTGTGGACGGGCACGTCGTCCGGCGACGCCGCCTCGTCCAGGCGTCGAAGGGAGGCGCGCAGGCGGCCGTTCGAGCCCTTGTATTTGAGGATCGACGAGCCTTCCCTGGTCAGCCCGTCGATCGCGGGTCCGTGGTTGGGCACGTTGAACTGCTCCAGGCGCTCGCCGGCGGCGTTCAGCTTCTCGAGCAGGACGAACACGTCCATGTCGTCCGAGCTCTCGGCCTCCATCCAGAGCCGGACCCTGGGATAGCCGGCGACTTCCGTCTCGGCGTCGAACCGGACGGTGAAGGACACG
>JBBIIL010000184.1:0-2516 GCA_037446495.1 Chloroflexota bacterium | reverse complement strand
GTCAGCTCGACCATCGTCGAGCGGTGGACGCCCGCCACCAGGTCCGCCTCGGTCAGGCCCCGGGCGTCCATGCAGGTCCCGCAGGCCCCGACCGCGATCTCCTTTGTCGTAAGGCCCTTGAGCATCCGCTCGAGGTTGTAGTAGCCCTCGGGAGTCTTCTGGCCGGGCTTCGCCGCCGTGACCGAGTCGCCCATCAGGAAGACCCGGAGCTCGACCTCCTCGGCCTTTGCGAGCGAGAGGGCAAGGCGCAGCCCGTTGTACGTCCGCTCGTTCCCGTAGGCGGGCTCGTTGAGGATGATGAGGATCTTCATCCGGTGACGTCCCTGTCTGACTGTCCTTGCGCGACGGATCTCGCCGCGGTCGGAGTGCATTCGCAAGCGTTCCAAGGAATGTTAGTATAACAGACGGAGTCGTCACAGATCGGAGGCACAAGTCGTGCGGGGGCAACGAACGGACGCGATCGCCCCTGATCGCACAGCCAAGGACGAGCTGCACGAGCAGTTCGCCCGGATCGGTCGGGCGCTCGGGAACCCGCACCGGGTCGAGATCCTCGATCTCCTCGCCCAGGGCGAGCGCAGCGTCGAGGTCCTCGCGGCCCGGGCGGCCATCTCGGTCGGCCTGGCGTCGGCGCACCTCCAGGCGCTTCGGCGCGCGGGCCTCGTCGTCGCGCGCCGGGACGGGACCCGCATCGTCCACCGGCTGGCCGGGGACGACGTCTACGAGCTGCTGGCGGCGGTCCGCAGCGTTGCCACCGCACGGATCGCGGACGCGGACCGAGCTGCGCGCGCCTATATGGGCGAGCCGGTCGAGGCCGTCGGTCGGGCCGAGCTGCTCGAACGGGTTCGCTCGGGCGATGCGGTCATCGTCGACCTCCGGCCGGACGAGGAGTACGCGGCCGGCCACATCGCCGGCGCGATCTCGATCCCGCTCGCGGAGCTCGAGGCGCACCTCGCCGACCTGCCGCCCGGCGTCGAGATCGTGGCGTACTGCCGGGGTCCCTACTGCGCGCTCGCGCCGCAGGGCGTCGCGCTCCTCCGACGGTCGGGGCGACGCGCCCGCCGGCTCGAGGACGGCTTCCCCGAGTGGCGTCTCGCCGGGCTGCCGGTGGCCACGGGATCACGACCGGCATGAACATGTGATCGGCGCGGGGGAGGCGTCGCCGGTTCGCCTGGGACTGCGCGAGAACCTCGGTCAGTTCGCCCTCCTGGTCGCGGTCAACGCGTTCGTGGGCGGGATGGTCGGCCAGGAGCGCACGGTCCTGCCGCTCCTCGCCTCGCAGGTCTTTGGCCTCGGCAGCGTCACGGCCGCCCTTACCTTCCTGGTCGCCTTCGGGGTCGTCAAGGCCGCAACGAACTTCGCGGCGGGCACGCTATCCGACCGGTTCGGGCGCAAGCCCGTCCTCGTCGCCGGCTGGCTCGTCGGGCTGCCCGTGCCGCTGCTGCTGATCTGGGCGCCCGACTGGTCGTGGGTGATCCTCGCCAACGTCCTTCTCGGGATCAACCAGGGCCTGACCTGGTCGACCACGGTCAACATGAAGATCGATCTCGTCGGCCCGGCGCGTCGCGGCCTGGCGATGGGGCTCAACGAGGCGTCCGGGTACGGCGCGGTCGCTGTCACGGCACTTGCCACCGGGTTCATCGCGGAGCATGCGGGCCTGCGCCCCGGGCCGTTCCTGCTCGGCCTCGCCTACGCGGGGATCGGCCTCGGGCTGTCGTCCCTCTTCGTCCGCGAGACCCACGCGCACGCCCGGCAGGAGGCGCGCGACCATGTCCCGGGCTCGAACGCGCTGCGGGGCGCGCTCTCCACCCGTGAGGTGTTTGCTCTCGTCAGTGTCCGCGAGCCTGCCCTCTCGGCGGCCAGCCAGGCGGGGCTGGTGAACAACCTGAACGACGGGATGGCCTGGGGCCTGCTCCCCCTCTACTACGCCGCGGCCGGGCTCTCGATTGCGGAGATCGGCGTGCTCGCCGCGATCTACCCGGCGGTCTGGGGGGCGGGGCAACTCCTGACCGGTGCGCTGTCGGACCGGATCGGCCGCAAATGGCTGATCGCAGGAGGGATGCTCGTCCAGGCAGCCGCGATCGGGCTGCTAGCGGCCACGCACGGGTTCGGACCCTGGGCCCTGGCCGGGGTCGGCCTGGGCATCGGCACGGCGATGGTCTATCCAACCTTGCTTGCCGTTGTCGGCGACGTGGCCCATCCCAGCTGGCGAGCCTCCGCGGTCGGCGTCTACCGCCTGTGGCGCGACCTCGGCTTCGCGGTCGGAGCGCTCCTGGCAGGGGCCGTCGCGGACCTCGCTGGAATGTCGGCGGCCATCTGGGTCGTCGCCGCGCTGACGGCGTTGTCCGGCCTGATCGTGGCGGTGCGGATGTACGAGACGCGCCCGGCGCTATGATCGCCGCCTTCCCGGAGGGTCCCCAGGTGCCCGAGATCTACCTCGACTACAACGCGAGCACGCCGATCGACCCCCGCGTGGCCGCGGTCATGCGCCCGCTCCTCGACGCTCCGTTCGCCAACCC
>JBBIIL010000183.1:0-2551 GCA_037446495.1 Chloroflexota bacterium | reverse complement strand
CGCACCGGTCAAGTCCCAGCTTGTGTGTAACAGCGCCGTCGTCCTTGCGCCGATCGTGGATCAACTCGCGAGGAGGAGCGGTTGGCCCACCTCCTTCGGGTCGGTGACGGCATCGACCAGCAGCATCGACTCTGGCCGGAAGTAGCAGCGGCCGTCCTGCCACTCGTCGTCCTGCTCGGCGAGAACCATGCCGACGAGTCGGATGACCGACGCCCGGTCCGGGAAGATGCCGACGACGCCGGTCCGGCGCGTTATCTCCTTGTTGAGCCTCTCGAGCGGATTGGTGCTGCGGATCCTGGCCCGGTGGGTCTCGGGGAACGCGAAATGGGCGAGCAGGTCCGCCTCGGCGTCGGCGAGCAGCTCGGCGACCCGGGGGTACGGGCCGGCCATGGAGTCGATGACCCGGTCGAGCGGGTCGCGGGCGGCTGCCCCGTCGGGCTGCTCGAACACGGCCCGGATGGCCGAGGCGATCATGCTCCGGGCGCTGCGGGACACGAGGTCCTGGGCGTTGCGCGTGAAGTGGACCCTGCACCGCTGCCAGCCCGAGCCCAGGAGCTGCTCCCGGACGGCCCTCACGAGGCCCGCGTGGTCGTCGCTGATGACGAGGCGGACGCCGTGCAGCCCGCGCCCGACGAGGCCCCGGATGAACGCCGGCCAGGCGCTGCCCTCGTCGTTGCCCGCGGCGAGCTCGAGACCGAGGATCCGGCGCTCGCCGGTCGAGACCACGCCCGTCGCGACCAGGGCGGCCATCGACACGACCCGCCCGTTCTCGCGGACCTTGAGGTACGTCGCGTCGAGCCAGAGGTATGGGCAGGCGACATCAGCGAGGGAACGGGAGCGGAACGCCGCCACCTCGGTGTCGAGTGCCGCGCAGACCCGGCTCACCTCGCTGCGGCTGATGCCCTCGACCCCCAGTGCGCGGACGAGATCGTCGACCCGGCGCGTGGACACGCCCGACACGTACGCCTGCTGGACGACGGCGAGCAGGGCCCGCTCCGCCCGGCGCCGCGGCCCGAGGAGCGAGGGCAGGTAGCCGCCGTCGCGGACCCTCGGCACGTCGAGCGGGATCGTGCCGACCCGCGTGTCCCAGCGACGCTCGCGGTACCCGTTGCGGTGCGTCTGGCGGCGCTCGGGGTCCCGCTCGCCCTTGGGGACTCCGGTGAGCTCGGTCACCTCGGCCTCCATGATCGCCTGGGCGAGCAGGCGGACGCCCTCGCGCAGGACATCGACGTCGCCAGTGACGCCCATCTTGCGCACGGTCTCGAGCAGGGACATGCTGTCGTCGGCCATCGTGGTGTCCTCCGTGTCGTCGGTTCTGACTTCCAACGACGCGAGGATGACGCGGTGGCCGATCTCGTTCACGGCCTACCCGCTGTTACACCACTATGGGGACACGACCGGCCGGCGCTCCCCTGCGTCCCGACCCATCAGGCGCGCGGCCACGCCCACGACCCCGGCACGCTCAGCTGGCATCCGGAGGAGGCTCGCCGATGAGGGAATCGGACCCGCTGCCCAGGTCGGCCGACGTCACGGCTGCCGCGGCGGCGGGCGACTTCGACGGCGGCTCTGGCGGCGCGGCCTTCCCGACCGTGGACCTCCTCCAGCACTCCGCCTCCTGCTGGCGTCCGCGTCCCAGCCGGAGCCGCCTGGGCCGAAGGGCCGGCGGGGAGCTCGTCGAGGAGCTCTGGTGCCGAGCGTGCGGCGCGACGCTCCGGCTCGTGGACGGCGAGCCGGAGGCGGCTGGGCCAGCCGAGCCCCCGACCGCCTACGCGGCCGAGAAGATCAGGGAGATCGAGGAGCTCTGGCGCGGCCGTGACGTCCGACGGCCGTCCAAGTCGGCCGTGGCGCAGCTCGTCGGCATCGACCGCGGCACCCTGGAGGAGTGGATCCGGAGGGAGTGGCTCCCCTGGCCGCCAGCCTGACCCTGACGATCCCGCAACAAATCCCGCAGTAGCCCAGCGCCACCCCGCGGACCGCGCCGCGAACATCCGGGGCATGGTTGATGCGCGGTCATGGACAGGTGAGGAGCTCGAGGCGCTCAGACGCGCCGCTGGGCTCCGGCAGGCGGACGTCGCTCGGAGGATGGGTGTCGCCCGGTCCCGGGTGTCGCTGCTCGAGGGATCACGCCGCGTGACCGACGACGCGGCCCGGCGGTTCCGCACTGCGGTCGCCGAGCTGAGGGCGGCCCGGTGACGCCCCGCGAGCGCACGGAGCCGAGCGCGGCGGCGCAGGCCCTCCCGCCCGGAGTGTCGGACAAACTCGTGGCGATCCCCTCGCCAGCGGCCGAGGACGAGCCGTCCTGGAGGCGCGACGGCGCAGGCGCCGCGGTCATCGCGACCGACACTCCCGGGGCGATCCCGGCCGCGGCGGTCGACTGGCGGCCGGAGGCGGAGCGCCGGTACCCGGACGGCATGGACGCGACCGACCCGCACGTCCTCGGCCGCGGACGCTGGGCCACGGTCGCGTGGTGCGGCCCGATGAGCGTCCTCCTCCACGAGACGCTGGACCGCGCCGAGCGCGCCATGCGGGTGATCGACGGCGGCGGCTGCGG
>JBBIIL010000182.1:0-2579 GCA_037446495.1 Chloroflexota bacterium | reverse complement strand
TGTGCGGCCAGCTGCGGGCCGCGCCCGCCTTCTCCTGGCCGGCGCGGTCGAGGTGCGCCGAGTGCTGGCGGCTGGCCCTCGAGGGAGGGTGGCGGTGATCAGGGTCTGCGACTACGGGCACCCGCCGGTCCGGCTGGAGTCCGCGACGCCGTGCAGGGCGTGCCAGCGTCGGCGCGACGCGGCGCGCCCCTCCCCCGCGGCGCGGGGGTACGGCGCCCAGCACCAGGCGGCGCGGCGCGCCCTGGTCGCGACCCTGCCCGTCCCCTGCGCCTACGGGTGCGGCGCCGTCCTGCGGGTGCCGGGCGACATGGTGGCGGCCCACGTGCGGGACGGCGACCCCGACGCCGGCTGGGTGGCGTCGTGCAAGACGTGCAACGAGCGCGCGAAACGCTCCCGATCGCCGTCCGGGGGCCGCGGATGACCCATTTCGGGCCCGTGGAGGGCCGCAAGGACGGGCGGGGGGGTGGGGAGGCATGCCTGCCGGCGTGCTCCGGCGAGCACCCGTGCCCAGGCAATCCGAAGTCCTCCCGGGTTTCTCCCCTTTTTCCGTGCACGAAGGAGGCGCGGGTGAACGTGAATGACAACGCGCTGAAGGCCGAAATCGAGGCACTGAGGGCCGAGAACGCAGCGCTCAAGGCGCAGAACGACCCCGCGAAGCGCGTCTGGACGGCGTCCGAGATCTCGGCGATGGACCACCAGGCCTACCTGGACCACGAGCGAGATGTCCTGGCCGCGCTCCGGGAGGGGCGTGTTCGCCGCGACGACGTGCTGCCGACGGCCCCCGGGCCGGCGGACGCAGGCCGCGACGGGCGCAGTGCCGGGCCCGCCGAGGAGAGGGGCCGCGGACGTGCGTGACAGCCCCGCGGCGTCGCCCCCGCCGCGGACCGACCCGCTCGCCGCGGCCCTCGCGTTCGCTGTGCGGGAGGCGGTGCGCCTCGAGGCCGAGCGAATGGCCTTGAACCCCGGGCCCGGCAGAGCAACTGTGTCCGCCGTGGAGCCGAAGCCCGAGGCGACCGCCGCATGACCGCCAGAGCCCTGCCCCGCTCGCTCGAGGACCTCAAGGGCCGCCGCGCGGCGCGCTGGGTCCGCGAGTCGACCGCGGGCCAGGCGGACAACTTCGGACCGGATGCCCAGCTCGAGCAGCAGACCCGGGCCATCGAGCGCTGGGGCCTCCTCGACACGGGCGGCGCCTGGCAGGTCGCGCACTCCGGGCGGACGATCGCGACCACCGGGCAGTGGGCGGAGATGCTCGAGGGCGCGGGGCACGACTGGGACGTGCTCGTCGTCGGGTACGTGTCCCGGTTCGCCCGCGACCTTCGGACCGCCGTCAACGCGAGGCACGACCTCCACGCGAGGGGCGCGGTCATCCTGTTCGCCGACGAGCGCGTCCTCTCCTCCGACGAGGACGAGTGGGAGCGCTGGGCGCGGGAGGCCGTGGAGGCCGAGGCGTACAGCCGCCGCCTGGCGAAGCGGATCCGGGAGGGCTATGCGGCGAAGCGGCGACGGCTCGGCGTGCCGGGCGGGAACAGGGCGCCGCTGGGCACGGTCAGGGAGGGGCGCACTCTGCGCGTCGACGACGAGGCCCTCGCCCTGGTGCGCCGGGTGTACGGGCTCGCGGCGGGCGGGCGCACCGACCGCGAGGTCGGGCAGGCCACCGGCCTCGCCCTCAAGCACGTGGCCGAGGTCCTGACCAACCCGTTCTACATCGGCCGCCTGTGGTCGGGCGAGCCGTCGGCGCTCGGGCCGCTCGTCGACCCCGCCACCTGGGACCACGTGCAGGGGCTCCGGGCGCGGTACAGCCGGAGGCACCGGGGCGCGGTCACCCGCCGCCAGTACGGCCTCGGCGGCCTGCTCGCCTGCGCCGCCTGCGGGCGCCGCCTGATCGGGCACGTCGGGCGGTACCGCCACCAGGACGCCTGCCGGGCGTTCGCCGCGGCTGCCCCGCGCCGGCTCCAGCGCGACGGGCGGACGGTCGACCCGCGCGTCCGGGGCGAGTCCTACAAGGCCGAGGTGTACGAGGACGCCATCGGCCTCGCGCTCGGGCACGTCGCGGTGTCGGCGAGGCTGAAGGCCGACGTGGTCAGCGTCGTCCGGCGCGAGGGGGGCGGGACGGACGTGCTGGCGCAGGCCCGCCTCAAGCGCGAGCGGGAGCGCGCCGCCCTGCGGTTCGCCAGGGACCGCGACCTCGGCCGGCTGGAGGCGACGATGGCGCGCCTGGACGCCGAGGCGGAGGCGGCCCGCCACCGGCCGTCGCGCGTGCCCACGGCCGCCGAGGCGCGGGTGTGGCTCGAGTCGCTGCCGGAGCTGTGGGCGGCGACGTCGGACGCGGGGCGCAAGGCGATCGCCGAGGCCGTGTTCGAGCGGGTCGACGTGCTCGGCGCCCGGGACTACACCTTCACCCTCACCGCCGCCGCGAAGGCGCGTGGCTGGGGCGCGGCCTTCGGGCCGGGCGTCTTGCGCCTCGAATCACAAGGTGGTCGGGGCAAAACCTCGGGCCCGGACGCAACCCGAAATGAGGGGGATTTGAGCACGAAAGAAGGTCAGTCTGGTCGGGGCGAGAGGATTTGAACCTCCGACCT
>JBBIIL010000181.1:0-2607 GCA_037446495.1 Chloroflexota bacterium | reverse complement strand
CCCTTCCAGCATGGTCTTGTCACGTCTCGGGCCCTGGGCCACGGCCCTCCGCCTCCCCGTCGGCAGCAAGCATTGACGGATTGTTGGGAATCAAGGCACCATGAGCGGACCTCTCCCGTCACGGAGGTCCGCTCTTCTTCATGGGGCGCAGGCCATCACACGCCGTCACCTGCCCTGACCCGGAGCACGCCGGGGGCCGCGTCCAGAAGCACGGCACCTTCACGAGCGAGAGCACGGGGCCGCTTCGCCGCTTCCGCTGCTTCCCCCAGAGCGGTCTCGGCAAGGCGCACTGCTTCTCGATCGTCCTCGACGGAGGCCACCGGCAGCGCCGGCAGCGCGGTGCGCCCGACTGCCCCGACCACCCGGGCGCCCTCGTCCGCCGGAACGGGACCCACGGTGGGTCGGAGGCCCGGCCCGGACGGCAACGCTACCGCTGCGACCACGCGTGTAATGCGAGCTGCCTGACCCGGCCCCGGCTCCGCAACGCCGCGTGCCCGGGCTTCCACACGTTCTCCCACGAGCTGCCGCGCGAGCACGTCGAGGGCGGCGCCGAGTGCCCGCACTGCCTGGAACTGCGCGGCATCCACCGGGGCGAGCGCCTGTCCGCGCGGCGCCAGCGCCTCAACTCGCGCCAGGTCGCGCGCCTGCTCTTGGAGGCCGCCTCGGGCACGAGCTACACCAAGACCGGCCTCGCCGCCCTCAAAGCCGCCGGGATCGAGGTCGTGTCCGACACCCTCCGGCGGCGGTCGAGCAGGCCGAGCCGGCGACCGCCGGGGCCGCTGCCACTCGACGGCCTGGACCCGGACACCGTCGAGATCCTCGACGACGCCGCCCCGGTGGAGGGCGACGAGCCGGAGTTCGCGCCCCGCCTGGACCGAGACGAGGCCGAGGGCACCGCTGTCCAGTTGTTCGGCGACGAGCCGAGGCGGCCGCGCAAGCGGTCGGCCAGCACCCGCCTGCGGACGCGGGTCTGGCACGGCGGGGCCGATCTCGTCGAGGCGTTCGCCCCGGTCGTCTGGCAGGCGCAGGAGGAGAAGTTCCGCGAGTGGTCAGGGCGCGTCGCTGCGGCCGGGCACCTGCGCGTCTGGCTGCTCGACGACCGGCCCTACTACACCGACGTGCTCGGCGCCAAGAAGCAGGCCGGCGGCTACGCGGTGCTCGCGCTCGCCGAACTCGACCCGCTCGACCGCGCCGTGCCCTGGCGGGCGCGCCTGCGCCTCGCCCGGGCGTTCCCGCGCGCCAACGCGATCGCCTACCGGATGCTGTTCGACGAGGTGGGCTACGCCCCGGAGATCGTGATCTCCGACAACGGCGCCGCCATCAAGAGCGCGCTCGACGCCCACTTCGGCGCCTCGGTGCATCGCGTCCCGTCCCTGTATCACATGCTCGACACGATGAAGACGCGCGTGCTCGCCCCGGCGCTGGCACGAGATGGGTCGGAGCCGCTCCGCGAGCACCTCGACTACCTCGGGCGCCGCAGCCGCTTCCTGCGCTCGGTCGAGGGCTGGGGCGAGTGGTGGGACCTCCTGTTCGAGCTGGCGCAGGCGCAGGGGACGCCCCTCGACAAGCTCGTCGCGCTGCGGGCGGACTACGAGGGCCGGATGGCCGAGGCCCTGCCCCTGCTGCTGGCCAACGAGGCGTTCCCGATGTCCAACAGCCCCATCGAGGCGCTGACCCGCGACATCCTCAACCCTATCTTCACGCGGTCGCGCTCCTTCTCGTTCGCCAACGTCGAGCGCACGAACAGCCTCCTCGACCTCGTGGTGGCGAGGGCCGACGGAGCCTTCGACGACCTCAACGCAGTGGCGACGCTCATCGAGGCGGACGCCCTGCGCCACGCAGGGCACACCGTCCCGCTCCGGGCGGTGGCCGATCCCCGGCTGCCGGACGGGACGCCCAGCCGTTCGCTGCGGGACGAGACGCTGCTGCTCGACGTGGCCGCCGCCCGGGGCATCCGGTGAGCGCGTGGGGCGGGCTGCGGCTCGTCGCCCTCGACCTCGAATGCTGCCGCGCGGACACCGCCTGGCGGATCGTGAGCGTCGGGCTGTCCAGCCGGCGCGGGGCTGGCGCGTCGTCGAGCTACGAGCAGTGGATCAACCCGGGCGTCCCCATTGACCCCGGGACCACCGAGGTCCATCGCCTGACCGACGCGCTGGTCGCGCGCGAGCCGTCCTTCCCCCAGGCGGCCCGCGACATCCTGCGGCGGCTGGACGCGGCCGACGGCGAGACCGTCGTGCTGGTCGCGCACAACGCCTCCTACGACATCCCGATCCTCCGCGCCGAGTTCTCGCGGACCGAGGAGGTCCTGCCGGACCTTCCGGTGCTCGACACGATGGGCGGGCTGCGCCGCGCCGCCGGCCTCGGCGACGGCCCGGCCGCCCTGCCGGACATGATGGCCGCCGTGGGCCTCCCGCCGATCTCCGACGAGGAGCACCACGGCGCCCTCGCCGACGCCCGCGCCTGCGGCGACCTCGCCGCCGCCCTGATCGAGCGCGTCGCCGCGCCCGACCTGGCGACGCTGCTGGAACGGGCGGGCGCCCTGCGCGTGACGGCCGTCCAGGAGGGCGAGTTCCGGCCGCGCGAGGAGCGGGCGCAGGTGGCGGCGCT
>JBBIIL010000180.1:0-2609 GCA_037446495.1 Chloroflexota bacterium | reverse complement strand
GTGGCGCGCCCGACAGGATTCGAACCTGCGACCTTCGGCTCCGGAGGCCGACGCTCTATCCGCTGAGCTACAGGCGCGCGGTTTGTGGACCATTTCGTGCTCAGCTAGAGCGTAAAACCCTGCTGTTGCCGTCCACCGGCGTTGGCCGCTATGCTTGTAGAGCGTAAAACTCGCCGAACTCCGGAAGCCCGGGGAACAAGCTCATGACCCAGCGCCGACCCGCATCATACCCCGACCCCGCCGCGCCCCAGCCGGCCCGCGGCCCGCTCCCGGCGTACACGATCGACGACGCGATCCCCTCCTACCGCCGCCACCTCCGCGCCGGCGGGAGGACCGACGCGACCGTCGACCGCACCTACGTCCCGCACCTCGTGAAGTTCAACCGCTTCCTGGCCGAGCGGGGCATGCCGCGCGACGTCCGCGCGATCCGCCGCGAGCACATCGAGGCCTACCTCGAGTACCTCGCGACCGAGGCGATCGGACGGAAGAGCAGGATTGGTCTCCGGCCTGCGTCGCTGTCGCTCGCCTACCGCTCGATCCGCCCGTTCTGGAAGTGGCTGCTCGAGGAGCAGGAGATCGACCGCTCGCCGATGGACCGGATGCGCCCGCCGATCGTGCCCGTCGAGCCGCCGCCGATCATCCGCGAGGAGCAGATGGTCGCCCTCCTCAAGACGTGCGAGGGGACGGGCTTCGACGAGCGCCGCGACATGGCCCTCCTCCGCCTCCTGTATGACACGGGCATGCGCCGGGGTGAGTGCGCCAACCTCAAGCTCGAGGACGTCGACTGGGAGCGCGATGTCGTCGCGGTCTTCGGCAAGGGGCGCCGCGTGCGCGCCTGCCCGTTTGGCAAGCAGACCGCCAAGGCGCTGGACCGCTACCTGCGGCTGCGCGCCCGCAACGACCACGGCGATGAGCCCTGGCTGTGGCTCGGACGGCGCGGGCGTCTGCTCGACTCGGGCATCCTCCAGGTCGTCCGCCGGCGGAGCCTCGAGGCCGGCCTGGGCAAGCTCCACCCGCACCTGTTCCGCCACACGTTCGCCCACGAGATGCTCAGCGCCGGGATGCAGGAGGGCGACCTCATGATGCTCGGCGGCTGGCGCGACCGGTCGATGCTCAGCCGCTACGGCGCGAGTGCGGCCGAGGAGCGGGCTCGGGACGCCTACCGGCGGCTCTCGCCCGGCGACCGCCTGCGGTAGCTGACATCGGAGGCCCAAACGGAGTGGCGACGACGATATCGATCGTGGCCCCCGGGGCTCCGGACGCCCGGTGAGATCCGGGCTGCTCCGATGAGGATCCCAGTCGTCCCCTCATGACCGACCTCGCCGGTGCCGCGCCCTATGCGTCCTTCTTGAGCACCTCGACCCTGACCGCAAGTGCCGGCCAGCGGGCGTCCGTCGTGATGATGCGATCCGCGCCGAGCACGACGGCAGTCGCGACGACCAGGGCGTCCGGCAGGCGCATTAAGGGCCCGTGCGCCCCCCGAAGGGAGGCGGCGGCGGCGCCGATGGCGCGGGTCGCAGGCTCGACGCGCGCGGGGAGGCCGTCGAGGAACCGGTCCACCGTGGCGATGGCCGCAGGACCAGTGCGGCTCGGGGAGACGAGGCACTCGGCGTAGGCGGACGCCGGGATGACGAGCTCGTCGCCCCGGTCGCGCGCCCCTGTCAGCGCTATCGCGGCGACCGCGTGGTGCGCGTCGCCGGCGTCGAGGACCGCGATGACGACGCCCGCGTCGAGGACGGTCAGTCCCACTCGTCGCGCAGGCCGTCGAGCTCGCCCGGCGTGTAGACGCCGGTCAGCGTGCCGGCGAACTGGGCCACGGGGTCGACGTCCCGGACCAGCAGGACCTCGCCCGGGCCGCAGACCTCGGCTCGCAGGGTGTCACCCGTTCGGATGCCGGCGCGCTGCAGTGCCTCCACCGGGAGCGTCACCTGGTGCTTCGCGCTGACCCGCGTGTAGCCCCGGCGACGATGCTTGACTCTCGCTGTCATGAGTCAAGCATAGAGCCGTCGACCCGAACTTTGCAAGGCCGTGTACTCGTTCGGCACCTCCGTTACACATCCTCCTCGAGCGAGGCGAGGAACTCGGCGGGGGTGCGGTACCCGAGCGCCTGGTGGGGGCGGACGGTGTTGTAGACGGCCTCCCACTCGAGGAGGGCGGGCGGCAGCCCCGCGAGGTCGGGCTCGGCGTCGGTGACCTCGTAGAACTCCTCGGTGTGGGTCCGGTTGGCGCGCTCGACGCAGCCGTTGAGCTTGGGGCTGCGGGGCGGCAGCGTGTACAGGGCGATGCCGCGCGCGGCGCACGCCGCCTCCAACTCGGCCATGAACTCGGAGCCGTTGTCGACCGAGATCGCCCGGACAGGGAACGGCATCCGGGCGGCCAGCGCGTCGAGGATGGCGACGGCCGCCCGGGCGCTGGCGCCCGCGCGCAGCTCGAGGGTGTCCCAGCGCGACACGACGTCGCGGGCGGTGAACTGCTTGAGCACGACGCCCGCCACCGGCCGCACGTCGAGCGTGTCCACCTGGACGAGGTCGCCCGGGCGGGCGGGGGCGAGGCCGCGCGGCTTGCGGACGGCGTGGGGCCGCCGCCAGCCGGCGTGCCGGGCGCTGATC
>JBBIIL010000179.1:0-2750 GCA_037446495.1 Chloroflexota bacterium | reverse complement strand
CGGCGCGGTCCGGCCGCAGCCGGCGGCTCGCCGCCGCCCTGGACCGGACGGGTGCGGTCACCGCGGCGGACGTGGCCATCGCGGCCTCGTTCGGCGACCCGGTGGCGCTCGAGCTGCTGCAGGCGGCGGGGCGGCAGGTGGGCGCGATGCTCGCCGGCGTCGTCAACTTCTTCAACCCGTCGCTGATCGTGATCGGCGGCGGCGTGGCCCGCTCCGGCGACGCCCTGCTCGCCGCCGTGCGCGAGACGGTGTACCGGCGGTCACTGCCGCTCGCCACGCGCGACCTGCTCATCCAGCGCTCGTCGCTCGGGCCGCTGGCCGGGGTGATCGGGGCCGCCGCGATGGTGGCGGGCGAGCTCTTCGCGCGGGACGCGGTGGCGCGCTGGGTGGCCGCGGGCGCCCCGACCGCCGACATCACCGACGCCGGCACCGCGGCCTAGGAGCGCCGACCGCCCATCGCCGGGCGCCCCCGTCGTCAGTCGAGTGGCGCGCCTCCGCGGGCGGCGCCGGCTCCCGGGCCAGCCCGTCGAGCGCTACAGCCGGGCCGCCGCGGCCTCGTCGGCGAACACGGTCAAGCGCGGGTGCCGACGCAGGTACGAGGCGGGACAGTCGGGGCCCTCGGGCTCGCGCATCGCACGCCGGAGGATCCCCGCCTTGCGCTCGCCGGTGACGAGCAGGAAGGCCTCGCGGGCCTCGAGGATCCGGTCCAGCCCGATGGTGACCCCAGCGGTCGGCGTGCGGCCCGCGCCGTAGCGGCCCGTCGCCGCGTCCCGCGACGAAGCCGCCAGCCGGACGAGGCGCGTCCCGTTCTCGGGCCGCGATCCCGGCTCGTTGAACCCAACGTGGCCGTTCAGGCCCAGTCCCAGCGCCGCGAGATCGAGATCCCGCGCCGCACCGTCGTGGGTCGCGGCCGCGGCGTCCAGGTCGTCGCCGTCCACCTCGATCGGGATGAAGCGCGGCGGCGGCGCCAGCCGATCCAGCAGGTCGCGCTGGATCCGGTGGTCGCAGCGGGCGGGGTCGCCCGGCAGCAGCCCCACCCACTCGTCGAGCAGGACCACCGTCGCCTGTGCCCACGCGCCCGGGCGGCCCGCACGGTCGAGCTCGCCGAGGCGGGCGTAGACCGGCGCGGGCGTGTCACCGGTGGGCAGGCACAGGCGGAGCCGCGGCTCGGCGGTCAGGCGGTCGAGGAGCGCGTCCGCGACCGCCGACGCCCAGTCCTCCGTGGGCAGGATCACCACGGCCCCGGCCGCTCAGCCGCCCGCGATCACGCGGTCGACGTAGTCCCCGGTCGCGCCGTCCTTGAGGATCACCTTGACGCGCCCGTCGGGCAGGACCTCGCGCTTGATGACCGTGCTGCCCTCGTAGGTCTCGCCCTTGGGGTTGATGCGCGCCGTGGCCGCGCCGCGCCACTCGCCCAGCTCCACCGGCTCCCACGCGCCGCTCTTCGCCGAGCGGTACGCGGCGTCCATGACCGAGTTGACGACGAAGCCGTCGTAGAACGTCTCGCGCGGCGTGGCGCCGTTGTCGATGGCGTTGAACATGTCGGTGAACATGTCCACATAGCCCAGCTCCGAGACCTCATCGCCCACCGGGAACAGCCAGCCGGCGGCCGTCTCCGCCTTCTCGGCCACGTAGCCGCCGGAGCCGCCCGCGGTGAACATCTCGTAGCCGGTGCGCAGGAAGTGGTTCAGCCAGATCGTGCCGTGGGTGCCGGCCACCTCGTCGCGCAGGTCCATGCCGCCGCGGAACGTCCAGCTCACCTCGAACTGGCCGATCGCGCCGGACTCGAACTTGATCAGCGCGATGGCGTTGTCCTCGTCCTCGATCGGGTGGACCAGCGTGTCGGTGGTGCACATGACCGAGACCGGCCGATTCCCCTTGCCGACGAAGTTGCGGATGATCTCGATGCAGTGGCAGCCGAGGTCGATGATGGCGCCGCCGCCGGTCAGCCGCCCGTCCCAGAACCAGGCGCTGTGCGGCCCCGGGTGCGTCTCGCGCGAGCGGACCCAGGTCACGTCGCCCAGCGCGCCGTCCTCGACCGACGCGATCGCCCTGAGCGTCTTGGGCGTGTAGCAGAGGTCCTCGAGGTAGCCCGCGAAGACGCCCGCCTGCTCGACCGCCTCGAGCATGCGCTTCGCCTCCTGCGCGTTGCGCCCGAGCGGCTTGGTGCAGAGCACGGCCTTGCCCGCGGCCGCGACCGCCGTGACCGCCTCCTCGTGGAGGTGGTTGGGCAGTGCCACCACCACGACGTCGGTCTCCGGGTGGCGGATCGCCGCCTCCATGTCCGCGGTGAATTCGGGGATCCCCCACCGCTCGCTGAACGCCTTGCCGCGGCCCTCGCTGCGCGAGTAGACGACGCGGACGCGGTCGGCGCCCCGCTGGCCGTGCAGCGTCATCGTGTAGAAGTCGCCGATGAGGCCGGTGCCGAGCATGGTGATCGCGTGGGGCTTCATGAGCGCCTCCTGGGGCAGCGTGCGCTGGGCGGACGACGAGGAGGGTCGCGCGACGGGACGGCGCCGCCGACGGCCGGCCGGGATTCTAGGCCGGTCCCGAGGCCGAGCGGGGGCCGCGCGAGCAGACCCGTCTCGACGGGTCCCGCGGGGTCAGCCGTGGCCGTCGCGGTCGTCGCGGTGGCCGCGGTCGCCACCGCAACTCAGCTGTGTGTCGCGACCCGCAGCGTCGAGCGCGGGCCGTGCACGCGACCGGGGGTCTGCGGCCCGTCCCGTCTCGCCGGGGGCCGATCCAACCCA
>JBBIIL010000178.1:0-2812 GCA_037446495.1 Chloroflexota bacterium | reverse complement strand
ACCAGCGCCACGGCCTCGCCGAGCCGGGCGCGGTAACTCTGACGCCCGCCGTCCCACCCGCCCTGGCCGCACCAGGTCACGGTGCGATCGGCCTTCACCGAGACCTCGACAAAGCCCCGTGGGTCGAGCGTGGCGCGCAGGGTGCCCTTCACCCCGAGCTGGACGGCCCGTCGGTCAGCTGTGCCGGCTAGTGCCTCGCCACGGACGGACCACGCGAGGGGCCCCACGGCGAAGGAGACGAGCCGGGAGGACCGGCCTCGAACCTGCCGGTGCGACCAGCGAGGGCCGAGCCCGCCTTCCTGGGACAACCATACGTCATAGATCAGCTCGGGCTCGGGTTCGTCCTGCGGCACCGGATCCGCCGACAAGCGAATCACAAGGTTCGCACACCGCGACGCGGACCCGGCCGGGGCCTGCACAAAGTCGAGAATGTGATAGTCGCCGGGCTGCAGCGTGACCGTTCTCGTGCCGGCCCCATCCTCCACGTCCTGCCGCCAGCGCGTCCAGGACACGGCCACCGTCGTTCGGGCCTCGCTGGCGGCGACGACGCGGGTCGTCAACTGCCAGCGGTAGTACGCGGGGCGTTCCGGCCGGTCCAGGAAGAACCCCGCATCACACAGCGTGGGCGGGTCCGGTGTCCCCGCGACGAGATAGGTCACCGCGTCGCTGCCGATGTCTTGGATGCGGTGCGACTCCAGCTGCTGCTGGCCGGTGGGGCCATCGGCGTCGGTCGTGAGGGCCTCAAACCGGATCTGGGCCCGGACGGCTGCCGGGTTGGTCTGGACCTCACCGGGGCCCCGCCGCCGTGCCAGCCCCTCCCCGGAGGTCTGAACCAGTGCGGCCAGCAGGACCGCGACGGCCAGAGCACACACTCTGGCCGGCCTCCCGGGCCTACGTCGTCTGCGCGCGTGAGCTGCGGTGCACATGGTGTCTGCCACCTCCTACTCCGGCTGGCCGCCAGCGTTGGCCGCGCCGAGCGCTCGCCACTGCGAGAAGCGCAGCCGGAGGCCCGCGGGTGGCGGCCCCCCAGCCGGGGTCTTCGGACCGGTGGCTGGAGACCTGGCGGGCTCGGCGGCCACCTGGGGCCGGGGCCCGATCGTCCCGCCGATAGCGGACGGCACCGCTGGTGCAGGCGCGGCCGGCTGGACCGCGCTCTGCTGTCGCGGCGGCGGAGCCGGTCGCAGCGAGTACCCCACGAGCCCCGCGAGCAGGAGCAGAGACGCCGCGAGGGCCGGTGCCACGAAGCGCCGCCACCAGCGGCTGAGCCCGCGACCGTTGAGAATGGGGGCCATTGCGGTATAGAACGCCTCATCGGGACACCCGAGGTCCGCCCGCGCCAAGGCGCGGAGTTCGGCGAGCGCCGCCAGGGTCGCCGGGGCCTCGGGGTCGGCCAAGGCCCGCCCAATGGCGGCCGCGTCCACCGACTCCCCGTCGAAGAGCGCGGCCAGCGCGTCTGCGTACTCTCGTTTCATAGGTCACCTTCATCTCCGTGCGGGGCGGGGGCGGCGACGGGATCACCCCCGAGCGCGTGCCGCAGTCGTTCCCGCGCCCGTCGCAACCGCGAGCGCACACTCTCCACCGTCGCCTCATGGACGGTAGCGATCTCGGCGTAACTCAAACCCTCGACCTCCCGCAACACGAAGGTCTCCCGGTCGCGCGCCGGCAGGGCGTTCAGGGCCTCCTGGAAGGTCAGCCCGAGGGGCTGCGGCGGATCCAGGGCGCTGAGGCCCTCGACGAGGGGGTCGATCGGCGGCGCCGCCGCCGTGTGCCGCCAGTGGTCGACCAACACGTGATGGGCGATCTGGAACAGGAACCCGGTCTCGCTCCGCACGTGCGTCCCCGCGCCGACCGCCCGGACGACCCGCAGGAACAGCTCCTGGGTCAGGTCCTGGGCGAGGTCGTGCGACCCGGTCATCCGCCGGAAGTAGCGGTAGACCGCGAGGTGGCGACGGGCAAAGAGATCGGCGACCAGCGTGTCGGGCACGGGCTGCTCTATGACTAGGGACGTGTGGCGAGGGCGAAAGTAGCACCCTCCACGGCCCTTGCACAGAAATACTCCGGGGCCGTGACACTTTTCGGGATCCCGCACGACTGTAGCAGGTAGCAGCCCACCGCGTGGTGAGTGGGGCGGGGCGTGCCCCGGTTCCCGGGTGGGGGAACCGGGCTCCACGCCTCCTTGAGAGGGAGGGACTCATGCGCTCGCGAGTGGCCGTTGGGGTCATGGCGTTGCTGCTGCTGGTGGTCGTGCGCCTCGGACTGTCCCGGCCGCCGCAGGCGGATCTGCCGGTGATGCAGACCGGATGGGTCCGCATCTCGTCCTCGGAGGACGGCCTGACCACCGTGATCACCGTGGCCGGCCGCCAGCCGACGCCTGACGGCGTGGACGTGATCGATCGGGCGTACCGCCTCCAACACCTCCAGCCGGAGCCCCTGACCTACGAGGGCCCGGCATCGGTGACACACCGGGCGAACCAGCTGGTGGTGGCGGTGGATCCCGCACACGGCTGGCGGTTTCCGGTGGAGGGGAAGCCGGTCATTGCGGGGTCGGCGCCGACGCAATACCTCGAGATTCCCGTCCGTGGCCTCTCGCAGCACTGGGGCGCCGCGATCCATCGCCCGCACGACGAGGTGGTCGCGACGCTGCTCACCGGGGTGTGCGCGGCAGCCGGAGCGGCGGGAACCTGCGAGTCGTGTTCGATGGGCGGACCTGGGGAGAGCAGTTGCGGCATCGACTGCGGCGGCACCGGCTGCTCCGCCGAATGCAACGGCGGCTCATACGCCTGCTGCAACTGTCCGGGGAATTGCCAGTGTT
>JBBIIL010000177.1:0-2961 GCA_037446495.1 Chloroflexota bacterium | reverse complement strand
CGAGGGCCGCCCCGCCGGCCAGCGCCTCGAGGCAGCCGGCATTGCCGCACCGGCAGACCACCGGCCGCGCGCCCGCGACCTGGATGTGCCCCACGTCCCCGGCCGCGCCCTGGGCCCCGCGGTGCAGGCGCCCGTCGGAGATGATCCCGGCGCCGATCCCGGTGCCCACCTTGACCACGACCACGTTGTCGTGGCCCACCGCGATCCCCGAGCTCCACTCGCCGAGCGCGAGGACGTTGACGTCGTTGTCCACCCAGACCGGCGCCCCGTAGCGCTCGGCGAAGCGCTCGCGGACCGGGTAGCCGTCCCAGCCGGGCATGATCGGCGGGGAGATGGAGCGCCCCGTCCGGAACTCGACCGGGCCGGGCACGCCGATCCCGATCGCCCACGGCCGGCCCTGCAGTCCGCGCGTGGCGCCGCGCAACCGGCTGAACAGCTCGTCCAACCGGTCGAGGACCGCGTCCGGACCGGCGGCGATGTCGGCGGGCTCGTCGAGGTGGCCGACGATCCGCCCGTCGAGCGTGGTGACGGCCACGTCGATCGACGTGGCCCCGAGATCCGCCACCAGCAGGTGCCCCGCGTGCGCCTGGAAGGCGAGTTGGCGGGGCGGCCGCCCACCGGTGCTCGGGCCCGGGTCGCCCTCGACCACCAGGCCGCGCTCGATGAGCTCGGACACGCGCTGCGCGACGACGCCGCGGGAGAGGCCCGTCCGGGCCACCAGCTCGGCGCGTGAGCGGGAGCGGCCCAGCCGCACCTCGTCGAGGACCGCGACGAGGGCATCGAGCGCCTCGTCCGGCAACGGCCCAGGAACGATCGGCGGCGCGTCCACGGAGCGAAGCATAGGCGCTCCGTTCCGACGCTGCGGGCCCAATCTTTTACCCGCAGCACGCGAAAGTCGGCGGGGCTCTGTGCTCGATCGGCGTCCTCGGGGTGGCGGGTGAGTGTCGAATCGGGGTCCGCGCGCCGTTCGACCCGTATAGACTGGTACGACGAAAGACGCACCCGGCCACCGCCGGGTCCACGGGCCCTGAAGGGGAGCCGGCATGGTTGGTCGCTCGGACATCGGCGCCGCCGTCATCGGCAGCGGGTTCATCGGCACGGTCCACATCGAGGCCCTGCGCCGCATCGGCGTGCGTCTGGCGGGCCTGCTCGAGGCCTCGCCCGAGCTGGGCGCCCGCCGCGCCGCCGAGCTGGGCCTGCCCCGGGCCTACGCCTCGCTCGACGAGCTGCTCGCGGACCGGGCCGTGCAGGTTGTCCACGTCACGAGCCCCAACGAGCTTCACCACCCGCAGGCCAGGCAGATCCTCGCCGCCGGCAAGCACATCGTGTGCGAGAAGCCGCTCGCGCTCACCTCGGCGCAGTCGCGCGAGCTGGTCGAGCTGGCCGCCGCGAGCGGCCTCGTCAACGCGGTCAACTTCAACATCCGCTGGTACCCGCTCAACCAGCACGTCGCCGCGATGGTCCGCGCCGGCGCGCTGGGCGACGTGCGCTACGTGACCGGCCACTACCTCCAGGACTGGCTGCTCTTCGACACGGACTGGAACTGGCGCCTCGAGAGCGACCAGGGCGGGGCCCTGCGCGCGGTGGGCGACATCGGCAGCCACTGGCTCGACCTCACGAGCTTCGTCACCGGCCTGCGCGTCGAGGCGGTGATGGCGGACCTGACCACGTTCCTCCCGGTGCGCCAGAAGCCGGCCGGCCCCGTGCTGACGTTCTCGACGGAGCGGGCGACGGACACGATCCCGGTGGCGATCCGCACCGAGGACGCCGCGTCGATCCTCCTGCGCTTCGAGGGCGGCGCCCGGGGGAGCGTCAACATCAGCCAGGTCTCGCCCGGCCGCAAGAACTCGCTCGCCTACCAGATCGACGGCGCCTCCTCCGCCGTCGCGTGGGACTCGGAGCAGCCCGACGCGCTGTGGATCGGCCATCGCGACCGGCCCAACGAGCAGCTGCTCCGCAATCCCGCCCTGATGAACGCCGACGGCGCCGCCGCCGCGCGCCTCCCGGGCGGCCACGTGGAGGGCTTCGCGGACACGTTCGGCGCCGTGTTCACCGCCGTCTACGCCGACGTCGCCGCGGGCCGCCCGTCCGAGCACCCGCGCTACGCCACGTTCGCCGCCGGCCACGAGGAGATGGCCATCGGCGACGCCGTCCTCGAGAGCTCGCGCGCCGGGCGCTGGGTCACGGTGGCCCGGTGACCGTCCGCACGCCCGCCATCAGCACCCCGTCCCACCGCGTCCCGAAGGAGCAGCCGCGATGAAGCTCGGCTTCCTGACCGCCCCGTTCCCGGAGACCCCCCTGACGGACGTGGCCGACTGGGCCGCGTCCGAGGGCTTCGAGGTCCTCGAGATCGCCTGCTGGCCCCGGAGCGGCGGCGAGGCCCGCCGGTACGCGGGCACCAGCCACATCGACGTCGCCAACCTCTCGCCCTCGCAGGCGAGGGACATCCGCGCCGAGATCGAGGCCAAGGGCCTGTCCATCTCGGGCCTCGGCTTCTACCCCAACCCGCTCCACCCGGACCCGGCCCACCGCGAGCAGGTGATCGGCCACCTGCGGCACGTCATCGACGCGGCCGAGAAGATGGACGTCCCGCTCGTGAACACGTTCATGGGCGGCGACGGCGCGCTCAACCAGGACCAGAACTGGGAGCGGGCCCTGCAGATCTGGCCGGACATCGTGGCGTACGCGCGGGACCACGGCCGGAAGATCACGCTCGAGAACTGCCCGATGCTGTTCAGCTACAACGAGTGGCCGGGCGGGCACAACATCGCCACCACGCCGCGCATGTGGCGCCGGATCCTGGAGCAGTGGGGCGACACGATCGGGCTCAACTTCGACCCGAGCCACCTGATCCTCCAGATGATCGACATGCAGCGCTTCCTGAAGGAGTTCGGGAAGCACGTCCTCCACTACCAGGCCAAGGACCTGATGATCGACCGCGACGGGCTCTACGAGCGCGGC
>JBBIIL010000176.1:0-3000 GCA_037446495.1 Chloroflexota bacterium | reverse complement strand
TAGCGGCGGCCGCCACGACGCTCTCGGAGGCCCGCGCGGCCTTCGCGGCCCTCGACTCGGCCTCGCGTCGCGGGGACTGGGCGGCGTTCGCCCGCGCGTATGAGGCGCTGCGCCGGGTCCTCGGCAGCCCACCTGCGGGGGCGCGCCGCCCTTGAAGCCGCGGCAGCGGGCGCCTACCTTCGGCGGCCCTCGGGAGGCCTGATGGACGGGCGTACGATGGTCGTGGCCCTCGGCGGCAACGCCCTGGCGCCCGCAGGCGAGCGCGGCACCATCGCGAGCCAGTTCCGGCACACGCGGGAGAGCCTGGCGCCGATCGTGGACCTGGCCAGGGAGGGGTGGCGCATCGCCATCGTTCACGGCAACGGCCCGCAGGTGGGCGATTCGCTGGCGCGCAACGAGCTGGCCGCGGCGGAGGTCGAGCCGCTGCCGCTGGGCGTGCTGGTGGCCGAGACGGCCGGGTGGATCGGATACATGATCCAGCAGTCGCTGCAGAACGCCCTCGAGCGCGCCCGAATCGATCGTGCCGTCGTCACGCTCATCACCCAGACGCTGGTAGCGCCGGACGACCCGCGGCTCGAGCGGCCCACGAAGCCGATCGGGCACGAGCTCACGCCGGAGCGGCGCGCGGCCCTGGAGCGGCGTGGCGAGCCCGTGGGCAAGGACAAGGCCGGGCGATGGCGGCGCCTCACCGCCAGCCCGGCGCCGATCGACGTCGTCGAGGCCCCGATGGTCCGGCGCCTGGTCGAGGCGGGCACGATCGTCGTAGCGGCGGGCGGCGGCGGTCCCCCGGTCTACCGCGATCCGGTGCTGCGCCTGGAGGGCGTGGACGCGGTCGTGGACAAGGACCGGACCGCGGCGATCCTGGCCCGGGAGCTCGGAGCGGAGCTTCTCCTGATTCTCACGGACGTGGAGGCGGTCCACCGGGACTACGGCACGGACCGTGCGCAGCCGATCCGGCGTATGACCACCGCGGAGGCCGAAAGCCTCATGCGCCAAGGGCAATTCGCCGACGGCAGCATGCGGCCCAAGGTGGAGGCGGCGATCGCGTTTGTGCGGGGCGGTGGGGCCCGCGCGGTGATCGCGGCGTTGGGCTCGGGACTCGCCGCGATCCGCGGCGAGACCGGTACAACCATTGTGGCTGAGGGACGATGAACATACACGAGTATCAGGCGCGCGAGCTGCTGGCGCGGGCGGGCATCGCGGTGCCGCCCGGCGTGGTCGCCGCGACGCCAGCCGAAGCCAGGCGCGCGATGGAGCGCCTCGGCGTCCCCAAGGTCGTCGTCAAGGCACAGGTCCACGCGGGCGGCCGCGGCAAGGCGGGGGGCGTCAAGCTCGCCGACTCGCCCGAGCAGGCCGAGCGGGTGGCCGGCCAGATCCTCGGGATGAAGATCAAGGGCCTCACCGTCACCAAGGTGCTGGTCGTGCCCGCCACCGACATCGCCAGCGAGGCGTACGTCGGCGTGATCGTGGACCGCGCCTCCCATTCGCCGGTCTTCATGGTGAGCCCGGCCGGCGGCATCGACATCGAGGAGGTCGCGGCCAAGACGCCGGAGAAGATCTTCAAGGCGACCGTGGACGCGCGCTACGGGTTGCTGCCGCACCAGGCGATGGCGCTGGGGTTCCGGCTCTACGGCGACGTCGCGCTGGTCCGCCAGGCCGCCGACATTCTCCAGAAGCTGTACCGCGCGTTCGTGGACGCCGGTGCGTCGCTGGCGGAGATCAATCCGCTGGTCGTCACGCCCAAGGGCGAGGTGGTGGCGCTGGACGCGAAGATCGTCGTGGACGACAACGAGCTGGAGCGCAAGCCGGCGATCGAGGCCCTGCGCGACGTCGCCGCGGAGGAAGCGTCGGAGGTGATGGCCCGCGAGGCCAATCTCACCTACATCAAGCTCGACGGAAACGTCGGGTGCTGCGTGAACGGCGCGGGCCTGGCGATGGCGACGATGGACCTGGTGAAGTACTACGGCGGCGAGCCGGCGAATTTCCTCGACATCGGCGGCTCGTCCAATCCGGAGAAGGTGGTGACGGCGCTGAAGATCATCACCTCCGACCCGAAGGTGAAGGCGATCCTGTTCAACATCTTCGGCGGAATCACCCGGTGTGACGACGTGGCCAACGGCATCGTCGCCGCGACCCGGCAATTCAAGGTGGACCGGCCGCTGGTGATCCGCCTGACCGGGACGAACGAGAAGGAGGCGCTCAAGATCCTGGACGGCGTCGGGTTCAAGGCGCTGACCGACATGGACGCCGCCGTGGAGCGGGCGGTGCAGGTGGCGAAGGGAGGGGCGGCGGCGTGAGCATCTTCGTCGACAAGAGCACCAGGCTGGTGGTGCAGGGCATCACGGGCCGCGACGGCTCGTTCCACGCCAAGCAGATGCTGGCCTACGGCACGCCGGTGGTCGCCGGCGTGACGCCGGGCAAGGGCGGTCAGAAGTTCGAGAACAAGGTCCCGATCTTCAACACGGTGGCGGAGGCGGTCGCCGCCACGAAGGCCAACGCGTCCGTCATCTACGTGCCGGCGAAGTTCGCGGCCGACGCGATCTTCGAGGCGGCGGACGCCGGCATCAAGCTGATCGTGTGCATCAGCGAAGGCGTCCCCGTTCTCGACATGACGCGCGTCTTCCCCTACCTCGTCGAGCGGGGCATCCGCCTGGTCGGCCCCAATTGTCCGGGCATCATCACGCCGGGCGTCGCCAAGATCGGCATCATCCCCGGGCAGATCTGCACGCCGGGGCCGATCGGCGTCGTCTCGCGCTCCGGTACGCTCACCTACGAGGTCGTCTACCAGCTGACCCGTGCGGGGTTCGGCCAGACGACCTGCATCGGCATCGGCGGCGATCCGATCATCGGCACGAATTTCATCGACTGCCTGGCCGCGTTCGAGGCGGACCCGCAGACCAAGGCGGTCGTGGTGATCGGCGAGATCGGCGGCACCGACGAGCAGCAGGCGGCCGAGTTCGTGAAGGCGAAGATGACCAAGCCGGTGGTCGGGTTCATCGC
>JBBIIL010000175.1:0-3017 GCA_037446495.1 Chloroflexota bacterium | reverse complement strand
CCCCTCGCGTCCTGCCAGGTCCATGCCTCCACAGCGTACGGAACCGAGCGGATTCGCGTCGGTGCCGCAGGCGGCCCATTGGCCGAGCAGCCGCGACGATCGAGTCGGCTGCGGCTGCTCGGCGGTCTCGAGCATCGCGGCCTGGCCCACGGGAGGATCGTGCGGGTGATCGCATCTGTATGATCGGGCCATCGTGCAGGCCCGGTCGGACACGCCCGCGTCGCACCGGGGCCTGCCGCCGTCACGATCCAGTGGAGGGCATGACGCACACGTCGGAGCCGCGGCGCACGCCGCCGGTCGCTGCCGCGCCGCTGCACGGAACCCCGCCCACCGTGCGGCGCCCCGCCCAGCCGTCCGGCGACGCACTGTCGGCTCGGGTCCGCGGGTACCTTGGCCGTACCGAGGGCGCCGCGTTGGTCTCGGCAGCTCGTCGCAGGTCGGAGGTGGCGGGCTTCCTGATCACCTTCATCGCGTCAGCCGTGGTCCTGTTGTTCACCGCAAGCCGGGATCCGCAGCACATCGACTACTTCAACCGCCTAGCCGACGCCTTCCTCCACGGGCGCATCTGGCTGGACCAGGCGCCGAGCTGGCTCAACGAGCTGATCCCGGTCCCAGGGGTTCCCAACGAGTGGTACGTCGCCTACCCGCCGATGCCGGCGGTGCTGGCGCTGCCGTTCGTGGCCCTGTTCGGCCCCAACTTCCCGGCCCAGGTGTACTCCTCGCTGTACGGGGCGCTCGACGCCGGCCTCGCCTTCCTCCTGCTCGGCCGCCTCAGCCTGGGGCTGCGCCTCCGGGACCGGTTCGCCCTAACGGGCGTGTTCACCTTCGGCACGGTCTTCTGGTTCGTCGCGATCGGCGGCTCGGCCTGGTACTTCGCCCATGTCGCGGCCATCCTGTTTACGCTGGCGGCGATCCTGGTGGCGCTCAGCCATCGCGCGGCCTGGGTGGCCGGCCTGTTCATCGGCTGCGCCGCGCTGAGCCGCCTGCCGGCGGGCTTCGCCGCCGTGTTCGTGGTGGCGGCGGCCCTCGACTTCCCGCGCACGCTGCGGGAGATCGACCCGGTGCGCGCTGCCCGGACGGTCGCGGCGCTCGGCATCGGCCTAGCAGTCCCGGCGGCTGCCTACATCGCGTACAACGAGGGGCGCTGGGGGACGGTCATGGACCATGGCTACGTCATGATCCCCGGCGTGCTCCAGGACCCGATCTACGCCGCGCACGGGATCGAGTCGGTCTGGTACATCCCGCGCAACCTGTTCGCGCTCCTGTTCCGGAGCTGGAACTACGTGGACAGCGCGCCGTGGCTCCAGCCGTCGTGGTGGGGCCTGGGGATCTTCCTCACGACGCCTCTGTACCTGTGGCTGGCGAAGGCGGACTGGAAGTCGCCCATGGTTCGGTGGGCCGCGGCAGCGACGGTGCTGGTGGCGACCCCGATCCTCATCCACGGCAACGTGGGTATCAGCCAGTTCGGCTACCGCTTCAGCCTTGACTTCCAGGTCCTGCTGTTCGCGATCCTCGCCACCGCATTCGCGGGCGGGCGGTGGTCGTGGCGCTCGAAGTCGGCGGCGGTCCTATCTGTCGGTTTCTGCGCCTACGCCATCTGGACGATTGGCATCGGGTTCGTGGCCTTCTAGCACCGGCGCCGCTGGCACGGCGGGCTACGCCACCCAGTCGCCGATGACCCACATCCAGGTCAGCGCGCCCAGCGCCAGCAGGGACGCAATCCCCCACGTCCACTCGCGGCGGCGGCCCTTGAGGAACATCGCCAGCACCACGAAGGCGGGGAACACGACCTCGACGTAACGGACGGTCGAGGTCAGCGGGGTCGGCTGGATCCGAATCGCGAGCAGCGCGACCTGGGGGATGGCGATCAGGGAGTAGGACACTGGGAGGCGTCGGATCCCGGCCAGCACGAGGGCGGTGAACAGCAGCAACATCGCCAGGTTCAGCGCCTCGAGCGAGTCGTGGTGGTCCCCGATCCACTGTAGGGTCGCCGCCACGGTGTCCCATGGCCAGTGGAAGTTCCGGCCGCCCCAGATGTCCTGCGTGTCGAGCGGGGTCCTCCCGCTCCAGACCTTCGCGACCACCAGGAAGCCGACGAAGCCCACGACTGGCACCAGCGTCGCTGCGATCGAGCGCAGGCTCGGCCGGCCGAGCGCCCGCCATCGGCCGTCGCGGTCGCGGTCGCGGTCGCGCCATGCTCTGAACGCCTCCCACGCGAGCGGCAGCACCAGAAACACGCCCTGGATCCGCGTCAGGCTCGCGACGAGCGCCGCCACGGCGGCGATCCCCCAGTGACGCTGGCGGGCCGCGTAGAGGGCCCAGACCGTCGCCGCCAAGAACGGCGCCTCCGTGAAGGGCGCGAACAGGAACAGGGCGGCGGGTGCGATCGTGATGAACAGGCTCGTTCGACGAGCGAGGTCCTCGTCCCAGTCGGCCTTCACGAGGCGATACAGCCCGACGATGGCGACGATGTAGGCGACCGCGGCGACAAGCAGCCCCGACAGCGCCACGTCGCCCCCGATGGGGATCGCCACGAGGTGCATCGCCGCGGGCAGGGCTGGCCAGAAGACGGACGAATTCTCGGCCGCCTCATAGCCGAACGTGGCGATCTTCGAGTACCAGCAGGCGTCCCAGCGCTGCCAGACGCCGATGAGTGGGAACTCGGACGCCGAGCTGGCGAGCGGCGGCACCGTGAGCCAGTGGTCGAGGGCGAGCTCGAAGTGGCAACTCGTGGGCACCGACGCGGCGTGTGCGAGGACGACCAGCGCGAACACGCTGAGTCCGACGCGCATGACGACGAACAGCCACAGCGCCTCGCCGAGCCCGTCCGGCAGGCGCGGGAGGCGCGGGAGGCGCGACAGGCGCGACAGCGGCGACGCGAGGCCGCCCGCGGGCTGCGCCGCCCCCGGGAGGTCCACGGCCAGGGACCGCCCGCTGGGAGTCAGCTGGGCCGCGCGAGCCTGGTCAGCCCTTGGGCTCGACGACGATGGTGACCTCGGGGATCATGCCCGAGAGGA
>JBBIIL010000174.1:0-3049 GCA_037446495.1 Chloroflexota bacterium | reverse complement strand
CCCCCTGTAGGTGTTGCACACCATGGCGCAACAGGGTGTTGCGGTCCTGCGATCGGCCTCCCCGGACCCGCTCCGCAGTACCGCAACGCAACACCACCGACACAGGTGTTGCGGTCGTCATGCTGTTGCGCTCACACCAGCGCCCAGTCGCCGGTCGGCACCTTCGTGAACCGGCGGTTGCGGGACAGGATGGAGCGCACCATGTTGTCGCTGATGCCCGTCTTGCGGGAGATCTCGACCGGCCGCAGCGGGTGCTCGGCCAGCGCGGACGCGATCTGGTCCGCGAGGGACTCCCCGTAGGCGAGGCCCGACGTCGCCTCGGACACGTCGTCGGTCTCCCACGTCACCGCGCCGCGGTCCCAGCGCATCAGGAGGCCGATGGGCGAGTGCTCGGCGGTCGTGTTGTGCTTGCGGTGGTGGAGGACCAGGTGCGTCTCGCCGTCCTCCGGCGGTCGTGCCTGCGTCATCTCCCACGTGGCCCGCGCCCAGTTGGTCTTCATCACCGAGCCGTATGGGTTGCGGGCGCCGCCCTGCTGCTCCGCCCCGGCCTTGGACACGTGGTCGATGCACAGCGCGGTGCGGCCCAGCTCGTCGAGCGCCGAGGCGAAGCGGTTGGCCGCGTCCTCGATCGGCCCCTCGCCCGAGGTCCCGATGGCCTTGCCGCTGGAGTCCACCACCAGCATGACCGCGCCGATCTTGTCGATGACGCGGGCGATGTGGTCGACCCGCTGCGCGAGCGGCTTGCCGCCGCCGGACAGGTGGTACATCTCGACGGGCTGGATGCCGGCCCCGGCGCAGACGGCCTTGACGCGGACGTCGATGTCCTCGCGGTTCGTCTCCCAGTTGAGGTACAGCACCGGCCCCTGCACGAGGGGCACGAGGCCGGGCACGATCTCGCGGCCGGTCTGGACCGACACCGAGATCCCGGTGGCGAGGATCGACTTGCCCAACCCTCCGGGGCCGAACAGGATCGAGTGGACGCCGAGCGGCACCAGCGGCTCCAGCAGGAGGCCGTGGACGGCGGAGTCGGGCATCCGGCCCACCACGTCGGGCTCAACGCCCGCCCGGTCGGCCACCATCACCGAGGTGCAGAACTCGTCGTACATCGACCCCCAGTCGATCTGCGGGTCGGTGGGGATCTTGTCGGCGAGGATCTTGCCGAGCGTCCGCCGCGCGGTGGACGACGTCAGCGTCTCCTGACTGTAGTGGACGACGTCGTCGGCGTAGGTGCGGGCGCCGGGCATCGTGCTGCGGACCATCACGAGGCCCTTCGTCTCCCCGCCGCTCGCCCGCAGCCGGTCCACGGAGAACGCGATGAAGGCCTCGGGGAACGCCATCCGGTAGCCGAGCCCCTCCCGGCTGAACTCCGACGGCCTCACGCCTGCACCCGGAACTCTCGCGCCCAGTCGGCCGACACGAGCGCGCAGTCGTCGTCGTGGAGCATCAGCGCCGTGACGGACAGGGGGGTGACGGCGGGGATCTCCGCGCCGCACAGCAGGCAGAGGCCCATGAGGTTCGCGTCCCTTCGAGCGGTGTACCAGTTGCGCAGCCCGCGGGTCCAGCCCTCGCTCATGGCGGGCATGACGGCCGCGATGCCCTGGTACGCCCAGAGCACCATGCCGCCGTCGAGCGGCGTGCAGGTGAGGTCGGTGTCGCCATCGAACGGCGACTGGTAGTCGAGCGCGTTCACGACAGCCTCCCCGCGTGGATCATCCGCAGTTCGGCTGGGCCGCGTCCTCGGCCATCATTGTTGAGGACGCAGGAAGGGGCGTGGCACCAGCACCTCTCCTCGTCCCGCGCAATCGAGAGGCTGGGGTTGCGGTCCTCGTGGCACGGACACTTCGTCGCGCGGCCGGGGACGGCCCGCTGGACGCCCCACAACTCCTCCAGCACCGCGACCACCGACTCCACCGGACCCTGCCGCAGGCACTTGGGCGGGAAGTAGGACGCGGGCATCTCGCTGGGCCGCATGGCGAGCGCCTGCGCCATGCTCTCGACCACGTAGGCCGGGGCGAAGTCGATGGCGAGCACGAGGTCGTCGAGGCGCGGCGGCAGCGGCCTCCCCGTCACGTCGAGGACCGGGTAGCGGAGGCCCGTCTTGGGGTTGGGCATCGTCGGCAGCCGCAGCGGCGATCCGTAGCCGTCGGGCCTGATCTCGTCCTGCGCTGGCCGGAACTCGACCTTGGGCGTCTGCTCGACCCCCGCGTCCCGCACCGCGGCCCGCAGGAACCGCCGGAGGGTCAGCCCCGGCAGCGCGCGGTCGATGACGACCCACAGGTGCGCGCCGCGGCGGCTGGCCTCGACGTAGGACGGCGCCCCGCGCCGGAGGAGGAGGTCCCGGCAGCGGGCCGCCGAGGCCATGCCGTCGTCGGAGTCGAAGTCGATGGCGGCGACGTGCCCCGTGGACTGCGGCGTCAGGAAGTACCCCGACAGCGGCGGCCCGGACCCGTCGATCCCGGCGAGCACCGCGTCGGCGGTCAACTCGCGGCCAGCCCGTGCCCATGCCGTCCCGCTCCAGGAGACGAAATCATCCTGCCGCGCCGCGAACGTGTGCCGGTAGCACTCAGCGGCGTCGGAGAGTCGTGACAAGGTTCCCACCCCTCTTTTGGTGACAGTGACCCCCACCCGCAAAGTGGCCGCGACGGCGGCGGTCGACCCGACCTAGCAGCGGACGATATTCCACGCCGACTCGGCGGTCAAGGGTCCTTTCGGCCCAGCAGCAGCATCGCGGCCTGGTACTCGGTCAGCACGTCCACGTGGTAGGTCGGCGTCCACTCGGGCGCGAACCTGCCGTCGGGGACATCGGCGAACGTCGCCGACTCGACCGCGATCCGCAGGATGCTGCGCTGCTCGTCCCAGCCGCAGCCCACGACCCGCAGGTCAGCAGGCACGTCGGACGTGACCTCGTAGACGCGCTCCTTGTCCTTGGAGAACCCGCTGGCGTCGCCGCTGACCATGATCGAGGCCATCAGCGCGGGCTCCATCGTGATGATCCGCCGCCTAGCCATCGAACAGCCCCTCCTGCACCGGCCTCGCGGCCTCGGCGCGC
>JBBIIL010000173.1:0-3120 GCA_037446495.1 Chloroflexota bacterium | reverse complement strand
CCGCCAGGCACCACGACGTCGTCTTCTGGTGGTACTCGATGTAGCCGCCGATGCCGACGCCGGGGTAGACGGTGTTCGCCGACATCTTGGCGGCGACCTGGTTGAACTGGGCCTGCTTGGCCGCGACGTCCGCTGCCGTGTAGCCGAGCTGCTCCGGCGTCTTGCCCGCCACGTCGTTGACGAAGCCCACGAGCGGCCCGCTCTGGCCTCCTGCCGCGGCCGCCTTCGGGTCCGCCGCGAGGGCCGTACCGGCCGTGGTGAGGACGAGGAGCGCCGTGCCCAAGGCGACTCCGAGATGCGCTGCGCGGGACATCTTCCCCCTCCGTTCTGTCCTGGCAGGGGGATCGGCGACCCCCCGGCCGACCCGGCAACCGTACCGTGGGCCGCCCCGCCGTCACAGGGCGAAGCGGTCCCAGTTGGGGGGTCGATCGTCCCGCGGGCGGGCCGGAGCCAGTCCCACCGTCCGGTGGCGATGACGCAGGGGCATGTCTCGCGGCGCCGTCGTCGGGTGCGTCGCCCCTCATTTGTTCGGCCCGGCGAGCTTCGTCAGGCCGTCCGCAGGCAGCCGGCCTCCCAGTCCCCCGCTCCCTCGACCGGCACGAGCCGGGATCCCGAGTGGGTGCCCGGAGGCCCGAATCCTGTCGGGCGCGCCAGAACACTTGTTCTATTTAGTGTGGCGAGCGCGGCGAGCCGGCGGCCCCGGCGCGCCGTGCCCTACGGGAGGCCCAGCGACGCCACCGTCGCGCCCGACACCGTCTGGAACCATTCCCAACTGACGGCGGGATCCCGCGACGCAACACTCCCGGTACAAACCCGGGCTCTGGCCGCAAGCAGCCCGCGGATGTCGAGCAGCTCGCCCGCGCGTCCGTAGTGGACGTCGGCCGGGGTGAGCATCGCGATCCCGCTGTGGCGGTGCGCCGTGTTGTACCAGGCGACGAACCCCTGGCAGAAGGCGCGGGCGTCCTCGATCGAGCCGAACCGGTCGGGGAAGCCGGGGCGGTACTTGAGGGTCTTGAAGCCCGCCTCCGAGTACGGGTTGTCGTTGCTCGTGTGGGGCCGGGAGTGGCTCTTGGTGATCCCGAGATCGGCGAGCAGGAGCGCGACGGGCCGAGACGTCATCGAGCTGTCGCGGTCGGCGTGGATGGTGAGCGAGCCCGGCGCGATGCCCTCCTTGGCGGCGGTCGCCTCGAGCAGGCGCTCGGCGAGCGTCGCACTCTCGCGGGTGGCGACCATCCAGCCGGGCACGTAGCGGCTGAACACGTCGAGGATCACATAGAGCTGGTCGTAGGTCCACCTGGCCGGACCGCGGAGCTTCGTGATGTCCCAGCTCCAGAGCTCCCGGGGCCCGGTCGCGAGGAGCTCGGGCTTCGCGTAGGCGGGGTGGCGCCGCTGGTCGCGCCGCTCACGGACCTCGTCCGCCCCGGCGAGGATCCGGTACATCGTGCGCTCGGACGCGAGGTAGCGGCCCTCGTCGAGGAGGGTCGCGACGACGGCGCCCGGGGCGACGTCGACGAAGCGCTCCCCGTGGAGGATGTCGAGCACCGCCGTCCGCTCGGCGGGCGCGAGGGCGCGGGCCGGCACGGGGCGCGGCGCCGGCGGCCCGTGGACCGGGCCCCGGTCCCGCCGGTAGTGGGTCGCCCGGGACACGGCGAGGGCCGTGCACGGCGCGGGTGCCGGTGAAGGGGGCGAGCTCGCTGACCCCGGTCGCGATCATCGCGCGTCCTTCGGTTCGGCGCCCCTGAGGGAGAGCTCCTGCAAGAGCGCCGAGACGTTTCCCTGGACGGCGATCACCTTCTCGGCCCGGACGAGGCGCGCTTCGAGCCTCTCGACCGTGGCCCGCAGGCGCTCGTTCTCGGCGACCAGGGGATGGGCGGGCCTCGGACCTCTCGGCCGGCCCAGGGCCTCGAGGCCGCCCAGGGCCCGGAGCCTGCGCCACTCGGTGACGTGGCTGCTGTACAGGCCCTCGCGGCGGAGCAGGGCGCCCTTTGCGCCGGGCTCGGTCGCCGCCTCGTGCGCGTCGAGGATGGCCACCTTGTACGCGGCGCTGAAGCGCCGCCGGGTCGGTCGCTCCGGGATCTCGGGATCGGGGATCGAGCTCATCGGCCAAGGATGCACACCCGGTCGCGGGAGTGCGCGGGAGTCGCCATGTCGGGGAAGCCTCCGTCCCCGCCCTCGGTCAGTAATCAGTGGAGGTGGGGCGTCTCACCGGATCTTGGCAGAGAGGGACGGTGACGACGACCCTCCCGGTTCAGGCCCCGAGGGCGCCGACCGCCACCTGGTGCACGCCGTCGGGCCGCGTGAACGAGTATCCCGTTCCCGTGACCACCACGAGGGCCACCGGCTGGCGCCCAGCCACCCGGTCGCGAAGTCGCCGGAGCCCAGCAGCCGCGGGGTCGACGACGGACGCGTGGGACCCGAGCTTGACCTCAAAGGCGGCCCAGTCGCTGCCCGGCAGCTCGATCACGGCATCGGCCTCGAGCCCCGACGCATCGCGGTAGTGGTGGATCCGACCGCGCAGCGGCCCGGCGAGGACGCGCAGGTCGCGCACGACCAGGGACTCAAACAGGAGGCCCATCAGGTTGAGGTCCGCGAGCAGGGCGTCGGGGCCCGCCCCGAGAGCCGCCACCGCCAGTGACGGGTCGGCGAGGTGCCGGACGGGCGAGGCACGCAGGCGGCTCCGGCTCCGGAGGCTCGGGCTCCATGCCGGGACGTCGTCGCTCAGCAGCAGGCGGTCGAGGGCCGCGAGGTACGTCCGGGCGGTCTCCACCTTCATGGAGCGGTCCGCGCCGGCATCCGCCGCGAGGCCCTCCGCACTCACCGCGCACGCCGTGTTGCGCGCGAGCGAGGTCAACAGCGCACGCACACCGGCGGGATCCCGCCGGACACCGTCGACGCGCGGCACGTCGAGCCGGCAGACATCCTCGAGATAGCCCTCGTTGAGGAGGGACGCCTGGGCCGGCGTCAGGCCCAGGTTGCCCGGCCATCCGCCGACCACCATCCGCTCCGGCTCCGCACCCGCCGGCGGTAGCGCGACTGCCCGCGCCGCTTCCCGGATCTCAGCCGGCCCCGCGTGAGCGCCGCGCCAGGTCTCCCGCCACTGCTCGTGCTGGCCGGGGCGAC
>JBBIIL010000172.1:0-3160 GCA_037446495.1 Chloroflexota bacterium | reverse complement strand
AGTTAAGCTCTCCAGCGCCGAAGATACTGAGAGGGCAGCCTTTCGGGAAAATAGGTCGTCGCCGGGATTTTGCATTTAACCGGCTTCGGCTGTCGGGTGTTGACTGGAACGCGTGGTTCGGAGCCAGGCCGAGGTATGCTCGCCGGATGAGCGTGTCCACCGAGGGCCCGACGGGTCCGGCGTCGGCATCGGGATCGGGGAGTGCGGGAACTCGCCTCGAGTCTGAGCGGGGGTTGGACGTCTGTCCGTTCCTTCGTTCAGCGGACGGCGCCTGGTCGAGCGCGCACGCCTCGCGCGACCTCCGGTGCTGGGCCGTCCACCCTGCCACACAGCCAGCAGTCCAGAAGCAGCGCGGGCTGTGCGTCGCATCGGCGCACGGCGCGTGCGCAACGTTTCTGGCGGCCCGTGCGGCAGACGCGCTGTATGGCCATCCAGACGCCAGCGATGCAACCCTCTGGCCGGAGACGTCTCCCACCCCGGTGGCGCTCGAGGCGCTGCACACCCGTCCTGGGGCCAGCGTTGGCTCGCCGCCGACCGGGGGGCAGGCGCTCCTCGTCGGGCTGATGGTCGTTGCGTTTCTCGTTCTCGTGATTGCCCGGACCAATCCGCTGGGCGGTGGCGACGCGACCGTGTCGCTTGGTCCTTCTGGCCTGGCCGACGCGTCCCCGTTCGTCGGTCCATCGGCCGCGTCCTCGTCCGGGCCCGCAATATCAGCCGTGGTGACTCCTGCGCCCACTGCCTCGGCGCCCAGCACGCCGGCGCCCAGCACGCTGGCGCCCAGCAGCACACCGACCGCCAGCCCCCAGGCGGCACCGACGCAGCGCACCTACAGAGTCCGCTCCGGCGACACCATCGCCGCTATTGCGGTCAAGTACCAGAGCACCGTCAAGGCGATCGTGAAGGCCAACAACATCGTCGATCCGCGCCTGATCCACCCCGGGCAGGTGCTGATCATCCCCTAGCCGGCGCAGGCGGGTCAGGGCTCGGGCCGAACTCAGCGCTGGCAATTCCGGCAGTACCCCGTGGGGAATCCACCCGCCGTCACCTGGGTGAGACGCCCGCCGCACCGCGGGCACGGTCCGTCGCCCTTGCCGTGGACGGCAAGGTGGTCACGCACCTGCTTCTCGAACGTCGGCGGGACACGCTCACGCAGGAGCGCCACCGAGGCGGTGAGCGTTTCGCGCATGGCCGCGAACAGGGCATCGACCTCCTCGGGCGCGAGCGTGGAGCGCCTTCTAAAAGGCGCGAGCCGGGCAGCGAAGAGCACCTCGTCTGAGTAGGCGTTGCCGATCCCGGTCACGAACGCCTGGTTGCGGAGCAGGTTCTTCAGCTCGCCCGGGTGCTTGCGGATCCGCTCGCGCCATGCCTCGAGGGTCAGGGCCGGGTCGAGCGCATCAGGGCCATGCTCACCTCTGGCGCGGCCCGGGACGGGACGCTCCACGCCCAAGGGCAGGAGGTACACCTTGCCCATCTGCGTCGGGTCGCGGTAGCGGAGGTAGGGCTCCGCGTCATCGGCGGGTATCCACGGAGCGCCGGCTGTCCACCCAGCGGCGTCCCGCGGCACGCCGCTCGCCCTCGCGCCGAGGCGCAGCTCCAGGGCCATGCCCGAGGGCGCCTTCTCGCCCTTGGCGGCGAGCTGGAACCGCCCGGTCAGCATCGGGTTGATCACAATGCCATCGCCTCGGAACGTGAGGTCGAGGAACTTGCCGGCGCGCGCGACGCGCACGAGGCGCTGCCCGACCAGGGCGGCGAGCTCGGCGGGGGTCCCACGCACGGACAGCGGCATCGGCGCGCGCACAGCGGTGACGGGCCGCCCGGCGAGGGCAGCGTGGAGCGCATCGGCGACGACGTCGAGGTCGGGCAATTCCGGCACGGACGCGGATTGTACCCGCGGACGCAGGGTGCTAGACTCGGCCAGCCCATCGGGCGCGCACAGTTGAAGAGCCTCGCCCCCACGTCGTCCTAGCGAAGGAGCGGACCGCCGGCAAACCGATCCTCGATCCACCTCCATCTGCTAGACGGCCCCGGGCTCGGCTCGGCGGCCGTTCGTGATTCCCGGGGGCGGAATCCAACCAAGGAGACAGGATCACCTTGACCGAAGAGCAGCAGGGCGGGACCGCACCGGAGCCGGAGGCGGTCGCCTCCGTCGAGACCCCGGTGCCCGAAGAGACCGTCGCGACCGCCGTCGCTGACGAGCCCGCCACCACGGAGATGACCGCCGTCGAGCCCGAGCCCGATCCGGTCGCCGTCGAGCCCGAGCCCGAGCCCGATCCGGTCGCCGTCGAGCCCGAGCCCGAGCCCGAGCCCGTCGCCGTCGAGCCCGACGCCCCCACGGAGGACGAGGCAGCCGATGCCCCGCCGGCCGCCGAGGAGGAGGACGAGGCACCGGTCATCATCGCCGCACGCCCGGCGGGTCCCGAGCCGACCACGATGGAGGAGCTGCTCGCTGAGCAGAACGCCGACATCAAGAGCTTCAAGCACGGTGACGTCGTCGAGGGCACAGTCGTCCGGATCGACAAGGACGAGATCCTGGTCGATATCGGCGCCAAGTCCGAGGGCGTGGTCAGCAACCGCGAGCTGTTCGGCCGCCATGCCGAGTCCGCGCCGCAGCTCAACATCGGCGACGTCGTGCTCGTGTACGTCCTGCAGCCGGAGTCTCCGGAGGGCCACGTCGTCCTCTCGCTCCGCCGTGCGGGCCTCGAGCGCAAGTGGCGTGCCATGCAGGAGCTGTTCGAGGCCGGCACGATCATCGACGCCCCGGTCATCGACCACAACAAGGGCGGCCTGATCGTCGACTGCGGCATTCGCGGCTTCGTGCCGATCTCCCAGATCGTGGACTTCCCGCGCCGGCCGCAGAACGAGCAGCCGCGTGACGCAGCGCAGGAGATCGCCGAGAAGCTCCAGCCGTACATCGGCCGCAAGCTCCGGCTCAAGATCCTCGAGGTCAACCGGAAGGCCAACCGGCTCATCCTCTCCGAGAAGGTCGCTCTCTACGAGGAGCGCCGCGAGAAGCGGGACGAGCTGTTCAGCAGCCTTCAGGTCAACCAGAAGGTCACCGGCAACGTGCGGTCCATCGCGCCGTTCGGCATCTTCATCGACCTCGGGGGGATCGACGGCCTCGTCCACAAGAGCGAGCTCTCGTGGAACAAGGTCAACAACC
>JBBIIL010000171.1:0-3188 GCA_037446495.1 Chloroflexota bacterium | reverse complement strand
CGCGGCGGGGCACGTCCTACTGGTCGGCCGCACCCTCTATCGTGCCGACCCGGCCGCCGGCCTCCGAGATGGCCGGCACCTCCCCCGCCCAGACGCCCGGCTGAACAGGGCCGCCTGACGTGGCGGCCGCAGGGGACGACGCCGGCCTGACGCAGCGCGAGCTGCTGATGGAGGTGCGGGAGGACATCCGCGGCCTGCGGGCCGCGGTCGACGCGATCGCCCGCGACCAGGCGGCGGGCGTCGAGCGGCGGGCCGCCATGCAGCGCAGCGCGGACTCGATCTTCGACCGCCTCGACGGGCACGACCGCGACCTCGACCGGATGCTCGCCTGGCAGAACCGCGCCGACGGCGCGCTGGTCCTCGCGCGCTGGGCCCTCGGCGCGTCGCTCGTCTCGCTCGTGGCCGTCGCGCTGCAGGTGCTCGCGGTGGTCGGCCACGCCATCAACGGAGGCCTCCCGTGACAAAGGACCCCACCCCCTTCGGCCTGGGCTGGCTCGAGTCCCCGCCCGACGAGCGCGACTGGGGCGTCGACGCCCTGTACGCGGCCACCGGCGCCGAGGCGCCCGCCGAGCTGCCGACCGCGTACCACGTCCCGGCGCCGCTCTACCCGGTGGTCGACCAGGGCTCCAGCCCGATGTGCGTCGCGTACAGCGCCGCCGGCGAGCAGGGCTGGTATGACCTCCGGGACACCGGCCTCGCGCTGTTCGACGAGGCGCTGTTCTTCCGCCAGATCGGCGGCTCACAGGACGGCGCGCTCATCCGCGACGCGCTCGACGCGCGACTGTCGAAGGGATACCCGGTCGCGGGGCACCCTGAACTCGCAGGCCAGCACAAGATCGCGGCGTACTACGCCGTCCCCGTCACCCAGGCCGACCTGTACGGCGCGATTCTCTCGTTCGGGCCGCTCGTCATCGGCACGCCCTGGGCGAACAGCTGGTTCCACCCCCGCCCCGATGGCACCCTCCCGCCGTTCGACCGCAGCGTCGGCGGCCACGCGATCCTCGCCGTCGGCTGGGACGCGACCGGCCTGCGGCTCCGCAACAGCTGGGGCGCCGACTGGGGCGACCAGGGCGAGGCGACGCTCCCGTGGGGCGAGCTCGGCCGCGTGCGCGAGGCATGGAAGGCGGTCGACGTCGTCGAGCCGAGGCCGGCGCCGCCGGCGTCCTGGCGGATCCACGTCGCCCACGGCGCCACCGTCGTCCACTACGCGCTCGACTCGCAGGGCCGCCTGACCGACACCCGTCGCTACCCCTGGACCGGGCACGACAGCGGCGCCCCCTGCGGGCAGCCCGTCGTGAAGCGCGGCGCGTACAGCGGCCAGGCGACCGTCGCCCACGTCACAGCCGGCGTGTTCAAGAACCGCTGGGTGCGCATCGGCGTCGGCGTGACGGCGTCGCGCACGGCCAGCGCATGGACCGAGGAGGTCCCCGCATGAAGGTCTCGGGCACGTTCGCGCCGGCCGCGTTCGTCATCGTCATCGGCTGCGCCGGCGGCCTGCTCGCGGCGCTGTTCCCGAGCGACGCGAATCCCTGGGTGGTGCCGGTCACGGCCGCGCTCACCCGCCACGGGCCTGCCGCTGTTTACCGTCCGGGGTGCGCTCACCAGCCCGCTCTACGTCGGCCGGCTGCGCACGGGCGAGCGCGCCCACTGGGCCCCCGTCGTCGACCAGGCCCTGTGGGAGACCGTCCAGGCTGTGCGAGCGACGAGGAGGACGCGCGACGGCCGGCCCGCGGTCCGGCGCGCCTATGCCCTGACGATGCTCCACTGCTCGGACTGCGGGCGCCACCTGATCGGCGACACAGGGCGCTACCGGCATCCCGACGCCTGCGAGGCGTTCACGTCGGTGCGGCGGGAGCCAAGGAAGCGCCTCCAGGGCCAGCGCAAGAACATGCCGGGCACGAGCTACCGCGCCGACGAGTACGAGGCCATCGTCCGAGACGTGCTCGCCGACGTGTCGCTGGGTGCCGAGCACATCGCGGCGGTCGTGGGCGAGACCCGCGATTCCGAGCCAGATCGGCTCGCCATAGCCCGGATCGGGCGCGAGCGCGACGCCGCCCTGGCGCGCTACCGGCGCGACCGCGACCTGCGGATGCTCGAGTGGACGATGGCCGCCCTCGACGAGCAGGAGGCGGAGGCAAACGCCGGAGGGCCGGTGGCGGCGCTCGAGGCGTCCGAGGTGGTGGCGTACCTGCGCGACCTGCCACGGCTGTGGGACGAGGCACCCGGCTCGAGGCGTGCGCTCGCGGAGGCGCTGTTCGAGAGGGTCGAGGTCCTGGGGTTGCGTCGAATGCGAATCGAGCCGACGCCGTCAGCAGTCGCCGCAGGCCTCGTAGAGGCGTTTTCAAGCGCATCTGCTGGTTATGGTCGGGGCGAGAGGCATTGCCCCGCGACCACCGACCATTACATGATGCGCCTCGCGGAGCCCCCGGAGCCCTGCGAGTGGCTTAGGAGCGCGTGAGCGCGCTCGCCCCCAAAGAACGAGTGCGGCGGGCACTCGCGCCCGGGTCCAACTGGTGCGTCAGATCGCCTATGGCTTCGGCGCTTCAGTGAGTCGCCAGTGATCCCGTTCCTGGCCGTCCTCGAAGAAATACACGTCCACGTACTCGCAGACGCCGCCGCAGTTGGTGCCGTCCCAAAACGACGCGGTCTTCGTCTGCAGGAGGGCAAGCTCGCTGATCCCGGTACGCCCTTCCACGAAGTTGCTCCCTGCGATGACGTTGCCGATCTCGACCCGCCTTCCGGGTGAGGTGATGGTGTCCAGGAAGACACAGAGCCGCTGGGCATCTCGGCAGCTTCGGCCCTGGTAGTCGAACTGACTGCCGGAGAAGTAGATGACGGAGCCGGCCGGCATGTCTCGTGTAACGGTGGTGCCGTCCGCGGGCTGGCCCTCGTCACGAAAGAGCATCTCGGGAGCGGCGGTAGGCGCGGGCGTCACCAACACAGGCACGGGCACCTGGACCTCCACCTTTGTGGGCGGCACCACGGCCGCATGCGCGACAGCGCCGATGACTGCACCGATGATCGCAGCGGCGATCATGAAACCACCGGTGACCAGGTGCTCCCGAGCGGAGCTCCACCGCTCCCCGGTGCCCGCCCGCGGGCTCGCAGCCTCCTCTTCCACGACCTCTCCGCGCGTTGCGGCAACGGGAGCCGCTCCACCCCGTATGGTCGGCCCTAGCCCGGTGCTA
>JBBIIL010000170.1:0-3237 GCA_037446495.1 Chloroflexota bacterium | reverse complement strand
CGTGGAGGATGGTGCGGGAGGTCACGCACGCGATTCTCCGCCCTGGCGTGACGACGTGGTGTCACGAGTTGGCGGCCGGACCGCCGCTGGACAGCTAGGTCCGTGGTCGGACCCGCTCCACGTGACGGGCCTCGGCGGGGACAATCCGGTCGAAGGCCACCAGTGCGGCGGCGAGGAGCTCGCGCAGCCGCGCCTCGTCGGGCGCCGCGACCAGCGTCAGCGTCATCTCGTCGGCCGGGACGTGGACGGCACCCAGGAACGCAACCGCCTGGGCCTCGCGGCAGGCGCCCCGCAGGCGCGCCTCCGCCTCCACGTCGAAGGCCGATGCGTAGGACTCGATGAGGAACGTCCGGCTGGGCATGGGCGCACTGTGGCGCGCTGGCCCCAACGGCGCAACCGGCGATTCCCTATCCGGTTCAGCCGCCGGGCGCCAACCCCGGCCCGAGACCTCAGCCCGCGTCGCCGAGGCGCGTCACCACCGCACCGAGCTCCGCCCGCGAGTGGATCCCCAGCTTCGAATACACCCGCGCCAGATTCGCCTCGACGGTCTTGGGGCTGATCATCAGCTTCGCCGCCACCTCACGGTTGGTCATGCCCGACGCCGCCAGCCCGGCGATCCGCGCCTCGCTGGGCGTGAGCGACGCGTCGTCGGTGCGCTGCAGGCCCAGCCGCTCGGCCTCGGCCGCGGAGCGCATGGCCCACAGCGGGGCCCCGATGGTGCGAAACAGCTGGGCCGCGGCCTCGAACGATGACGCCGCCGCCCGGCGCTGCCGGAGGCGACGCTGGAGCTGGCCGCGGACCAGCAGCGTCCTGGCCTTCTCGAACGGGAGCGAAAGGCCCTCGAACGCCTCGACCGAGGCCTCGACCGAGGCCATCCCGCCCTCGCAGTCGCCGCGCACACCCGCCAGCAGCGCGCGACAGCGGAGCGCCGTCGCCACCGCCCAGGGCCGTGGTCCGAGCCGCCCGCGCGCTTCGTGCGCCGCAGTCAGCGCCTCCGCCCGGTCAAGCTGTCCCAGCCGGACCAGCGCCTCGATGTGGTCGGCGTGGAACCGGTGGGCGGGCTGTGTGATGTCGCCGGTCTCGCGCAGCACCGCTTCAGCCCGCGTGTACGCGGCATCGGCCGAGGCGGCATCGTCCTCGGACAGCGCCACGAAGCCCAGCGCGCCCAGCGCCAGCGCGATGAGGGGGGCGCTCCGACTCGCCTCGCCGATCGCGAGCGCCGCCGCCGCGTCCTCGCGCGCCACGTCGAGGTCGCCCGCCACGGCCCGGATCCACGCTCGTCGTGCCAGCGTGGCCGACACGAACGCCGGCTGCTGCGTCTGCTCGGCCAGCGAGAGCCCCTCGGCGGTGAGCTCGAGTGCGAGCGGCAGGTTTCCGGCCCAAGCCTCGATCTCGGCGAGGAAGGTCGGCCACGGCGGCACCGAGCCGTCATCGCCGGTGTCCTCGGCAGCGGAGCGGAACTCGCGCGCCAGCTCGCGTGCCCGGTCGAAGCGGTCGAAGATCTTGGCCCAGTTGGCCGGCAGCGTGCTGAACTCGAGGCCCACGCCTCGCCGCTGGAGCTCCTCGCCGCGGGTCATCCAGTCGTGGTGGGCGGAGAGGCCCAACTGGAGCTCGCCCGAAGCCGCGTTCATCAGCGCGAAGGCGTACCTGGCCGGCGCCTGATCCGGGTCGATCAGCGCCAGCGCTGCCCGCGCGTGCTCTGCAGCCCTCGCGATGTCGTGCTCGTACATCCAGGACAGGCGGCTGTGGTACCTGCCGCGCCACTCAGGGTCCTCGGCCGTGGCGAGGGCGGCCTCGGCGAGCAGCGTCGCGTCGCGCGAATCGCCGTCGAACCAGGTCAGCGTGGCGAGGAGGAGCGTGGCGTCGAGGCGGACGCCCGGCGGCGGGTCGCCCGCGAGCACGCCGTCGAGCAGTGACCGGGAGCGCGGCACGTCGCCCGCGAGCAGGAGCGCGTCGGCAAGGCGGGTCTGGCGGTGCGCGCGGGCGCCCGTTCCCGATGGCGGCGTGAGTTCGACGGCCCGTTCGAGCAGCCCGATCGCGTGGAGCGTCGCGCCGCGCGCCGCCGCGGCCTCCGCGAGCGCCTCGAGCGTGGCAGCCACCGCCTCGTCCGGCTCCAGGCGCGACGCCGCAAGGTGGTGAGCGCGCGCCTCGTCGTCGTCGGCAGCCTCGGCCAGCAGGCGGTGGATCGCCCGCCGCTCAGACTCGCCCGCGAGGGACGCAGCCACCATCGCCAGCATCGGGTGCGCGAAGGAGAGGGCCCCGCCGCGCTCGGCGAGGATCCCGGCGTCGCCGAGCGCCCCGAGGCTGGCGGCCGTCGTGACATCGTCCAGTTCGAGCGCGGCGGCCAGCATGGTCCGCGTCGGGCGGGCGGCCAGCGCGGCGACCGTGGCGTACCGGCGGACCTCGGGGCTCAGCGGCTCGAACCGCCGCCCGAGCAGCCCTGCGAGGGTCCCCGGCAGTTCCCGGTCCATCAGCCCCGCCTCCAGCCGCCCCGCCGCGAGCGCCGAGGCGAGCTCGAGCGCGTAGTACGGGTTGCCGCCCGAGACCTCGTGAAGGCGGACGAGCGTCGGCCGCGAGACCGTGGAGCCCAGCCGCGTGCGGATGGCGTGGTGCAGGGCGCCGACGGACAGCGGCGGCAGGGCGAGGCGCTCGACGCGATCGAGCAGGGGGGCTGGGTCGAGGCCCTGACCGGACCCAAACCCGGATCGGCGGGCGGCGAGCACGGCCACGCGCTCATCGCCCAGGCGACGGAGCGCCGAGCCCAGCACCGTGGCGGTGGACGCGTCGATCCACTGAGCATCGTCGATCGCAACGAGGGTCGGCCGCTCGGCGGCCAGGCGGCGCAGGACGGCGAGCACGGCCACCGCAACGGTGCCCGGCTCCATGGGCTCGGGACCCGGCTCCGCGCGGTGGAGCGCAACCGAGAGGGCGGCGGCGAGCGGTGCCGGCAGTGCGTCCAGCACGTCGTCGGCGACGGGGTCGAACAGGTCGAACAGGCCGATGAACGCCAGCGATGCGTCTGGCTCCGACGGCCGCGTGCGCAGGACCCGCCAGCCACCGACCTCAAGCTCCTCGACGAGGGCGGCCCAGACGGAGCTCTTGCCGATGCCGGCGTCGCCCTCGAGGACCACGCTGCGGGCGCCACCGGGCGCGGCCAGCGCGCCGCGCGCGGCCTCGACGATCCCCTCGCGTCCTGCCAGGTCCATGCCTCCACAGCGTACGGAACCGAGCGGATTC
>JBBIIL010000169.1:0-3243 GCA_037446495.1 Chloroflexota bacterium | reverse complement strand
CGGATCTTTCGCGCCGGCGGCCGCTCCCGCAGTAGGGCGGGTCGGTGTCAGGCGGATCATGAATTCGCCCCCCTGGAAGGATGCGCTGTCCATCCCGCCCTCCCGTGCGTGAAGGCGACACCGGTAACTGGGTCCGCTCCGTGAACCACATGGTGTCCGGATTGGCGATTCGCCGCGATGAGGTGTCCGCCGGATTCCCGGCCACAGCGCAGCGCACGGGATGGCTGCCCTCTTGGCGGGAGCAACGCCCATCCACCCCACCGGGCGGCTTCGGGCTCTCGGCCATCGGGCCGGGGTGGGCGGTGCCACGTCGGGTCGGATGGCGCAGTCGACGCGCTCGAACGGCCAGGCGGCGTCGAGCCAGTCGGCCACGGCCCGGTGGAGGTGCCCGTCGAGACCGGCGTCGGCTGCCCGAACCCAGGACCGGACCCGCGCGTCGTCCGGGCCCGCTCGCTCGGGCACGCGGAACGCTGTGGGCGAGCGCCCAAGGGGGCTGAACGAGCCCAGACCGTCCGGCGTCCGCGCTCCCGGGTTCGTGATCAGCCGGGAACCGAGCAATTCACGGCCACGCGGTGGGTGGCCCACCTCCGGAGAGAAGGCGCCCGGCTGGTGCTCGCCCGCACCAGAAGATGAGCCGGCACGCAGGATGGGCCGTTCGACCCATGCCACGGGCCGCCAGTCGGTGCAAGGATGGGTGCCCCACCTGGGGGACCGACCGAGGGGGATCTCCCATCGGCACGTTGGCCCGGACCAGCCGCGTCGCCATCGAGCTGCCTGGCAGGCGGCTCGACGTCATCCTGATCGCCGTCGTGGCCGTGCTTGCGCTCGGTGGCGTCGCGTCCGCCCTCATGATCGGTCCCCACGTGCGCGTGGTCGCGCCGTCGCTGGATCTCGTGCTCGACACCGTCACGACGCTCGTGACGGTGGCCGTGGCCGCGCTCGGCTGGGTTCGCTATCGCGAGCACGGGAAGTCGGCTGGCTTGTTCCAGGCGGCCGCCTTCATCGTGCTTGCGCTGGCGAACGGATCGTGCGTCGTCCTGGCGCTTACCGGCCTCGACGCGCGGACCGGGTTGACGTTGGCGGCGCCCGGGCAGGCCTCGCTCTACGTGTTCACCCTCACTCGCCTCCTCGCCGCCGGCCTGCTCGTGGCGGGGAGCCTGGAGGCCCTGCGGCACCATCACCCGCGCCGTGCACTGCCTGTCCTGGCTGGTGCGACGATCGCGACGGGTCTCGTGCTCGCGCTGCTCGCGGCGCCAGCTGGTTGGCTGCCCGCGCTCGCATCGACCGCCCCAGTCAATTCTGCGGCCGGGGCGGCTCCCGCCACCGTGCCGATCCCCTCGCTGACGCTGCTGGGGGCCGTTGCGTCGTCGCTGGTGGCCGGCCTGTACCTGTGGGCCGCCGCCCTATCGCGGCGCCTCTACAGGCGCGATGGGTCGATCGGGGACGCGTACCTGGCCGTGGGCCTGGTCGTCGCGAGCTTCGCCCAGGTCGCGAACGCGGCCTTCCCCGGCGAGTACACGGGCGTCGTGACAAGCGGCGACCTCCTGCGGCTCGGCTTCGACGGGATCCTGCTCCTCGGCATCCAGGCCGAACTGCACGCGACGCTCGGGCAGCTTGCAGCGGCGAACGCAGATCTGGCGCGCCTGCGCATCGTCGAGGTGGATCGGGCCGCCCTCGCGGAGCGCGCACGCCTGTCGCGGGAGCTGCACGACGGGCTGGCGCAGAATCTCTGGCTGGCGAAGCTCAAGACTGGTCGCCTGGCCGCGCTGCCCGGCCTGGGGCTGGAAGCGACGGCGCTGACCGACGAGCTGGGTCAGGCGATCGACGCCGGGCTTTCCGAGGCCCGGGAGGCGGTGGCCGCCCTGCGGATGGTCGACGAGCCGGTCGGGACGCTTCGCGGGCTGCTGTCGCGGTCGGCCGATGACTTCGCGGACCGCTTCGCCATCCGCGTCGAGTTCGAGTGCGTCTCCGACCTGCCACCGCTCCCGCCGCGCGCCCAGGCCGAGGCGCTCCGGATCGCCCAGGAGGCGCTCAGCAACGTCCGGCGCCACGCGGATGCCACATTCGTGCGGGTTCGGGCCGCGGTGGAGGAAGGCCGCTTGGTCGTGGCGGTGGGCGACAACGGCCGCGGCTTCGATCCAGACGCGGTGGGTCAGAACGCGTTCGGCCTCGCCAGCATGCGGGAGCGGGCCGCGCTGATCGGGGGCGAGTTGCGGATCGAGTCCAGGCCGCAGGACGGGACCCGGGTCAGCCTCCTCGTGCCGCTGGTGGTGGCAGCCGCCCCTGTTGGTGTGGTTGCGCCATGAAGGACGCGGCGCTTCACGGGTCCCTACGCGTCATGCTGGTCGACGACCACGCCCTCGTCAGGATGGCGGTGCGCCAGGCGCTCGAGGCCCCCGATGTCGAGCTGGTCGCGGAGGCGGCCACCGCCGAGGAGGCGCTCGTGGTGGCGCCGCAGGTGCGCCCGGACGTGCTCCTGGTGGACATCAGCCTGCCCGGCATGGACGGCGTCGCCTTGGTGCGCGAGCTGGCGCCCCGCCTGCCCGAGACCCGGATCGTGATGCTCACCGTGTCGGGCGCCGAGCATGATCTCCTCGACGCGATGCACAACGGCGCGGTCGGCTACCTGACCAAGGACGTGTCGCCAGAGGGCCTCCTGCGCGCGGTGCGCAGCGCCTTCGACGGCGAGCTGGCGATGCCGCGACGCATGGCAGCCCGCCTCGTCCACCACTTGGAGGAGACCTCACACCCGGCGACCCCGGCGAACGACCCGGCCCTTGGCACGCTCACCGGCCGCGAGGCCGAGGTGTTGCGCTTGCTCGCGGAGGGCCGCACCGACCGCGAGATTGCAGAGGCACTGACGATCTCCCCGCGGACGGTGACGACCCATGTCGCGAGCATCCTGCACAAGCTCGGGGCGACGAAGCGCGCCGAGGCCGCACGGCGGTATCGGTCGCCCGACTGAGCCCAGGCACCCCCGAGCGCGCCCGATCAGCCCCTGGCGAACGCGCGCGCCGCGGCGATCTCGACCCGCAGGAGGCGCGGCTGCGCGACCCCCAGCGCGACGCCCTGTCCACCGTGCATGACGAGCAGGAGCTGGTCGCCCGACAACATCGCCTCTTCGATCTCGCCGAGGTCGAACGACAGCGTGTAGCGACCCACGAGGACCAGGCGCCGCGAGGTGAGGTAAAGGTCGCCCGCGACGCCCAACGGCTCGTTCGAGCCGGGCAGCGGCTGGCGCCG
>JBBIIL010000168.1:0-3268 GCA_037446495.1 Chloroflexota bacterium | reverse complement strand
CGCCAGGGGCCGCAAGCCGCCCGCCGCCCGCGGAAGCCGGCGGTCAGGAAGCCGGCGGTCAGGGGGCCGCAAGCCCGCCGCCCGGGGGGCCCGCCGCCAGGGGGCCCCTGGGCCGCTGCAGCAAGGGCCCGCTCGGGGCGCCTCCTCAGACATAGGCCTGAGACGGTTGCCGAACCCAGCGGGAGAAGCGTTACCCCGCCAGCCCCCGCCTCAGGGCCGGCACGGCGTCGGCAAATGCCTCGCGCCAGTCGCGCATGGGGATGCCGGACGGCAGCGGCGTGGGCTGGAGCACGGCCCACAGCGGCGGCGTTGACACGCGCTGCCATGTCGAGGCCGGGACGTCCACGACCTCCACGTCGAGCGCGAGGGCCCGGACGACCTCGCGCGCCCAGTCCGCCCGCGAGGCGCGCCCCCCGTTGACCAGGTGGTTGATCGTGACCGAGCCGGGCGGCGGTGGGTCGTCGGTGCCCACAAGGTCAACGATCGCCTCGGCCAGGTCCGGCGTGAACGTGGGCGTGCCGATCTCGTCGCCGGTGACCCGGAGCGGCTCGCCGGCCGCCTTCGCGCGCATCGCCGCGGCGGCGATCTTCGCCGGGAAGTCGTTGCCGGGCGGGCCGAACAGCCACGCGGTGCGCACGATCGTGAGACGGCCGGCCGAACCGGCGAAGGCATCGGAGGCCAGCCGCTCAGCCGCCGCCTTCGCCGCCCCGTACGCGTTGATCGGGTGGCGCGGCTCGTCGGGAGCGTAGCCGCGCCCATCGCTGCGGCGGCCGTCGAACACCTCGTTGGTCGAGATGATCACGAGGTCGGTCCCGCGCGCCGCGCAGGCGGTCGCGATCTCGCCGACGGCAGTCCCGTTCCGGCGCATCGCCAGGTCAGGCTCGCGGGCGTTGCCGTCCACGTCGGTCCAGGCGGCCGTGTGGACGACCACCTCGGGATGCTCTCGATCGAGCAGCGCGCCGAACGACGCCGCCGTCACGGTGTCGAGCTCAAGCTCGGGCTGGTCCCAGCCGATCGGCGGACGCATCCCCGTGTAGGGCGCCTCCTCGAGTCCCCGGACGAGCGCCTGCCCGAGCCGGCCCACGACGCCGACGACCGCGACGCGCACCCTAGGCGGTCCGGTCCACCGCGTGGCCAGCCGCCAGCCGGTCGCCGTACTGGCGGGCGTAGTAGGCGTCCCAATCGCCGGACTTCGCGCTCGCGGTCCAGTCAGCGTGCTCGCGATACCAGGCCACCGTCGCCGGCAGGCCGTCGTCGAAGGACACGCGAGGCGCCCAGCCGAGGGCCGCCGTCTTGGAGCCGTCCATCGCATATCGCCGGTCATGGCCCGGGCGGTCCGGCACGACGCGGACGAGCGTCCAGTCGCGGTTCGTCGCCGCCAGCAGCCGTCCGATGACGTCGCGGTTCGGAAGCTCCGTCCCACCCGCCACGTTGTACGCCTCGCCGGGGAGCCCGTGGCGGAGCACGAAGTCGATGCCGGCCGCGTGGTCGGAGACGAACAGCCAGTCACGGATCTGCATCCCGTCGCCGTACATCGGGAGGGGCTTCCCCTCGAGGGCGTTGGTCGTGAACAGCGGGATCAGCTTCTCGGGGTGCTGGAACGGGCCATACGTGTTGGAGCCGCGGGTGATGACCACGTCCAGCCCGAACGTGACGTGGTAGGCGCGAACGAGCAGCTCGCCGGCGGCCTTCGCGGCGGCGTAGGGGCTGCGCGGGGCGAGGACGTCGGTCTCGACGCTGCGGCCCTCTGCCACCTCGCCGTACACCTCGTCCGTGCTCACCTGGAGGAACCGCGGAGCGGCCGGGCGCTCGCCCCTGGCAGCCCGCTCTGTCTCGACGCGCACTGCCTCGAGCAGCACATGGACCCCGATCACGCCCGTCCGGAGGAACGCCTCGGGGTCGAGGATGCTGCGGTCCACGTGGGTCTCCGCAGCGACGTTGATCACCGCGTCGGCGTTCGCGACCAGCTGGGCGACGAGCGCCTCGTCCGCGATGTCTCCGCGGACGAACACGAAGCGTGCAGCCTGCTCGGGGTCCGACTCGACGGCCGCGAGGTTCGTGCGGTTGCCCGCGTAGGTCAGCTTGTCGAGCACGGTGACGCGGGTGCCGTCGCGACGGGCGAGCAGCTGGCGGACCAGCTCCGAGCCGATGAACCCGGCGCCGCCGGTGATCAGCAACCGCGCTCCCGGGCCGAAGCGGTCGGTCATGCCGGGGTTCGTCAGGTCGGTCGAGCCGGGCTTCGCCGCGTCGGTCATGCCGGCTTCGCTGCTTCGGTCATGCCAGGCTTCGCCGGTTCGGCCGAGCCGAGTCCCGCGGTGTTGGTCATGCCGGGGTTCGTCAGGTCGGTCATGCCGGGTCCCGCGGGCGCTCGACCGGTGGCGACAGCCGGCCAGCCTGGTCGTCGGTCTGGGCCAGCTCCGCCGCCTTGAGCAGTGACGGGACCGTGCCGGCGTCGGCCCAGTGGCCCTCGTAGATCGGGGCGAACAGCCGCTGGCCCGGGATGTAGTGGTTGAGGACGTCGGTGATCTCGAACTCGCCACGACCCGACGGCGCCAAGTTCTCGATCACCTCGAAGGCGTCGGGCCGCAGGAAGTACACCCCGATCGGGATCAGATCGCTCTTCGGCTGCTTCGGCTTCTCCTCGAAGCCCAGCACGTGACCGTTCGCGTCCAGCTCGGCCACGCCAAACCGCTCCGGGTCCGGCACCCGATAGAGGAGCGTCCCGGCACCCCAGCCCTCGTTCTCGAACTGGCGGGCGAGTGGGGCGAGCGGGTCGCCGCGCAGAATGTTGTCGCCCAGGACCACGCAGAACGCGTCGTCGCCGATGAAGTCGCGGGCAAGGCCGATGGCGTGGGCGATGCCGAGCGCGCCGCGCTGGTAGCGGTAGGTGAGGTCGAGGCCGAAGTGGCGGCCGTCACCGAGGAGCTCGACGATGTCGCCCACGCTCTTCCCGCCGACGATCACCATGACCTCGCGGATGCCCATGCCCGCCAGCGTGTCCAGCGGGTAGTAGACCATCGGCCGGTCGTAGATCGGCAGCAGGTGCTTGTTGGTGACGATCGTCAGCGGGAACAACCGGGTTGCGGTTCCGCCGGCGAGGACGAGGCCCTTCATGGCAGGGCAGAGTACCGCATTGCGGGATCCTCATCGGGGCCAGGGTCGTCGCCACGAACGCTCGCCTTGGCGCGCCCACCCGCGCCGTCCCCGCCGCGCGGCTCGTTCCGCCGCCGCGCTCGTCGCTCCGCCGCCGCGCGCACCTCGTGCCGGC
>JBBIIL010000167.1:0-3295 GCA_037446495.1 Chloroflexota bacterium | reverse complement strand
CCGCGCGCCCCGCGTGCCCCGCGCCCCGCCCCGCCCCGGCCCCTGCGTCTCCACGGACTCCTGTGGTTCCGCGCCGGAACGGCCGGGGCCCCACGTGGCGCGGCCGTCCCGCGGCGGGCGCCGCGGCGGAACGTGCGGACTCCCCTGCGGCGCGGGCGTCCCGGGACGGAGCAACAGGAGCCCCACGTGGCGCAAGGAGGCGCGCGCGGAACCGGCGACAGGACCTGCGCGCAGGCGTCCCGGCACAGAACCACTGGAGTCCCACGCGGGGCGCGGCGGCGAACAGGTCAAGAAATCGCAAGAATCACCGGTCGAGCCGCCCTTCTCAGGGAACCCGAAGTTGCCGGGTGTCAGATGACGGTGCACCTCCGCTCCTGGCGCCGTGTCGCCGGAGTACAGCGAGCTTGGGGTGCCCGCACGACAAGGAACCACATGACCAGCGAGACCAACCACCCCGACCCGATCCTTCCCCCCTCGCCGCGGGGCGTGCCCTCCATCATCAACGCCGACGACCCGACCCAGCCCGCCTTCCCGGCGGTAACGCCGCCCGTGCCAACCGTCCCAACGCCTCCCGCGACCGGCGCCTCATGGGGAGGCCCAGCCGCGCCGGCCGTCAGCGCGTCGCAACCGGGTGTGAACCAGACGCCCGTGTGGACGAGCGCAGGTGTCGCCTCACAAGGGTCCGTGCCAGAGCCGTCCACCTGGTCCGCCTCGGCGCCGAACCCTGCCGCTGCCGGATTGACGGCGCCCCTGCCCGGAGCTCAGAACTTGGCCCCGGCTGCGTCCCCATGGGCCCCGCCTGAGTCGGGGGCCGCCGCGAACCCTGCATCTCCTTGGGCCCCGCCTGGGTCGGGGGCCGCCGCAAGCCCCGCGTCTCCGTGGGCCCCCGCCGAGCCGACGCCCGCGTTTGGCGCCCCGCCTGCCAGTCCCGGGCCGGGCTGGGCTGCGGTGCCCGCTGCCGCTCACACCCCGAAGCCTGCCCGCTCCCGCGGCGGCGTCAGCCCGATCGTGCTCGCCGTTGCCATCATCGCCACCGCGGCGCTCACTGCCGGGACCACCTACGTCGCCGTCGAGGCCACGCACCCCGCCGCGAGCGCGTCCACCAACCAGTTGACCGCCGCCCAGCCGTCCACGGGCACCGGCGCCACCACCCCGAACGGGCAGGCGACGACGCCGACCCTGACGCCCGCGAACCCGGTGCCGTCGGGTGGCCAGGCGTCCATCCCGGACATCGTCAAGGCGGTCAGCCCGGCCACCGTGACCATCACGGCTGAGGGCGTCACCTCCACCAACCAGGTCACCGGCCAGAGCGGCACAGGCACCGCCGTTGGCTCGGGCATCATCTTCGACGCCAGCGGCCTCGTGCTCACGAACCACCACGTCGTGGCCGGCAACCCCAGCAAGCTCACCGTCACGCTCAAGGACGGCCGGACCTTCAACGCCTCGATCTACGGCGTCGACACCCTGACCGACCTCGCCATCGTGAAGATCGAGGGAGCGTCGAACCTGACCGTCGCAACGATCGGCTCGTCCGCGAGCATCCAGGTGGGCCAGGAGGCAATCGCCATCGGCAGCCCGCTGGGCGACCTGACCGGGTCGGTCACGAGCGGCATCATCTCGGCGCTCGGTCGGCAGATTGACGCCGGGGGCGAGTCCCTCGACAACCTCATCCAGACCGACACGCCCATCAACCCGGGCAACAGCGGTGGGCCGCTCCTCGATGCAGGCGGCAACGTGATCGGCATCAACACCGCCGTCTCGACCGGCGCCCAGAACATCGGCTTCGCCATCCCGATCGACATCGCCCGCCCGCTGCTCGCCCAGGCTTCGGCCGGGCAGCCGCTGGCCCGCGCCTGGCTCGGCATTCGCTTCCGCACCATCGACCCGACGCTCCAGCAGCAGGTCGGCCTCCCGGTGGCCAACGGCGCCTGGATCCCGTCAGCGGCGGCACTCGCGCAGCTCCAGCAGAGCCAGGGCCAGGCCGGGGGCGGCAACGGCCAGAATCCGTTCGGCAACGGGAACGGCACCGGCTCAGGCGGCACCGCCAACGGCTCCGCAGGGACCAGCGCCGCCATCGTCCCGGGCAGCCCGGCGCAGGCGGCCGGTCTCGCCGAGGGCGACATCGTCACGGCGATCGACGGCACGACCCTCGACGCCACCCACACCTTGGACCTCCTGCTCGGCCAGCGAACGCCGGGCCAGCAGGTGACGCTGAGCGTTCTCCGGAACGGGCAGACGACCAGCGTCACGGTCACGCTCGGGACACGCCCGCAATCGGTGTAGTCCTGATGGGCGCGGGGCCCCGAACCCTCGCGCCCGCCCCCCTTCGGCTGTGGGCCTCGACGGCGACGTCGGGGCCCACCCGATTCCTAGGCTCCCCTGGGGGTGGTGGCATGTTCGCCTTGCGCCGCGGGCTCCCGTCGACGCCGAGCCGCAGGGCCTACCTCGCCCCGGCAGGGACCCTGGCCGCGTGGAGGCGCGACTCGAGCTCGTCCACGGATCGCGCCATCGCGGGCGGCAGCCTGTCGCCGAAGCGGGCGAAGTGCTCGCGGATCAGGTCCACCTCCTCGAGCCAGTCGTCCACGTCCACCGCCAGCAGCTGGTCCAGGGCGCCGTCACGGAGGGCAAGGCCGGAGAGATCGAGCGCGCCGGGCGCGGGGAGGCGGCCGATCGGCGTGTCCACGGCATCCGCGCGACCCTCGACCCGGTCCACGATCCACTTGAGCACGCGGCTGTTCTCGCCGAAGCCGGGCCACAGGAACCTGCCGTCGGCGCCCTTGCGGAACCAGTTGACGAAGAACACCTTGGGCAGCTTGGCTGGCTCGAGGCGCCCCTCGAAGGAGAGCCAGTGGGCCCAGTAGTCGCCCATGTTGTAGCCGCAGAAGGGGAGCATCGCCATCGGGTCGCGGCGGAGCTGGCCGACCGCGCCCACGGCGGCGGCGGTGGTCTCCGACCCGGCTGTCGCACCCATGAACGTGCCGTGGGTCCAGTCGAAGGCCTCGGTGACGAGCGGGACAGTGTTCGCCCGGCGTCCGCCGAACAGGATCGCGTCGATCGGGACGCCCGCCGGGTCCTCCCACTCATCGGCGATGACCGGGCACTGGCTCGCCGCCACGGTGAAGCGGGCGTTCGGGTGCGCCGCCTTGCGCGCGCCGCCCTCGTGCGGCCGGCGGAGCCAGTCGGTCAGCCCGTCCGGCGCCGCATCGGTCAGGCCCTCCCACCACACGTCGCCATCGTGGGTGATCGCGCAGTTGGTGTAGATCGCGTCTCGGGTGAGCGTCCGGATCGCGTTGGG
>JBBIIL010000166.1:0-3357 GCA_037446495.1 Chloroflexota bacterium | reverse complement strand
CGTGGCGACGAGCACCAGCCGCACGATGAGCGCGCCGAGAAAGAGCAGGACGGCGGTCCGCACGGTGGTGCACGGTAGCACCGCCCGCTGGCGTCGAGGACCCGTACGGATGGGCTATGCGAATCCCCGCCGAGGGGCGGCTGGAGGGGTGTCGGGTGAACCGGCGCCCCGTACGATGCACGCGATGTTGATGCATGCCGGACCCGGCCGTGTGCCGCGTGTCCCGCTGACTGCGGCAGCCTGGATCGTCGTCGGGATCGCCGGGTGGGTCGGCCTCGTGGTCATTGCCGCGCAGCTCGCGGCGATGGTTCCCCCCAGGGCCGGTGACGACCTTCGCCTCCTAATCGACGCGGCCAGCCGTTGGCGGGACGGGTCGAGCCTCTACGCGTTTGGCCCGACGAGCGGCCCCCTCGTCGCCGAGAGTCTCTTCTACTCGTATCCCCCGCTCGTTGCGCAGGCCCTTGCCCCGCTGACGTCAGTCCCGTTCGGGATTGTGCTGGGAAGCTGGGCGATTGGGGTGGGCGTGGGGCTCGCGATCGTCGCGCACCTGTTCGGGCGTCTCGGTCGGCGAGTGACGCTCCCAGCGGTTGCGCTGGCAGCGTTCGCGTATCCGTTCGCGATCGCGGTCCTTTTCGGGAACCTCAACGCGTGGTTCCCGCTCCTGTTCGGCCTCGTCCTGCTGGCGGGCATGGTGCCCGGACGCGCGAGTGTCATCGGCGGCGGCGTGGCGCTCGCCGTGGCGTCGGTGACCAAGCTCCACCCTGCCACGCTCGGCGTCTGGCTCCTGGCGCGGCGCTGGCGGGACGGACCGTCCAGCCCAAGCGGTCGAATCCTGGCCGTCGCGTGTGTGACCGGACTTGGTCTCGTGGCGGTGAGCCTGCTCGTCGGCGGAGCCGGCCCCTGGGCCGATTATGTGACCTTCTTGCGCGGCGGCTCGTCGCAGGCTGACATCGTGAGCGCCCTGAACATCGGTCCTGCCTCGCAAATCGCCCTGGCGTTTGGTATCTCGGACGCCGCAGCGAGGACGATCCAGGTCCCCATCCTGGTGGCCGCCCTTGTCGCCACAGTGATGACCGGCCGACTCGTGAAGGATCCGGTGATGAGCTTCGGCGTTGCCACGATCGCTTCCCTGGTGGTTCTCCCCGTGACCTGGTTCCACTACCCAGTGGCATTGATCCCGGTTGCGATCGCCGCCGCTGCCCGAGCGGAGGGGGTGGCGCGCCGAACGACGGTGGCGGCCCTTTCGGCCGCAGTCGTGACCGCCGGGCTGGCGATCGTCGCGCCGGTCTCAGTCTGGGTTGCGGTAGCCTTCGTCCTTCTGGCCGTTGGCTTGTCGCGTCCGCGGAGCGCATGGGTGTCTTCAGCTCAGTCTGAGTCGGGTTTTCGGACGGACGCGTACGTAGACTGCGCCCGATGAAGCCCGCCAGCCTCACGGTTGTCCTGCCTGCCTACAACGAGGAGGCTCGTCTGGGGCCAGCCCTCGACGAGCTGTTCGGATACTTGAAGCGACATGGCGAAGCGGGCCGGGACGGGGCCCCGGGCGCCGCGCGGCTGCCTGACGACGTTCGAATCCTCGTAGTCGATGACGGAAGCACAGATGGCACAGCCGCCCTCGTGCGAGCACGGCCGGAGACGGCTCTGGTCGCCGGTGCGACTCACTATCCGCTGGCCCTACTCTCGGTACCTCACGGCGGCAAGGGTGCCGCGGTCCGGGCAGGCATGCTGGCCTCGGACACGGACTGCGTCCTTTTCGCGGATGCGGACATGGCGACCCCGCCGGACCAGATCCCGCTTCTGGTGGGTGCGCTCGCCGACCATGACCTGGCCCTGGGCAGCCGGATCCAGCTCGACGGCTCGGACATGCGGGCGAGCCAGCCGTCCTACCGGCGCCTCCTCGGCCGGGCATTCCACTTCCTGGCTTCGGCGTGGGCGGTCGGGCCCGTCCGGGACACCCAGTGCGGCTTCAAGGGGTTCACTCTCCAGGCGGCCCAAGACCTGTTCAGCCGCCAAGCAATCACGAGCATCGTGTTTGACGTGGAGCTGATCTATCTGGCCCGGCGACGGGGTTACCGTGTGGCGGTCGTCCCGATCCGATGGTCGGACAAGCGCGGGTCGCGCATGCGCCCAGGACTGAGGCTCGCGATGCAGGTGGCGTGGGATTTGCTCCGGACGCCGCTTATCCATCGTCGGGTGCCGCGCAGGCTGCTGTGAGCCGGGATTGGGCGGCTATTGACCCCCGCCTCGCGGCACGAGTCGCTCTTCCAGTGCTCGCGATCATCGTCCCGATCGTCGCGGTTGGGGCGATTCTCCTCGCGGCCGGAAGCACGCTGGGCTATGACTACCTCATGTACGACGCCGCCGCTCATCGTCTCATGAGCGGCGGCCCGCTCTACGACCTGTCGTTCTCGGCGCCCGGACCGAACGGCCTGTTCGACTACCCCCCGACCTTCATCCTCGCCGTCCTCCCGTTCGCCGCGACGCTCTCGCCGCATGCGGCGTCGCTCGCGTGGATCGCGATGCTGAACCTCGCCTTCGTCGCGGGGGTCGCGATCCTACCCGTCCGACGCGAGACGCGGTGGGCCGTCCTCCTGCTCGCCGGGCTGTCCTGGCCGTATCTCTACGCGGTGAAGCTGGGCCAGCTGGGGCCGCTCCTCTTCCTGCTCTACGCGATCGCCTGGCGATGGGCGGACCGGCCGTCGGGCGTCGGTGTGGCGGCTGCGCTCGGCACCGCGGCGAAGCTCCAGCCGCTTCTCCTGTTCGGGTGGGCCCTCGCGACTCGGCGCGTCCGCGCTTTGGCGATCGGCCTGGTCGTCCTCGCGGCAGGCGCGCTGTTGGCTACGTTGGTGGCATGCCCTGGCGCATGGCCAGATTGGCTCGGGCTCATCTCGCGCGTCGGGAACAACGCGCTCACCGCGCCGCAGGTCCTGAGCATCGGGGCGATCGCCTACCGTGCCGGGGTTGGGTTGCCGATCGCCACCGTGATCCAGTGGGCGAGCGCGGCGGCGGCCGGCGCCGTCGCGCTGCTCGCCTGGGTCCGCTATCCGGCGTCGGTCGCGATCGTGGTGACGGCGGTAGCGTCGGTCCTGGTGTCGCCGATCGTCTGGGCACACTACGCGGTCATCCTGCTGCTGCCGGTCGCGCTCCTCCTGGAGCGCCGACAGTGGTGGGCCGCTGCGCTGCCGATCGTCACCTGGTTGCCCATCGACGCCCTGTACCCGATGGTGTTCGCGATCGGCCTCCTGGCGCCGCTGGCGGTGGGTGAGCAGATGCACCGCTCGTCGGGCGTCGCGCCGGACCAGCCGTCCGGGAGGTCGCGGCCGCCGGTGCTATCCTCCCGATCGTGACCCACGCAACCAC
>JBBIIL010000165.1:0-3468 GCA_037446495.1 Chloroflexota bacterium | reverse complement strand
GGAATCGGCCGGGGTCTGGCTGCGTGGATGCGTCCGGCTGCTCGCCGGGCGCGATTGGACAGGGCGGGTCGAGGTTCAAGGGAGTCGCAGCAGTCACTTCCTCGAGAATAGCACCGGTGGTTGCGGCGTCATCGATTGCTCGTTATTGGTCGGCGATCGGGTGAGGATCGGCGCCAGGAGGCCGACCGCGAACACCGCGGGGTAGACCGCATCAACCGGCAGCCACGTCGCGATTGGAAGTGCGACTGCCCACCATTGTCGGCGCTCAAGTAGCAGCGCCACCGCCAGGAGGAGAAGCACCGCGTAGTGGGCCCAGACGATCGGTGAGACAAGGACCGAGGCGACGGTGGTGACCACGATTGCAACTGCTGCAGGCGAGCGCAGCCATGTCCAGACCGTGACGAAGGCGACGGCTGCGATCGAGACGATTTGGACCGATGCCGCTGCATCCCGTGGCAGCCCTGCTCGGAAGGCGATGGCACCGAGCGTGAGGTTGTTGGGCGTGTCGATCGGGTCCGAGACGCGCAGAACAAGGGTGGCGAAGTCCGGCCATGCGCCGGGCCCGACAACGACCGTTGCGAGCAGACAGCAGCCGCCGAGAACGACAAGTCCAATGAGGAGGCTGTTCCATCGACGCGTCGCCAGGGCCCAGCCGAGCAGGAGGATCGGCTGGACCTTGATGGCTGCACCCACCGCAATCGCGGATCCAGTGAGCACAGGTCGATCGGCCCAACGCCAGGTCATCGCCCCGGCCAGGAAGAGCAGCGAGCCCACCTGGCCCAACTTCAACGCATAGAGAAATGGCCACGAGAGTCCGGCGAGCAGCAGGACGGTCCACCGCACCGAGTTCCGCACCGGGAGGACCGCGACGCCCACGCCGAAGGCGACCAACAGCAATCCGATCCATGCCAGCGCCGCCGTATGCGCGTCGAGCAATGCGGCAAACGGCACGGCCAGCAGGATGAAGGTCGGTGGGTAGTAGAACAGACCGAAGTTACCGGCTGCGGTGTACGAGAGGTCGTAGAGCGGCATCCCTGCAAGAACGCGGCGGGCCGCTCCGTCGTAGGCGAGGTAGTCGTAGCCGAGCGTTGACCCGGCGGCCGCAAGGATCGCCACGATCATCAGGCCCGGGACCACGAGCGCGAGAACTGGCAACGCGGCCCTGCGCAGGACCGCGGGTTCGGCCGATATCACGATTGCGCGACGGCAGGGTCCGCGCGCGACGGCCGAGCCGGACGTTCGGCCCAAACGACGGCGGGCGCAACCAGCAACACGAACGAAGCCCAGTAGAACCCGGGAGTCGCGAGCACCGCACCGAGCGCACGGGACCACGGCCGTCCCAACGCGACCAGGAGAATCGCGACGGGGAGGCGAACGACGAATGGCACGGGCACGAGAGGCCCGAGCGGATTGCTGAGTCCCCAGACGAGGCGCTCGATCCAGAGGGGCCAGAGGTCGAGGCGCGGCAACGACAGGATCGCGGCGGCGGCCAGCGCCATCCCGAAGGGTCGCCAGTCGCGACGCGAGACGGCGAAGACCGGCGAGACCTTGGCAAGGGCGGTGATCGCGGCGGGCCAGGCGGTACCGCGGACGGCAGCCACGATCGAGGCGGCCACGATGAGGTTGATCTGCCCGGCGGCGATCTCCCAGGGCACAAGGAGGAACCAGCACAGCACGCCCGCCCGGACCCAACCCCGGGCGATGTACCGGAGAGCCAGCAAGTCCGCGAAGAGGATGGCGGCCTGGATAACGGCAGGGCCCGCCCACGACAGCATGGCAAAAGCGGCGGCCCAGGGTGGCGCATAGAAGAACGCGGTCCCGTCGGCATTGATGGCGTACGGATCTCCGCCCGTCCGGAAGGCCTGGCCTGCGAACTCGTAGAACACGCGAACCTCGCCGCCGGGGAAGACGAAGCGCCCTTCTCTGAAGCCGACGATCCAGATGAGCACCGCGAACGCCCAACCACCCATCCCCAACGCGAACCAGACAAGGTCGCGCTTCGATGTTTCGCTGCGCATTGTCAAGAAGGGGCGGCGCCTGCGCGGGCGCAGCGCGCTCATCGGGTGCGGCGGGTGTTCGGCGGTGCCCCGCGATGGATGAGGGGGGTCCGGATCAGGTCCCAGGCGACCTGAAGCGCCAGACGAGGCCCCGGATGCATCCGCGACCCTCGCTTGTCGGCCCAACGGATCGGCACGACCGCGATCCGGTAACCCCGGCGCCGGGCGAGGTAGATCAGCTCCACGTCGAACGCGATGCTCGTGATGGCCTGGCGGCTGAACAGGTCGTGGGCCGCTGTGCCGGTGAAACCCTTGAAGCCGCACTGGGTGTCCTGCACCGGACCGACGGCCCATGCCGACGCGAGGAAGTGGAATGTCCGACCCAGGAGCCGACGGTAGAGCGGCTGGCTGGCCCGCATGTCCGAGCCGTCGGGCTGGATCCGGCTACCGAGCGCGACGTCGTGGTCCGCGAGCGCGGCGACCAGGAGCGGGATCTGGTCTGGGGGCGTCGCCATGTCCGCGTCCGCGAAGGCCACCAGGTCCGTGTCCGCGGACAGCATGCCGGCCCGGACCGCCGCTCCCTTCCCACAGTGGGGCACGGAGAGCAGGGAAAGGACGGGCTCACGAGTGCCGTCCGGCGCAAACGCCTCGGGGCGTGCCCGCACGAGTGCCGCGGTCGAATCGGTGCTCCCGTCGTCGACGACGAGGACTCGGACGGAAGCGGGCAGCGCCGCGGCGCCGGGTGCGCCGTCCCGCCCACGATCACCGTGCCGCGTCAGGTAGCCGAACAGCTCGTCAAGGGCCGGCCCCAGGCGCGCTTCCTCGTTGTACGCGGGCAGGACGATCGTGAGGCCGGAGCGGGGCATGGCGCGAGTCTAGCTTCCCAGGTATGACCAACGGGATAGCTCGTTCAGATGACCTTCTCAGCCAACCACGGCGCCTCGAAAGTCCGGCGCGGCGAGTGTGCTGCCCAGGCAATGAGCGGAACGGAGACCAACGGGACGTCGCGAATCGAATACCAGGGGACAGCGAGCGGACCGCGGCCATTGAGAAGGATATGGACATAGTCGATCCACATTGGCAGCGACGCTAGGGAGATCAGCCCGAAGATCGCGACGAGCACCCACCAGCCGCGATTGCGGACGCCGATCAGCGCGAGCGGGCCAAGTGACGGCTTCAGTAACAGGAGTGCGAACGCTGGCCTCCAGATGGTTCCGAGCGCGGCGAACATCGCGATCCAGAGGCCGGGGTTGCCCGACGCGATGATCTCGACGGACCAGAAGGTCGAAAGGCACAGACCAATCGCCGGCCAGGCCCAGATCGATGGGCGGTGGTGCCAGACGATGCCGCAGATCACACAGATTGGAAGGCCCCACCAGAGCGCGTCCGGGAGGTACGCCGCGGGCACCAGCCAGACCAGTGCCGTTGGTGGATACAGCACGTGGCCCGAGATGATCGTGTAGGGTCCGGC
>JBBIIL010000164.1:0-3572 GCA_037446495.1 Chloroflexota bacterium | reverse complement strand
CGCGCCCCGGCCCGGCGGGCTCGCACCGGCCCGGCGGGCGCCGCACCGGCCCGGCGGGCTCGCTCCGGCGCGGCGATCGCGCTCCGGCCAGGCGGCCAACGCCGTGACATGCGCGTGCAACGCCCCGAGTCGCCCTCAGCTAGCGGCCAGTTCGCGCGCCCGTGACATAATCGGAGTCCAACGCCGGACCGAACCGGTTCGAACGGGCGACGACCCCGGGGCCAGTCGGACGGCCGGCGCGTGCGTCCTTCCGGAGAGCCCAACGCATCATGACCGAAACCTCGACCTGGGCCACCAAGAGGGGCCTCGCCCAGATGCTCAAGGGCGGCGTCATCATGGATGTCGTCACCCCCGACCACGCCAAGATTGCCGAGGACGCGGGCGCCGTCGCCGTCATGGCGCTCGAGCGTGTGCCGTCCGACATCCGGGCAGCCGGCGGCGTCGCGCGCATGTCGGACCCGGCGATGATTGAGGAGATCATGGCGGCCGTGTCCATCCCCGTGATGGCCAAGGCGCGCATCGGCCACTTCGTCGAGGCGCAGATCCTCGAGGCCCTGGGCGTGGACTACATCGACGAGTCCGAGGTCCTCACCCCCGCCGACGAGCGCAACCACATCGACAAGCACGCCTTCCGGGTCCCGTTCGTCTGCGGCTGCCGCAACCTCGGCGAGGCGCTGCGGCGCATCAACGAGGGCGCCGCGATGATGCGGACGAAGGGCGAGGCCGGCACCGGCAACGTGGTGGAGGCCGTCCACCAGCTGCGCGACGTGCTGGCCGAGATCCGCCGCCTCGGTGGCCTCCGCGAGGACGAGCTGTTCGTGGCCGCCAAGGAGCTGCAGGCCCCGTACGAGCTGGTGAAGCAGCTCGCGGCGGACGGCAAGCTCCCCGTCGTCAACTTCGTCGCCGGCGGCATCAGCACCCCGGCGGACGCCGCGCTCGTGATGCAGCTGGGCGCCGAGGGCGTGTTCGTCGGGTCCGGCATCTTCAAGAGCGAGGACCCGGCCCGCATGGCCAACGCCATCGTCCAGGCCACCACGCACTATCAGGACGCCAAGATCCTCGCCGAGATCAGCAAGGGCCTGGGCGCGCCGATGCGGGGAATCGCCATGGAGGCGATCCCGGAGCACGAGCGGCTGGCGGTCCGCGGCTGGTAGGCCGGACGAGTCGGCGGGAGCCGGCGCGATGACGATGCGGATCGGGGTCCTGGCCCTCCAGGGGGCGTTCGCCGAGCATGTGGCTGCGCTGCGCGCCGTGGGCGCGGAGCCGGTGGAGGTGCGCCTGCCGAGCCAGCTCCAGGACGTTGACGGCCTGGTGATCCCCGGCGGCGAGAGCACCACCATGCGCAAGCTCATCGCCCGCTGGGACCTGCGCCAGCCCATCCTGGACCTGGCCGCCCGCGGCGCGCCCATCTTCGGCACCTGCGCCGGGATGATCGTGCTGTCCAAGGAGATCGCCGGCGGCGAGGAGCCCGTGCTCCCCCTGCTCGACGTGACCGTGGAGCGCAACGCGTTCGGCCGCCAGCTCGACAGCTTCGAGACCCAGCTTGACGTGCCGCTCCTGGGGGACCGGCCCGTTCACGCGGTGTTCATCCGCGCGCCGATCATCGAGCGGGTGGGGCCCAGCGTGGACGTCATGGCCAGCCTGCCCGACGGGCGCATCGTGGCCGTGCGCCAGCGCAATGTGATCGCCACCTCGTTCCATCCGGAGCTGGCGGGCGAGACGCGCTTCCACCGGCTCGTGGTCACGATGGCCGCCGAGCACGCCGATCCCGGCGAGGGAGTCGGCCGCCGCCCGTATCCCACCCGCCGCTCGCAGCAGGGACGGTGACGCCACGATGGCCCGGAGCCCCGGCAAGGTTCGGTCGGCGCGGTTGACCGACCTCGCCGCCCTCGGCGAGCTGTCCCGCCTCGCGCAGGGCGAGGCGGATGTCACGCGCTCGCTGGGCCTGCCGGTCTCCGGTCCGCCGATCGGGGTGTTCAGCCTGTTCCGCCTCCCGCTGGGTGCCTTCCAGCCGCACGACGCCCTGTACGTCTTCGAGCGCGACAGCCACATCGCCGGGCTGCTGCGCGTGGAGCGCGACTCCGGCCGCGACGAGTGGACGGTGGTGGAGCTCGACGCCGTGGGCGGGCTCGACGCGGGCGACGTGCGCTTCCGCCTGGTCCAGCACCTGCTTCGCGACGGGGCCAAGCGCGGTGCCACCCGCTTCCACGTGGCCTGCGCCGACGCCGACGACAACGTGGAGCTGTTCATGCAGGCCGGCTTCGTCCGCTTCGGCGACGAGCGCATCCTGTTCCGCGCCCCCGGCACGCTGCCTGCGCCGTGGTCGGAGGCCGAGGCGCGCGAGGCGGGGATCCGGCCCACCAGCTCGCTCGACGCCGTGGCGCTCTCGCGCCTGTACGCCGCCGTCACCCCGGCCCCGGTCCAGCGCCTGGAGTGCGTGCGCATCGCCGACTGGGAGCGCCAGGGCCGCGACTGGCGGGTCCCACGCAGCTCGCTCGTTCCCATCCTGCGCTTCGCCGACGTCTACACCTACGTGCTCGAGGCGCGGGGCGGCGGCCGCGACGGTACGCAGCTCGACGGGTTCCTCCTGGTGGGCGTCGCCAAGGAGGACCAGCCCCACTACCTCAAGGTCATCGCGCGGCCGGGGGCAGACGTGGCGCCGCTGGTCCGGTTTGCCCTGGGCGTCATCGCTGAGCACGCGGAGCGGTCAACGCTCGCCCGGGACGGCGTCCTCGCGCCCGTGCGCACGTACGAGTCGCCGCTCGACCGGCGGCTCGAGGAGGAGGGCTTCGAGAACATCGCCGCCGTGGCGCTGCTCATGAAGGAGACCCTGGTCCGCGTCGCCGAGCCGCGCCTGGTGCCGGCTGGCGTGCGGTGAGCGCTGCAGATGGAGGACTGATGGGCGTGGCAGATCAGGTGCGCCAGCGCGAAGCGGCCGACGACCTCGACGTCCTGCTGGCGGCGCTGCCGCCGGAGATCGTCGCAGCCATCCACGCGCTGCCCGACCGAGACTCGCTGATCGAGGTCGTCATGGACCTGGGGCGGCGCCCGGAGGCCCGCTACCCGGGCTCCGAGGTGACGCTCCTCGATCGGGAGGTCACCGATGCGGACATCGCCTTCGTGGTGGAGCACATCGGCCTCTTCGGCGACGACAACCGGGCGGGCATCGAGCGCACGCTCCACCGCATCTCGGCGATCCGCAACCGGACCGGCAAGATCGTCGGGCTGACGTGCCGAATCGGGCGCGCCGTCTACGGGACCATCGAGATCATCGCGGACTTCCTCGAGGCCGGGAAGTCGATCCTGATCATGGGCCGCCCGGGCATCGGCAAGACGACCATGCTCCGCGAGGCCGCGCGCGTGCTCGCCGACGAGCAGGGCAAGCGCGTGGTGGTGGTGGACACCAGCAACGAGATCGCGGGCGACGGCGACATCCCGCACCCGGCGATCGGCAAGGCGCGCCGGATGCAGGTCCGGACGCCCAGCCTCCAGCACGAGGTGATGATCGAGGCGGTGGAGAACCACATGCCCGAGGTCATCGTCATCGACGAGATCGGGACCGAGCTCGAGGC
>JBBIIL010000163.1:0-3604 GCA_037446495.1 Chloroflexota bacterium | reverse complement strand
CTGACGATCGTGGCCTTGGCCGTGCAGCTTGCCTCGGACGAGGTGTTCGCGGTCCCCATCGACGCCGGACGGGTCGCGGCCACGGTCGTGCTGTGCGGGCTGCTGAGTGCCTTCCTCGCCGGGCTGTGCCTGGCTGTCGCTGGCTTCGTCGCCCGGCCGCAGATGGTGCTCTCGGTCGGGTTCGGGATCGCCTACACGAGCTACCTGATCCTGGCGCTCTTCCCGCTCAGCTCGCTCCTGGCGCCCTGGCGCCAGATCGCCCCGTGGGGTTGGGCACTCGGTGGCGACCCGCTCGTCAATGGCGGCGATGCGTGGCGCTACGTTCTGCTCGGCGGGCCGGCGGTGCTCCTCGCCGCGGTCGGCGCCCTGGCGTTCGAGCGGCGCGACATCCGCTCCGCATAGGGCGAGCACTGCTCGATCCGGGAGCCCTCATCTTCGGCCCGGACAGCCCACGTCAGGAAATCCGCGCTGCCGCGGCGAGGACCGCCTGACGCGCATCGCCACTGACCCCGAGTCGGAAGCCGACGCCCACGTGCGGCGTCTCGTGGCTGGCGGCGACGTGGGTCGGTGCGCGTATCGGCACCCTTGTTGTCCGCGAGCCCGTACGCCTCCGGGCGCGCCAGAGGAGTGAGTCGCGACATCGGTGACACCTGCGTCAGCCGGTTGCCCGAGACCTCGGCCATGGTCCGGGGTCTCTATGTTGGTTGGGTAGCGCGAGTTCGCCCGGCCGGGCTCGACGAGGTGGGTGCCTGGATCTGGCCGGAGCCGCAACGTGAGTCGGTCGCGCCTGACCCCTTTGGCCTGCGGAGTTGAGCGGGAGACATCCAGGGTTTGCTCGGACGGCGCTTCCATGTCACTCGTACCGCAGGGCGACGACCGGGTCGAGGCGGGCGGCCTCGCGGGCCGGCCAGACGCCGAAGATGATCCCGACGACCAGGCTGAAGAGAACCGGGATCGCAAACGTCAACGGGTTGAAGGCGATCGTCCAGCCGGCCAGCCAGGTGATGGCGAGGGAGACCACGACGCCGACCACGATTCCGATCAGTCCGCCCGCGACCGAGAGCACGAGCGCCTCGATGAGGAACTGGAGGAGCACGTCGCGCCCACGGGCGCCGATCGCTTTGCGGATGCCGATCTCGCGCGTCCGCTCCCGGACCGAGACCAGCATGATGTTCATGATCCCGATGCCCCCCACGACGAGCGAGATCGAGGCGATGCCGGCCAGCAGCATCGTGAGGAAGGTGCCGACCGACGAGGCGGTCGAGAGGAGCTGGGACTGGTCCTGGATCGTGAAGTCGTCGGTGCCGCCTGCGGCGATGTCGTGACGCGCCTCGAGGGTCGAGGCGATCTCCGCCTTGACGCTCGCCATCTGGGACGCCGACGCGACGCTGATCCCGATGGACTGGACGCTGGTGCTCCCGACGAGGAGCTTCCGCGCCGTGTTCAAGGGAATGAGGACCTCGTCGTCGGGACTCTGGAAGCCTGTCCCGCCCTTCGCCTGCATGATCCCGATGACCTCGAACGGGATCCCCTTGATCGTGATCTCCGTCCCGATCGACGATCCATCGAGGCCCAGGGTCTCGGCGGTCGTCGCGCCGAGGACCGCCACGCGCAGCGCGTTGGCGTTGCTCGTGGCGTTGAGGAACGCGCCCTGCCACATCTCGTAGGCGCGAACGAAGAGGTAGTCCGGGGTCGTGCCAATGATGCTCGTCGTCTCGTTCTCGCTGCCGGCGACAACAAGGGCTGACGTGGACAGTTGCGGCGCGACACCGGCGACCCCGGAGAGCGAGCCGAGCGCCGTGGCGTCATCGATCGTGAGGGTGGTGGCCGATCCGAACGCCCCGCGGGTCGCGCCCGTCGTGGCGGCACCCGGGTTGACGGTCAGCAGGTTCGTGCCCAGGCCCTCGAGCCGGCTGTTGATCCCCAAGGTTGCGCCCTGCGCGACCGAGACCAGGGCCACCACGGATGCGACGCCGATGATGATGCCGAGCATGGTGAGCGCCGTCCGGAGCCGGCCGGTGCCGAGCCGGGTGAGCGCGAGCCCGAACAGGTCGCGGAGCTTCATGCGCTGAGCCTCCCATCGGAGATGTGCACCTGGCGCGTCGCCACGGCGGCGATATCGGGGTCGTGGGTGATGAGCACGACGGTCCGGCCGGCCCGGTGCAGCTCGATAAACAGCTCGATCACCTCGGCTCCCGCGTGGCTGTCGAGGTTGCCCGTGGGCTCGTCGGCAAGCAGGATCGCCGGGTCGGTGACGAGCGCGCGTGCGATCCCAACGCGTTGCTGCTGGCCGCCCGACAGCTCGGCCGGCTGGTGGTCCAGGCGATCCCCGAGCCCGAGGCGCGCGAGCATCGCGGTCGATCGTGAGACCCGCTCGCGACGGGCCAGGCCCTGGTAGGCGAGCGGTGCCGCCACGTTGTCGAGCGCGCTCGTCCGCGGCAGCAGGTTGTACGACTGGAAGACGAACCCGATGGCCCGGCTGCGCAGCGCCGCGAGTCCGTCGTCGTCGAGCTCGTCGATGGGAGTTCCGTCGAGCGTGTAGCGGCCGGATGTCGGACGATCGAGGCAGCCGAGGATGTTCATCATCGTGGACTTGCCGGACCCGGACGGGCCGATGATCGCGAGGAACTCGCCGCGCTCGATGCGCAGGTCGACGTTTGTGAGCGCCGGTACGCTGAGTCGCCCGGTTTCGTAGACGCGGGAGACGCCTTCCAAGTGGATGATCGGGCCGCTGTCGGGACCGACTGCCACTGGTGCGATGTCGGGGAGCACCGGCGTGATCATGGCTGGCCACCCGCGGGTGGGCCACCGGCCGGCGGGCCGCCAGCCGCGCCCCCGGTGAGCGTGTTGAGGCTGTTCGACGTCGAGCTCGCCGCGGAGCTCGTCGACGTCTTCGCGGCGTTCGTGCCCGTCACGACGGTCTCTCCCGCGTTCAGGCCGCTCTTGACCTCGGCCAATGACGTTGTCACGAGGCCCACCTCCACCGGCGTCGTGGTGGGCTGGCCGGCGGAGTCGACCACCTGCACGGTGTACGAACCGGCCGAGCCGGACAGGGCCGTCGGGGGGATCGCGATCACGTCGGCAGCCTGGGCGGTCGTCACCGCCACGCTCGCCGACATGCCGGCGAGCACCGTGGCGGGGGGATCGGTCAGCGTGACCGTCGCTTCGTAGGTCACCACGCTGCTTCCGCTCGAGGAGCTGGCGGCAGTGGGCGAGATCTCGCTGACCGTCCCGTTCACCGAGGTCCCGAGGGCGGTGATCGTCACCGTGGCGGCCTGGCCCAGCTTCAGGCTGGAGATGTTGCTCTCGGTGAAGGCCGCGACCACCTGGAGCGCCGTGCCGTTGACGCTGATCGCGTACCCGGATGGAGCGATGGCCCCCGGCTGGATGGCGACGGCGGTGACGATCCCGTCGACCGGCGAGACGAGCGTCGAATGAGCGAGGACGTCCTGCGCGGATGCGACCGCCGCCTGCGCGGTTGCCACGGATGCCCCGTCCGACGCGATCGTCGAGGTGGTCGCCGGCGCGGTCTTGCTCGCGTAGGAGAGCTGGGCGGACTGAAGGCCCAGGCGCGCTGACGCGAGCTGGTTCGCCGTCGAGTTCG
>JBBIIL010000162.1:0-3637 GCA_037446495.1 Chloroflexota bacterium | reverse complement strand
CGGCCGCATCGCCGGCCGCATCGCCGGCCGCATCGCCGGCCGCATCGCCGGCCGCATCGCCGGCCGCCGTCACATCGTGGCTCCTCAGGGTCCGCCTGCCGACGCCGCTGAGCCGCACCGTGGTGGCGGTTGACGGCCGGACGATCCTCGTGATCGGCGGGCTGGGATCGGGGGGCACCACCGGCGGGATCCTCCGGCTCGACCCAGGCGCCGGGACGATTGCCACCGCCGGACACCTCGCAAGCGCCGTGCACGACGCGGCGGGCGCTCCACTCAACGGGGCATGGCTCGTCATCGGCGGCGGGAAGGTCTACGCGGCAGCAACCGTGCAGGCGGTCACGGCCAGCGGCGGCAGGGCCACCTCCGCACTCGTCGGCTCGCTGCCGGCCGCGCGAGCCGACGGGGCCGCCGTGCTTGTGAGCGGTCGCGTGCTGGTGGTTGGAGGAGGCCGGGGCGGCGTGCCCGACGGCACGGTTCTGGCCTCGAGGGACGGCGTCCACTTCACGCGCCTCGGTCGCCTGGCCCTGCCGGTCCGGTACGGGGCGGTGGTGGCGGTGGGGAACGCGGTCTACGTGTTCGGCGGGGCCACGACGGCGGGCGACACGAGCGTGATCCAGCGGGTCAACCCGGCGACCGGGGAGGTTCGTGTGGTTGGCCACCTGCCGCACGCGATCTCGCAGGCGTCGGCGTTCGTCCTCGGCGGGCGGGTGCTGCTCGCCGGTGGGATGCAGGCTGGTCGGCCCACGGACGCGATCCTCGCGTTCAACCCCACGACACGGCACAGCGTGGTCGTCGGGCGGCTGCCGAGGGCCGTCGCGGACGCAGGCGTGGCGACCATCGGCGACACGGCGTACCTCGTGGGCGGCGAGACGGGGACTGCCTACCTCGCGTCGGTGATCGCGGTTCGATAATTCCGGCCTGGCGCGGCCCGCCGACGATCAGCTGGTGCCGTCGGGCGGGTCAGCCGGTGCCGTCGGGCGGGTCAGCCGGTGCCGTCGGGCGCCGTGCTGGGGCCGCGCCGTGCTGCCGCCGCCGGCGGGTCAGCCGGCGGCACCGCTGAGCGGGGGACGCGCCTCGCCGCCCCGGACGACCTCCCGTGTCCTCGCGGACTGGCGCTCGACCTCGTCCACGAGGGCCGCGGTGCGGGCGAGCAGGTCACGCGCCGCCGCCTCGTCACCCATCGACGGCAGGTTGACGTACACGTTCGCCGCCGCGGCACGGGCAGCCGCCACGGCCATGAGCCCGGCCACCTCGAGGTCCGACGAGGCGTTCTTGTTGCTGCGCCCGGCCATCGCCTCGGCCGTCGCGGCCACCTCGAGGCACGCTTGGACCGTCTTGAACGGTGCGTCCGTGGCGGCGCGGGCCGCAGTCTGCAGCGCATGCGTCCGCGCAGCCTTCTCCTCGTCCGTGTCGCGCGGCAGCTTCATCGCCTCGCCGAAGCCCGCGTACGCGTTGGCGTCCTCGTCCGCGAGGTCCAGCAGGCGGTCTGCGAGCTCCTGACCTGCGGCCTTCGCCTCGGCGAGGAGCGCTGCGTGGTCCGCGTACTTCGGGCGGTCCTCGGAGAGCGTCGCGACCATCGCCACGAGCGCGCCGCCGAGGCTGCCGGCGATGGCTGCCGCCGCGCCACCGCCCGGGGTGGGCTCGCCAGAGGCCAGGAGGGAGATGAACTGGTCGACCGTCAGGTCCCGGAAGCGCTCATTCGTGGTCACGCGGAGATTGTAGGGAACGGCGCAACCCGCACGAGGGGGCCATGTCACACGAGGAGGCCATGCCGCACGAGGGGGCTGTCGGCCGCGAACCCGGCTGCGGCGTCCTGCTGCGGGTCCTCGAATGGCCCGTGGGGCGAGCGCGCTGGCGCCCGCCCCGCAGTCGGCGGCCGAGGGGCGCGCGAGGAGCAGTCCCGGGCACCCTCATGTGGTGGACGTGCCGTCAGGCCGCCCGCTGGAGCCCATCAAGCGCCTCGATCGTCCAGCGGCGAGAGCGGTGGGCGAACGTCAGCGAGAGCCGGAGCGTGGGCGTGTCCACCTCGAACAGGGTCCGGGGCCCGGTGATCGCCGGGTAGGCGCGTCGCTCATCGCGCATGGCGATGAGGCGGGTGACGGGGATGCGGTCCCCGCCCCAGGTGATCTCCTGCGGGAGGCCGTTGAACCGACCGGTGCGCACCTGGACTGTGACCGGTGCGACGCGAACCATCGCCATCGTGTTGTCTCCCTAGACTTCGGCAATCGGATCGTCATCACCCGGGGGCACGTCCGGATGCGAACGGATGTTCGTTTGCCGAGACACTAGACCGAACAGGCGTTCGATGTCAAGCGTCGGTGTCCGGATCCTCCCCGAGATCCGTGACAGCTTCGGTGTCACGGGTGGCTGACCGCCGTCGTGCGTCCGGGTCCTCGTCCTCCACGTGGACGGCCTTCATCGGGTCGCGCTCGAACGGCTCCGGCACGGGCGACTTCACGAGCCGCGCCCGGGTGACCGCCCGACTGCCGTACTTGTCGCGGATCCTGTCGAGCGCCTCGGCCGCCGCGTGTCGCCGCGGGTCCTCCTGCGCCTCGAACATGCCCAGCTGCTCGCGGTCCCGGAAGTTGGACGCCGTCACGCCCACCAGCCGGACCCTCTGGCCGTGCATCTCGCGCCGCAGCAGCGTGACCGCCGCCTCGAAGATGGGCTCGGTCAGGTCCGCGGGCGTGTCCAGGCTCACCTGGCGCATGATCGTGGTGAATGCCGAGTCTCGGAGCTTGAGCGTGACGGTCACCGCCCGGATCCCGGACGAGCGGAGCCGCCCGGCCACGCCGTCGGCCATCCCCAGGAGCGTGCGCTCGATCACCTCGCGGTCGGCGGTGTCGCGGTCGAAGGTGTGCTCGTGGCCGATCGACTTCGCGGGCTCGCCTCCCGAGACCGGATCCGGATCGATCCCGTGCGCCCGCGCCACCAGCGACGAGCCGTGCTTGCCAAGCCGCCGCTCGAGCGCGTCCGGGGGGAGCGCGGCGAGGTCGCCGATGGTCGCGACGCCGTATTCGGCCAGTGCAGCGGCGGTCTTCTGGCCCACGCCCCACAGCCGCGAGATGGGCAGCGGCGCCAGGAACGACGCCTCCTCGCCCGGGGGCACCACCACCAGCCCGTCGGGCTTTCGCAGGTCCGACGCGACCTTCGCCACCAGCTTCGTGGCCGCCACGCCCACCGAGATCGTCAGGCCCGTCTCGTTGTGCACCGCGTCCTTGATCTGGCGCGCGATCGCCTCGCCGTCGCCGAACAGCGCCCGCGACGCGGTGACGTCGAGGAAGGCCTCGTCGATCGAGACCGGCTGCACCTGGGGCGTGAACCGCCGGAGGATCGCCATGACCCTGCGGCTCTCCGCCTGGTACTTGCGCCCGTCCACGGGCAGGAAGACGCCCTGCGGGCAGAGGCGGCCGGCGGTCCGCAGCGGCATCGCCGAGTGCACACCGAACTTGCGCGCCTCGTAGTTGGCCGTGCTCACGACGCCGCGCTGATTGGGGCCGCCGCCGCCGACGATGACGGCCTTGCCGCGCAGCTCGGGATGGTCGCGCTCCTCCACGGCCGCGAAGAACGCGTCCAGGTCCACGTGGAGGATGGTGCGGGAGGTCACGCACGCGATTCTCCGCCCTGGCGTGACGAC
>JBBIIL010000161.1:0-3683 GCA_037446495.1 Chloroflexota bacterium | reverse complement strand
ACCTGCTCAGGATACAGCCCGAGGGGCGCCGCTCTTGAGGCGGGATGGTCGCGGTCGACCGATCGGGACCAATAATAGCCACCTGGCATCTAATAATGTAGCATCTCTTCGATGACCACGTATCGTCGAACTCGGAGGGCTCCCAGCCCCTCGGGCGTCTACTCGCTCACGGACGATTTGGAGCGGATTGCTGTTGGCGCGGTCGGGCTCACGACCCGCGCTCTGGCGCAGGCGGACACGGGCTTCGAGCTGACGTTCCCGCAATGGCGAGCACTTCTCGTGCTTGGCGAAGACTCGGACGGGGCACGGATCGGCGAAGTCGCGGCCCGGGTCGGGGTCACGTTGCCGGCGACGAGCCGCCTCCTTCGCCGGCTGGAGCGGCGCGGACTAACCACGATGTCGGTCGATGAATCGGATCGTCGCGCGACGCGCGCCCGGCTGAGCCACCGCGGTCGCACGGTCCGCGAGGCGATCCTGGCTCGCCGGCGCGCGGCCCTGCTCGAGATCGCGACCGGAATTCCCCAGATCGACGGGCTCGACCTCGCGAGTGGGCTCCGAGCCATCGCCTCGGGGCTTGAGCGGTTCGCGTGACGACCGTCGTCGCCCGGAAACTCGATGCCGGCCTCCACTCGGTCAGGCGTCGCCTCCGCGAGGCGAGCTACCTGCGCAAGTGGGTCGTCCTGGGCGCTGGCATCGGCGTGGTCGGCGGTCTCGGCGCCATCCTGTTCTACACGGCCCTCGAGGTCGCGACGCACCTCTTCCTGGGCGTCCTCGCGGGCTATACGCCCCCGACGCCGGCAGGCGAGGGCGGCGCCCCACTCTCCGATTTCGCGCGACCGTGGGCGATCCCGCTCGTGGTCGCGCTCGGCGGCCTGATCTCTGGGATCATCGTCTTCCGCTTCGCACCCGAGGCCGAGGGTCACGGGACCGACGCCGCAATCGCGGCGTTCCACCACCACCCGCGCGGGATCCAGGCCCGCATCCCGTTGGTCAAGCTCGTCGCGTCGGCGGTCACCATCGGATCCGGAGGATCAGGTGGTCGCGAGGGACCGACGGCGCAGATCAGCGCGGGCTTCGGATCCTTCCTCGGGAGGATCCTTGACCTCGACGCCCGCGATGCGCGGATTGCGGTCGCGGTGGGCATGGCCGCCGGCATCGGGGCGATCTTCCGGGCTCCTCTGGGCGGCGCGATCCTGGGCGCCGAGCTCCTCTACCGCGACGACGTCGAGTCCGATGCGCTCGTTCCGTCGTTCGTCGCCACCATCGTCGCCTATTCGATCTTCGGCTCGGTCGAGGGGTTCAGCCCGATCTTCGGGGCCCAGGCGCGCTTCGGCTTCTCCGACCCGGCGCAGCTCGGCTGGTATGCGCTGATCGGCCTCGCGTGCGGCCTCGTCGGCCTCCTCTACATCAAGAACTTCTACGGACTGACCGACCTCTTCGCCCGCTGGCAGGTCCCTCGCGCGCTGAAGCCCGCCATCGCCGGGTTCCTTGTCGGTTGCCTTGGGCTCATCGTGCCGGGCGCCCTTGGCACCGGCTACGGCTTCGTCCAGGCCGGCCTCGACCGCCAGGCGCTGCTCGCCATCCCGCTCTGGATGATCCTCGTGCTGCCGTTCGCGAAGATCCTTGCGACCTCGCTCTCGATCGGCTCGGGCGGCTCCGGAGGGATCTTCGGACCGGGCATGGTCATCGGCGGCCTGCTGGGCGCCGGCGTCTGGCGGCTCCTCGAGCCGATCGCCCCGGGGATCCCGGTCGATCCCGCCCCGTTCGTCATCGTGGCGATGATGGCGCTGTTCGGAAGCGTCGCCCACGCACCGCTCGCGGTCATGCTCATGGTCGCCGAGATGACCGGTAACCTCTCGATGCTCGCCCCGGCCATGGTCGCCGTGGGCCTGGCTACTTTCGTGGTCGGGTCCCACAGCATCTACCGGAACCAGCTCGCCACGCGCTCGGACTCGCCGGCCCACCGGTTCCGCTTCGCGATGCCCCTGCTCGCGGCGGTGCCGGTCGGCGACGCAGTCCGCCAGGCTCGCCTCGTTGTGAGAGCGGACGACACGGTGTCCGCGGCGCGGGCCCGGATGGACTCGATGGGCGTTCCAGGCGCGCCGGTTGTCAGTGCGGATGGCACGGTCCAGGGCCTGATCGACCTCGCTACGCTCCAGGCGCTGCCCGGGGACGAGCGCGTTGGCGGCTCGGCGTTCGCCCGCGAGCCGATCCTTGCAGCAGACGACGGCCTCGACGACGCCCTCGGGGCGCTTGCCGACCACCACCGAGAGTGGGCGCCGGTCGTCTCGGGCGGACGGCTCATCGGCATCCTGTCGGTGCGGGACGCCATGAGCGCCTATCGCACCGCCCTCAACGGCAACATCCGCCAGGTGCGCGGTCTTCGGGCCGGTGGCGTGATCATCGAGACGCAGATCGCCCGCGGTTCGCCGCTCGCCGGGCGACTCGTCTCCGAGGTGATGTGGCCTCGGGAAGCGGTCCTCGTCGCGATCGAGCGCGACGGCTCCCTCATCGTGCCTCGCGGCGATTTCCGGCTGATGGCCGAGGACCACGTCTCCATCTTCGCGTCGCCCGCGGCCCGGCCCGAGGTAGACGAGCTGCTCGATACACGCGGTGTCGGATCAACACCTGAGGCCGCTGGTGACGTCCTGGTCACGGCCGCCGGGACAACCGATCCATGAGTAGGGTTCGGCGTTCGAGCGCCCCGCGGCGGCTGCTCTCGCGAGTTCCTTGGAGGTGCCACCGCCGGCTCAGCTCTGCGGCAGGCCACGACGACGGAAGCCGACCGCCGCGGCGCCGCCGAGAGCTGCGGCGATGGCACCGAGGACCGCGAGCGGCAGCGCGTCGACCGTGCCCAGCGGCGGGTTGCCGACGTGCGAAGTCGGGGAGAGGTCGAGCACCCACCCGGGCAACTGGAGTCCCGGACCGAGGAGGGCGATGAAGGCCATGAAGGCGACGGCCGCCCAGGCCACCGGGTACGCCCTGGGTCGCAGGCCGAAGAGCGCGAGCGCCAGCCCGGCAACGAGGAGCTCGGCCGGCAGGTAGGCCGCGCCCGCCCCGAGAACGCGACCGAGGTCCAGCGCGCCGCCAGTCGACCAGGCCATGCCCGCGGCCAGCACGACCGAGGAGACGAGGACGATGACCACGAGCCCGGCCACGATGACGAGCCCGTGGGCGGCGAGCCACCGGACGCGGGACAGGGTGCCCGAGACCCGCATCTCGAGTCGTCCGGCGGTCTCCTCGCCGCGCAGGCTGCCGACGGCCTGGACCGCGTAGCCCGTGGCGATGATCGCGACGTAGAGCTGGGTGAGGGCGACCATCGCGTCGACGGGCCTCGCCCCCGACATGCCGAAGGCCGCCGCCATCGCCTGGTTGCCGAGCACGGCGTTGATGAACTGCTGCGCGAGTGCGCCCATGGTGCCCGTGAGGATCACGGCGCCGGCGAGCCAGCCAAGCACCGACGGGCGGTGGATGGCGGTCGCGAGGCCGAGCGGGCTGCGCAGCCACGACGTCGCGCGCTCCGGCCCCCCGCCGCCGCGGAGGAGGGCGCTCCCGAGGTCTCGTCGCGCGGCGACGAGCACGGCGAGCGCGGCGAGCAGCCCGCCGACGGCGAGGGGCACGAGCAGGGCCCACCAGCGCATCGGCCCGAAGGCCGCGGCCTTCTCGGCCCAGCCGAGCGGCGA
>JBBIIL010000160.1:1989-3698 GCA_037446495.1 Chloroflexota bacterium | reverse complement strand
ACGGTCGGGTGTCCGTCGCGGCTCGGTCGTCCGTCGACGATCGCGTGCTCCAGGTAGACCAGGGCTCGAATCGAGTCCGACAGGTCGGTCTCGTCGATGAGCAGCGCACCGCGGCGGAGGAGCTCGCGATGGTCCTGGAGGACGAGGTCAATCGTGGCCTCGAGCAGCGGGTGCCCCGGGCAGACGAACTCCGCGAGCGGGAGCCCGACGACCGCGACCCGGTCCTTCTCGAACGCGATCCGTTCGTATGCGCCGAGGACCCCCGGCCGCATCACAGCCTCACGGGCTCGATCGCGGATCCGCCCGGGGACCTTCGTCAGCTCGTATCGCCCGGGCTCGCGCTCACGCGCCTGGCCGCCGAGGCGCCGATACGCCAGGAGGCAGAAGTCGCGCACGTAGTGCGGCTGCAGGCGGTTCGCCTCGGCTCGCTCGAGCTCGTCACGCACCGCGGCGACCTTGGTCGTGTCGAGGAGGTTCGCCCCCAATGCACGGGTGGCGAGGAGCGCACGGAGGTGCTCGACGTCCAGGGCCTCATCGATGACCCGCGTCATCTGGGTCCGGACCTCGGGGCTGTCGCCCAGGCGGATCGCCTCGATGAGGAGCTGGCGCAGTGGCTTGCCCTCGTACGTGACCTCGCCGAGGACGTCGAAGACGGTGCCCGAGAGGGCCTGCATCTGGACGGCCACCTTCTCGAGCAGGCGGGCGTACACGTCGCCCTCGCGGGTCTTGTGGGCGACGAGGTTCCACAGGTGGCACGGCTCGGTCTGGCCGATCCGGTGGATCCGCCCGAACCGCTGCTCGATCCGGTTGGGGTTCCAGGGCAGGTCGTAGTTGACCATCAGGTGGGCGCGCTGGAGGTTGATGCCCTCGCCTGCCGCATCGGTCGCGACCAGGACGACGACCGCGGGGTCGTTCTTGAAGGCCGACTCCGCCGCGCGCCGCTGGTCGCGCGGCAGCCCGCCGTGGATCGCGACGATCGCCTCGGGCCGTCCGAGGAAGGTGCCGATCCGCTCGACGAGGTAGTCGAGCGTGTCGCGGTGCTCCGTGAAGACGATGAGCTTGCGCCGTCCGCCGCCGGCATCGCGCATCTCGGGCGCCTCCTGGAGGAGCGTGGAGAGCTCGGTCCACTTCGTGTCAGTGCCGAGCTTGCGGACGTGTGCGGCGAGGGTCTCGAGCTCCTTGAGCCGTTCGATCTCCAGGCGGAGCTCGGCGATCGTGCTGGCAGCGGTGGCGAGATCGACTGCTGTCTCCTCGGCGGCCTCAGCTTCTTCGGCGGTCGCCTCGTCGTCGTCGATCTCCTCGATGTCCGCGATCGTGATCGCGTTGAGGTCCGGCTGCGTGATCCGGGCCTGGGCGCCGTCCCGCTGCAGTAGGGTCTCGGCGAGGGTCCTTTCAAGGCGGGCCAGACGACGCTTGAGCGACATGTGGATCGCGGCCGGGGATGAGGCGAGACGGCGCTGCAGGATCATGAGGGCGAAGCCGACGATCAGCCCGCGCTTCCCTTCGCCCTCCGCCTTGAGCCGCTCGGCCCGGTTCATCTCCTCGCGGACGTACGTCGTGACCTGCTCGTAGAGGGCGGCCTCGGGCCCGGACAGGTCGTAGGGCACGACGTAGGCATAGCGGGGCGGGAAGAGCGCCGTCCCGTCGAACTTGACGAGCTGCTCCTTCATCAACCGGCGCATGAGCTCGCCCGGGTCCGAGACCGGCGG
>JBBIIL010000160.1:0-1889 GCA_037446495.1 Chloroflexota bacterium | reverse complement strand
GGCTTGCCTTCCTCGACGATCGCCAGGCGCGGCTCGTCCTCGCGGTAAATCAGGCGCTCGGCCACGGCGCCATCGGCGGTTCGGTAGGTCAGCGTTAGGACCTCGGAGCCATGCCAGGTGACCTCGACGACCGTCACGGCCTTGTCGGCAACGACGCCCGAGACGAGCGCGCCCTTGGTCAACTCCTCAAGCCGTGAGATGCTCCGTTCCTCCTGGATGGCGCGCGCGAAACACATGGGCGAGGCAATGGCAGCCGAGAACCAGTCGACGGCGACCGCGATTGAAGTCTACCGGCCCCATGTAGGCCGATCACGTTGCCACCGCCTTGTGACAGGTCGGATGACATGCCCGGTCGCGTCGTGGATACGTCGTTGGACTTGTGGACATCTCCTCGGCCCGCGCACCAAGGTCGTGGATAGAACGCCTGTTCACACGACCCGTCGCCGGCTAGACTGAGGTGCTCGAAGCACTCCTGCTCGCCGGCCAGCCACTGGGCTGCATGACTTCCGAAGGGCCAACCCCCGTGTTCTAACCCACCAGCGGGACGACCCATGCCCCGCACCACCTGCGGCCGCCCTGCGAACGGACGGCAGGTCCGCCGCTCCCCCGATCGCGCCTGCAGTAGAGGCTGGACGTGGACACCGACGAGCTCACGAGGGAGGAGCGCGCCGTCCTGCGGGCGAGGGCGCAGCTCGACGCCTTCGACCTCCGGAACCTCGGCACCTGGTACAAGTCGAGGGACCACGACCGCATGGTGCTGCTCGGCAGGCTCGCGGACGCGGTGGAGGCCCTCGCGGACGCGAGGCTGGGGCCGGTGCCGCCCGAGCCCGCCGACGACGACGAGCCGACGGACTTTGCCAGCAGGACCATTCCCGAGATCGAGGGGCTGCTGCGGCGCCCCGGCCGTAGGCCGACCAAGACCGCCCTTGCCGCCAGGGTCGGGATCGACCGCAAGACGCTCGACGACTGGATCCAGCGCGGGTGGCTCTCCTGGCCGCCGGCCGGCAAGAGGTGAGGATTCCGCAAACGGCTCCCCAGTAGGTCCGCGCCACTCCCCACCGCCCGCCCCGATGCTCCGGGGCGAGATGAGCGCAATTGCCCCGCACTGGACTGGCGACGACCTGGCGGCCCTCCGCCGAGCGGCCGGGCTGACCCAGGCCCAGGTCGCGGGAGCCCTCGGCTGCCGGCGCCAGCGGGTCCAGGCGGTCGAGGCGTCCCGCCGGGTCACCGACCGGAGCGCGGCCCGAATCCTGCGCGCCGTGGCCGAGCTGAGGGCCGCCCGGTGACGGCCCGAGAGCGGATCGAAGCCGACCGGGTGGTGCAGGTGCTGCCGCGCGTCCTGGCGGACCGCGCGGCCGACGCGCGCGTCGCCAGCTTCGACGACCTTCCGCCCCAGGACGCCGACGACCCGGGCGCGTGGGCGCCGGCCACGCCGCTGCCGAGCGCCTTCGCCATCGAGGCCGCGCGGCGCGAGCTCGAGCGGCACGGCAACCCGAACGACACCCCCGAGCAGCGCGCGGCGCAGGCGTTCGACCTGGCGTCGCTGCGCGCGGAGCGCGAGGCGTCCGCGGGCGGGCCGTCCCTGCTCGAGCAGCTGGACGCGCTGGCCGCCACCGTGCGCCCCTCGCCGTTCCCCGAGCCCGAGGACCGCGGCGACGCCGTGCCCTCGCCGCTCGGGGGCGTCGAGTACGTGGAGGACCTCGACCGGCCCGGCCGCATCCGCGTCCACGCCGGCGAGGAGGGGTCGGGCAAGTCCTACGCGCTGGCGGAGCTCGCCCTCCGCGTCGCGGCGGCCGGCGGCTCGTGGGCCGGCGCCTGGCCGGTCCTCGCCACAGGCCCGGTGCTCGTGCTCAGCGAGATGCACGCCGACGACGACTACGACCGCGAGG
>JBBIIL010000159.1:0-3792 GCA_037446495.1 Chloroflexota bacterium | reverse complement strand
GAGCGGCAGCCTTCCAAGCTGCATGTCGCGGGTTCGAACCCCGTCTCCCGCTCCATTTCCCGGTTTCGTGCTCAGGACGACAGGATAGCTGAGCGACTGGGGCTTCTGGGCGGCGTCCGACGCCACCGAACCGTGCGCCACAACGCTCGGCGACACGCGGCCAGTGCACAGCCTGGACGACATCAAGGCGCGTCAGTGTCGTTGGCATCTATCCTACGATGACACTGGTCCGTATGGCCCCACATCGTGGGGGACCGCCATCAGGTCAGGTTAGGGTCGTATGACCCTGACCAGCTGTCGGCCTCAGGGCGATGTTGTCCGTGCGCACGTGCGAATTCGAACAGGCCCACCCGAGCCAACGAGCTCGTCGTGCCGTGTGAGGAGCCCAGCGCATGGACAACCCGGTCTTCCCTCCCGTCGCGCCGCCAATCGTCGGCGGCAGTGAAGGACCGCTCGGGCGGTCGGCAGACCGTGCGGCGACCCGGGCGAACCGACCCGAGGAACTCGGCGTCGTCACCTATGTCCACACGTACATGTTCTCGCTGAAGTTCCTCACCGTGGCGACGCTTGCGATCGTCGCCGTGATGGGCTTGCTGTACTTCGTGGTGGGCTTCCCGCCGTCCTTCGACGGGTACTTCGCGAAGATGTACTTCCACTCGATCGGGATCGGGCTCGCGGCGCTCGCAGTCTATCTCGTGATGCAGGCTTTCAAGCTCCAGCAATACGAGGCGCCGATCGACTTTCCGATCGTCTACCGGGCCTTCATCGCGGTGGTCTTGGGCGCGCTCGGTGGGCTCGTCTACCTGAGCCCCTCGGTGAGCAACCAGCTGGCCGACGTCGGGATCCTGCTCTTCACCGTCGCCTTCATCCTGATCGGTGACGTCGGCGGTGCGCTGTTCATCGAGCTGCTCCTGCTGCCGCGCAAGGTGGCCAAGTCGTACAACGAGCAGAGCCGGACCATCGTCGACTATCTCGGCCGCATTCTCCCGATCTCGGAGGCCGATCGCGGCGCGTACTCGAACGTCGGCATCGGCTACTGGCTCACCCTGGCGGCAATCGCGTCGGCGTTCATCGCCGGGGTGCTCGGCTTCTTCAACCTCTGGGTGCGGGTCTTCGGCCCGTCCTTCTTCGGCGGCTTCATCGGCTGGCTCGGCCTCGACGCACCGGGCTGGCTCGGCGCGACGCTCGACCCGCACTCCCACATGATGGCCCTCTCGATCATGGCCGGAATCGTCGCAGTCGCCGCGGTCTTGTTCCGGGTCTTCGAAAGTGAGTCCCCGCTGCGGCGAACCATCGCGGTGGTCGGTGCCGTGGTGGCGCTCCTCGGCGTCATCGCCACGACGCTCGTGCTCGGCGCGGTCGCCCTCCTCAACTTCACGCCCCCGACGCTGTTTGCGAGTGGTCCCGGCGGCGTCAACGGGATGGCGGGCGACGACATGACGATGAGCGTCATCGGCATCGGCGCGATGATCATCCTCGTGGCGATTCTGGCGGAGCGCCGCGTCTGGCAGGACCCGTTGCGCCTGACGGTCCTGGGAACCTGGCTGGTGGCGATGCTGCTGAACGCGGGCCAGGGTTTCTACATCGAGATGAACGAGGACAAGTTCGGGGGTTCGCTCGCAGCCAACGACGCCGCCTTCAAGATTGCCCAGCCGATGGCCGGCCTGTTCCTGCTCATTGCCCTCTCGCTCGTGCTCTTGCTCGTCGACGTCTATGGTGTTGCCGGACGTAATCGGCGGATCGCCACGTGGACGGCGGCGCTTGGATTGCTGGGCGCTCTGCTCGGTGTCACCCTGTGGACGTTCGCCGATCCGTCCAACAACGGGATCTCGTTCGGCATCTACATCGCCGGGACCGCGATCACGTACCTCGCCGTCCTGTTCGGCGCGTTCGCGATCCGCGCCGTCAACGTCGCCAAGCCCATCCCCGACCTCCGATGAGCAACTTGCCGCTGTCGGTCTCCGGGACTCGGGTGTTGGGCGAACGCGACGGGCCCTCGGTTCACTGGCTCGCGTACCGCCTCCGCCTGTATCTCGCGGTCACCGACCCGAAGAGCGTCCTGCTCCTCGTGTTCACCGCCGTCGCGTCGGGCATCGTGGCGGGCGGCCTGGATTCGCCGGCCCGGCTGGTCGGCATCTGCCTCGCACTCGCTCTCTCCAGCATGGGAGCGCGCGCGGTGGCGAACTACATCGACCGCGACATCGACGCACTGATGGAGCGGACACGACGCAGGCCGCTCCCGAGTGGCCAGCTCCGGCCCGCCCATGCGCTGGTGCTCGGATCGGCGCTGATCGCGGCGGGCCTCCTGGTGGCGCTCTCCTACGGCCTGCTCGTCGTGCTCCTGATCTCCCTCGGCCTGGCGGACAACCTCGTCGTCTACGCGCTCCTCACCAAGCGCACGAGCCCGCTGAGCATCGTCCTCGGCGCTCCGAGCGGCGGAGCTCCGGCCTTCGTCGGGTATGTGGCGGTTGCCGGCGGGCCCACGCTTGCGGGGGTCCTCCTCGCCACGTTCGTGATGCTCTGGACGCCCATCCACATCTGGAGCCTGGCCATCCGCTCGCGGGACGACTATGCCCGGGCCAACGTCCCGATGCTCCCGGTCGCGATCGGGGTGCAGCGCAGCGCGCGATACATCGGGCTGGCCAGCCTGGCCCTTGCCGGATTCAGCGTGCTCTTCCTGGCCGCCCCCGGCACGCGCGTCGTGTGGCCGATCGCGACAGTCGTCCTCGGTCTGGCTGTCGCGCTCGTCGTTGGGAGCATCTGGCTCGTTCGTGCTCCAAGCAAAGAACACGCCTGGAGTCTCTTCAAGTTCACCTCGCCATACCTCGCGCTGCTCTTCTTGCTGCTCGCGCTCAACGCGATCGTCATCGGGTAGCCGCACACCAGAAGGCACTCTCGGGCCGGGGAGCGAGGCGCGTTGTGAGTGAGGCTGATGTTGGTCGCGAGATGGTCGAACTCGTCGACCGGTCTGGCCGCACGGTCGGCACGCTGGCCAAACTCGATGCGCACCTAGCCCCCGGTTACCTCCACCGTGCCGTCTCGGTCTTCCTCCTTGACCAGTCGGGTCGGCTGCTCGTCCAGCGCCGGGCTGCCGGCAAGTACCACTCGGCTGGCCTGTGGAGCAACACGTGCTGCGGGCACCCGCGGCCGGGCGAGTGGCCGAGCGCCGCGGCGAGCCGGCGGCTGGCCTTTGAGGTCGGCCTTGTCGTCGCGCCGGATGATCTGATCGCGGCCGGCTCCGTGACGTACGAAGTTGCTGATCCAGCATCCGGGCTCGTCGAACGCGAGTACGACCACTTGTTCGTCGGACGGACGACGGATCAGCCCAAACTCAACCCGGCCGAGGTCGCGGAGGTCACGGCGCTGTCGCTTGCCGACCTGGCCGCGGCCACGACAGACTGGTCCGGGTGCACTCCCTGGTTCTCGATCGTTCTCCAGGTTGCGATGCCTGCGCTCATGTCCCTGGCCAAACCCTGAGACGCGCTCTGGGGCCCATCCGTGACCCGTCGTGGTGGTCCAGCCGCACGCCTACCTCTTGACGCCGGCTGTGATTACCGACGGCGTATACGCAAAGGGCTGTGATCAGCAACGACGGCGCAGGGATGAGGGGAAGCTTGGGCGTCCCCGCCTCGAGCAGAGAGACGCTGACATGGCCGAGAAGCTGCACGAATGTCGGCCGGCCGCTTGCGTCGCAGCCGCGACGACACGATAACCGGACACGTTTCGCTCGGGCCCCCGAGCACGGTGCCACAACGCTGGGACGTCCCGGCCTTCCAAGCTGCATGTCGCGGG
>JBBIIL010000158.1:0-3800 GCA_037446495.1 Chloroflexota bacterium | reverse complement strand
GGAGGCCCTTCGACGATCCGTCGTCGTTGAGGGCCTCGTTCCACAGCACGACGTTCCCGAAGCGTCGGGTTCGCCATGCGTCGCTGTCGGCGGCCGAGCGGCCCGTTGAAGGCGAACGACTTGGACACGAGCCCGAGCTTGTCGAGGTGTTCGTAGACCTGCGTCGCGTCCTCGAACCCGAGGACATCCTTCACCCGGAACCAGCGCGAGCCTTCGCCGGTGGGCGCGGCGTCCTCGTCCGTCAGGAACTTGAAGCCGAACTCGAGGCTCTGCTCGTTCTCGGCTGCTGGGCCGCTGAGATCGAGACAAAGGTGCTTGAGCGGATAGGCATCCGGATTGCTCCGGTGCTTGCGCGGAAGGCGCTCGGCGTGGCTGCCGCGGAGGCCAATGAGAAGGGATGTCAATCGCTGCTGGCCGTCAAGGATCGCCGTCACGGGTCGATCTGGGGCGATGTCGAGCCGGGGGCAGTGGCGTCCCTTGAGCTCGTGGTAGTCGCGGATAAAGCCGTAGAACACGTAGTCCCGTGACTCGGCCGCCTTCACCTGCCAAAACAGGAACGACCCGATCGGATATCCGCGCATCAGGCTGTCGAACAGGGCCGTGACTTGGTCGGTGGACCACGTGAACTCTCGCTGAATCGCGGGCAGGACGTACTCCTGGGCCTGGATCCGATCGAGCGCCTTGGCGATCGTGATCGGCGTCTGGAACGGCATCGGTGGTCCCCGGCGGCGGGCTTGACGTCACGTCGGCGCCAACCGCGCCGCGTCTCGCTGGCGGCCCCAGCGATGCGCCGAATTCTACGGTCCACGCCGATGGTGGGGTGACGTGCCATGCGAGAGCGGCACGGAGCCGCGCCGTCGCGGTATGGACGCTCATCGTCGCCCACGTCCGACCGGCGCCGGGTCGGTAAGTTGGCTCGAGATCGGCCGGGATACCTGGCCTGACGGAAAGCAGCAACATCGTGATGGGTCCGCTAGCGACAGAAGGAGCTTGGTCATGTCGTCGGTGCCCCAAGCGACGCCGAGCCCGCTCGTGCTCGCCCTGGCTGAGGCCGTCCGGGGCGCCGTCCGGAACACGAACCTCGTGGTCGATCATGCCATCGCGACCGGCGATCCCGTCCTCGTCTCATGTGCCTGCGCCGTCGACGTTGGCGTCCAGCGATGCATCTGCGGGCTCAGCCTCACACTCCCAGATCGCTGGATGCGCGCGGCCCGAACCCGCCGGTCGGCCCGACGCGCGGTCGGCCCGCTACCGCGCCGGACCTGCGCCCTCTGTAAGGCCGATGACCACGACCTCGCGCCCACCTACGAGATGACGATCTCAGTCGTCGGGTACGGCCCGACTGCTCCGGTGCGGGTCGTCGCGCCTCGGCGCCGTTCGGCAAAGGTGACTCAGGCTAGAGCGATCCGGGCCGGCGTCCCCCCGCCAGATGCTGTCGAGGCGCAGAGGAAGGCGGCTGGCATCAGGTAGCAGACCTGCGTGGGCGCGCCGGGATGGTGGCGGCGAACGTTGTTCGCCTGGAAGACGCAGCACCGGCTGAGCCACGGGACCAACTCGGAGCGTTCAGCCGTCCCCTGACCTTCTCCTCACCGCCCCCAGAGCATCCGCCAGAAGCCGCCCCGTGCCAGTGCCCGGCCCACGATCTTGTTCTTGGCCCGGCGGGCGATCCGGTGCGGGTTGCCCGAGGCGATGACGGAGACATCGTTCGCGAGCCGGGCGGTCCGGTAGAGGTTGGAGACGAGGCCGCGCCGTCTCACTCGAGCGCCTCCGCCAGGAAGGCAGCAGCGTCGTCCATGAGTGCCGCGCGCTCGGCCTCCTCGGCCTCGATCAGCTCGAGGAGTCGGCGCGCCTGGTGCGGACGCTCGAGACCGATCGTGAGCCCCACGCTCATCCAGTAGTCGGCGGTCTCGAGGGCGTGCGGCCGCACTTCCTCGGGGAACTCGTCGAGGACTTCGGCCATGGCACGGTGGAGCGCCCGGCCGTATCGCTCCCAGTCACCCTGGTTCGTCACGCCGGCTCCTCCCTCGCGACTACGGACGCTCGCGCACCTGGAGACGATGGCGCGTGGTCACCTCGACGCGTCCCCGCTCGTCGATCGCCGGGTGCTCGACGAGGGCGATGAGACGGCTGGTCATGAAGCGGCCGGTGCGGACCGGCACGCCGGTCCGCGTCACCTCCCGCACTTCGACGACCCCGCGTGAGGTGACGACCTCGATCCGCCGGCCGGCGCGCGACGCAACGATCTCGAACGTCTGGACGCCCTGGCCGGTGTCGACCATGGCTTCGACTCGGTCACCCTTCATGGAGCCCACGATACTCTCCGGCGTCTGGTCCGACGAAGACGGGACGGTCGTGCGGCAGATGTCGTGGTTCGCCGAGCTACGCCGCGGGGCGGCTCCTCGTACAGTTGTCGAGTGGGCGCGACGGAAGGCGACCGGAGCGAGCCGCTCAGGGATCGCCCGGCCATTCGGATCGAGGGCCTGGTCAAGGACTACGGGCATGTGCACGCGGTCCGAGGTATCGATCTCGAGGTCCGCCGGGGTGAGGTGTTCGGCTTCCTCGGACCCAACGGCGCCGGCAAGACCACGACGATCCGCTGCCTACTCGACCTGCTTCGGCCGTCGGCCGGACGCCTCGAGGTCCTGGGGCTCGACCCGAGGCGGGACGCGCTGGCGCTGCGTGGACGCGTCGCGTACATGCCCGGCGAGCTGCGCCTGCCGGAGCGGATGACGGGCGCCGGGCTCGTGGCCGCGATCGGGCGCCTGCGCGGGGGCCTCGACGTGCGGCGTCGCGATGACCTCGCGGCGCGACTTGACCTCGACCTCACGCGGCGCCTGCGGGACCTCTCGAGCGGCAACCGGCGCAAGGTCGCCCTGCTGCTGGCCTTCCTCACTGACGCCGAGCTGCTCATCCTCGATGAACCGACGAACGGGCTCGACCCGCTCATGCAGCGCGAGTTCCTGACCCTCGTGCGAGAGGCGCGCCAGAGAGGCACGACGATCTTCCTGTCCTCCCATGTGCTGAGCGAGGTGCAGCGCGCTGCCGACCGCGTCGCCGTCCTGCGGCAGGGCAGGGTGCTGGCGCTCGGCGACGTCGAGGAACTGCGCCGGCGGGCACGCCAGCGCGTGGAGGTCTGGTTCGCCGGCGCACCCCCCGTCGACGAGCTTTCCGGGCTGTCGAGCCTCGTTGACCAGCACGTGGAGGACCATCGGTTCAGCGCGGTGCTGGCAGGATCGATCGAGCCACTCCTCGCGCTGCTCGCCCATCAGCGCGTGGTGAGCTTGCTCGTGGAGGAGCCCGACCTCGAGGAGGCCTTCTTGGATCTCTACGAGGCCGCGTCGTGAGCGCGCGCTGGGCAGAGCTCATCGGCGGTCCCTTCCGAGCCTCGTGGCGCGCCGCCCTGGGCTGGTGCGTGGCGTTCGTCGTGCTGATCGTCAGCACCATGGCCTTCTGGCCCGCCTTCCGGGGATCCTCGGGCATCACCACGGCGATCGATCAGCTGCCGGCGCCCCTCCTCACGGCGTTCGGGCTGGAGGGCTTCGGCACTCCCGCGGGCTACCTGCGGGGCGGCCTCTACGAGCTGGTCATGCCGCTTTGCTTCGCGGCGGCCGGGGTCCTGTTCGCGAACAGTGCGACGGCGAGCGAGGAGGACGCCGGCCGGCTCGAGCTGTTCGTCTCCCAGCCCGTCTCGCGCGCCGCCTTCTTCACCGGCCGCGCGATCGCCGTCTTCGCCTGGCTCGGGCTGCTGACGATCGTGGCCTTGGCCGTGCAGCTTGCCTCGGACGAGGTGTTCGCGGTCC
>JBBIIL010000157.1:0-3806 GCA_037446495.1 Chloroflexota bacterium | reverse complement strand
CCGCCGTCCTCGCGACCCTGTTCGCGGACGCCAGCCCGTCCGCCCGATCGATGCGCGCCGGACCCGACTACCGGCTCGCGATGCTCCGCGTCCTGGGCCGCCGGGCGCTCGCCACCGCGCGGGCCCGCCTCGCGGCCATGGAGTGATGTCCATGCTGCTCGCCACCGTCCCCATCGAGCTCACGGTCAACGGCACCCGCCGGCGGATCGAGGTCGCGCCGCACCACACGCTGCTCGAGGTCCTGCGCGAGGACCTGGCCCTCACCGGCACCAAGGAGTGCTGCCTGGTGGGCGAGTGCGGCGCGTGCACCGTCCTCGTCGACGGGCGCAGCGTGGACTCGTGCCTCGTGCTCGCCGTCGAGGCGGACGGCGCCGAGGTGCTGACCGTCGAGGGACTCGCCTCGCCCGACGGCCGGCTCGCGCCGATCCAGGCCGCGTTCCTGGACCAGGGCGGCGTGCAGTGCGGGTTCTGCATCCCGGGCCAGCTGATCTCCGCCCACGCGCTGCTCGCCGAGCACCCGCACCCCACCCGCGGCGAGATCGAGGAGGGCATGGCCGGCAACCTCTGCCGCTGCGCCTGCTACGAGCAGATCTTCGCCGCGATCGAGCAGGTGGCGGCCGGCGGGGCGCCGGAGGTGAGCGTCTCCGGCGCGGGCGTGGACGCGGCCGGCGCCACGGCGGGCGCGAAGACGTCCGCGGAGGGCCTGGACCAGTGACCGCGCCCGGCGATCGGGTCGGCGGGTCTCCCCGCCGCGTGGGCGGGATCGGGCGCGTCACCGGCGCGCAGTCGTACCTCGCGGACCTGCGCGTGGCGGACGCGCTGCACGCCAAGCTCGTGACCGTGCCGGTCGCGCACGCGCGGATCGTCGCGGTGGACACGGTGGCGGCGCTCGCGCTGCCCGGCGTCCGCCTGGTGATGACTGCCGACGACCTCCCCCAGCCGGTCCCGCGGTTCGGGCCGCAGAACGTGGACCGGCCCGTGCTCGCCACGGGCGAGACCAAGTACCACGGCGATCCGGTGGCGATCGTCGTGGCCGACACGCGGGAGCAGGCCGAGGCCGCGGCCGAGGCCGTGCGCGTGGACTACGAGGCGCTGCCCGCGGTCTTCACGATCGCCGGGGCGCTCGCGCCCGACGCGCCGCTCGTGCAGGACCCGTCGCTCCGGCCGAGGGACCCGCGACGAGGCACCAACGTCCTCAACGAGCACGTGGTGGCGTGGGGCGACGTCGAGGCCGCCGCCGCGCAGCCCGGCCTGACGATCGTCGAGCGCCGCTACACGTTCCCCATCGTCACCCACTTCGCCATCGAGCCCCATGCGTTCATGGCCGCGCCCGACGGCGACGGCCTGGCGGTGTGGTCCACCATCCAGCACCCCAACTGGCTCCAGAAGACGATCGCGGGGCTCGTGCGCCTGCCCCTGTCGAAGGTGCGTGTGTACGCGCCGGACCCGGGCGGCGGGTTCGGCGGCAAGCAGCACGCCAAGTACGAGCCCGCCGTGGTGTTCGCGGCACTGCGCCTCGGCCGGCCCGTGCGCCTCGTGCTCACGCTCGAGGAGACGTTCCAGGCCGTGCGGCGCGCGGCGTGCGAGGCGCGGGTCCGGACTGGCTTCACCGCGGACGGGCGGATCGCCTTCCACGACATCGAGGCGGACTACCTGATCGGCGCCTACACGGACATCGCGGACCGCGTGGTGGGCAAGGGCTCGTACCCCGCTGCGGGGCCGTACACCGTGCCGGCGGTGCGCATCGTCGCCCGCTCGGTCCTGTCGCACACCGTCCCGTCCACGGCGTTCCGCGGCTTCGGCAACCCGCAGATCAACTGGGCGGTGGAGTCCACGATCGACGAGGGCGCGCTCCAGCTGGGCATCGACCGGCTCGAGCTGCGCCTGCGCAACCTGGCGGCGAGGGGCGACCGGTTCATCCCGTTCGACACGCCGTGCGACGGCGACTGGTCGCAGACCGTGCGCAAGGCGGCCGAGCTGATCGGCTGGGACACGCCGTGCCCCGCCGGTCGCGGCCGCGGCGTGGCGGTCGGCCTCAAGTCCGGGCCGACGACCGGGCTGAGCTACGCGATCGTGCGGCTTCTCGCCGACGGCTCGGTCGTGGTCTACGCGGGCACCTCCGATATGGGCCAGGGCGCGCGCACGGTCTTCGCGCAGATCGCCGCGACCGAGCTGGGCGCCCCGCTCGACTGGGTCACCGTGGTCATGGGCGACACCGCGATGGTCCCCTACGACCAGCAGACCTCCGCCTCGCGGTCCACGGTGCTCATGGGCAACGCGGTCCTCGCCGCCTGTCGGGACATCGGGGCCAAGCTGCGCCGCATGGCGGCGACGGTCCACGGCGTGGACGAGGCCGAGGTGACGGTGGCGGAGGGCGTCGTCCGCCTCGCGGACGGCCGCGAGCAGCCGATCCGCGAGCTCCTCGCGCCGGCGCTGGGCAAGCTCGGCGGGGAGGTCACAGGACTCGGCGAGAGCCGCAAGGAGGCGGAGCCCGACCACCCGCTGTCGGGGGCCCCCGCGTTCTTCGAGTTCAACTGCACGGCCATCGAGGCCTCGGTGGACGAGGAGACCGGCGACGTGACGATCCACCGCCACATCACCGTGAGCGACGTGGGCAAGGCCCTGAACCCGCTGCAGGTCCGGATGCAGGACGAGGGCGCGGCGATCATGGGCCTGGGCCACACCCTGATGGAGCAGTACATCTTCGACGAGCTGGGCCGCATCCGGAACCTCGGCGCGATCGACTACCGGATCCCCACCTCGATGGACCTGCCGCACGAGCTGCGCAGCGAGGCGGTGGAGAACGGCGACGGGCCGGGCCCCTACGGGTCCAAGGGCATGAGCGAGGGGGCGCTGCTGTGCGTGGCGCCCGCGGTGGCGGCTGCGGTCCGGGACGCGACCGGCGTGGCCATCCGCGAACTCCCGCTCACGCCCGAGCGCGTCTGGCGCGCAGTGCAGGCTGGGCCCGTGCCCGGCGACAGGGAGGGTCGAGCGTGAGCGAGGACGCCGAGGTCGGGCCGGTCGCCGACATGCCGGCCGGGCAGGTGGTGGCGGCGGCGGGGCTGGTCCGCGAGGGCCGGATGATCTCGCTCGCGGCGCCGCGGTTCCCCGGGATGCCGCTCTTCCCCGGCCACCCGCCGTTCCAGGTGCTCAACTACCGCACCCCGCGGGGCATCCGCGTGACCGGCGCCCAGCCGTGGGGCCCGGTCAACGACGCGGGCCTGGGCTACATGGCCGAGTACGTCATGGCCACCAGCCACTCCGGCGCGCACATGGACGCCCTGGCGCACATGACCGTCGAGGACGACATGCACTGGTACGGCGGCGGCCGAGCGGACGAGCACCTCACCGACTTCGGGCCCGTGCACGGCGATGCCTCCAAGATGCCGCCGTTCTTCACCCGGGGCGTGCTGATCGACGCTCCCGGGTACCGCGGCGTGGACTGCCTGCCCAAGGGCTCGCCCATCGACGCGGCCGAGACCGAGGCGATCTGCCGCGCTCAGGGCGTCGAGGTCCGGCCGTGGGACGTGGTGGTGTTCCGCACCGGGTACATGGGCCTGTGGCCCGACGCGGACGCGATGGCCGCGCACAAGACGCCCGGGCCGGACATCTCCGCGGCCCGCTGGCTGCTCGACCGCGGCGTCATCGCCGCCGGCTCCGACACCGAGACGTTCGAGGTCCAGCCCGCGCCCGACCCCGGCCCGACCGGCAACCCGCAGCCGGTCCACACGCTCCTGCTCATCGAGAACGGGGTCTACCTGATGGAGAGCCTCGACCTCGAGGAGCTGGCAAGGAACCGCATCTAC
>JBBIIL010000156.1:2298-3918 GCA_037446495.1 Chloroflexota bacterium | reverse complement strand
CAAGCCCTGGTTCCGGGCCGAGGAGGACAAGGTCACGGCGGAGGACGTTCAGCGGGTGTTCGCCCGCGACCGAGCCTGCGTCCTGTGGCTCATGGACAAGGGGCACGCCTGCCGTGACTCGTTCGGGCACCCGCACGCGCCCGACGACCTGCGCCGCATGACGATCGAGCACGTCAAGGAGAACATCATGGCGGGCAAGCGCGGCAATCTGCTCGTCACCATGTGCGCGTCGGGAAACGTGGGCGTGCCCAGCAAGGCGCAGCGAGAGTGGATCAGGGCGTATCTGAGGGAGGTGGGGGGAAATGGCTGAGTGGGGCTTCACCTACGCCGGCAACCCACCGACACTCAACGCGACCTACAAGATCGTGGACTTCGGGCTGCGGTGCCGCGTCTGCGGGCGGGGTCCGAAGTCGGGGCTCAAGAAGGCCGAGGGCGTCGAGCGGTGGCAGCAGGACATGGCGTGGCTGGTCAAGACCGCTCGGCCGTCCGGGTGGGCGCCGGGCAGGCGGACCGTCATCGAGGTCGAGTGGTACACCCTCCGCAAGCATGACGGCGACGCGGGCAACAAGGCCCTCCAGGACGCGCTCGCCCACGCCCTCGGCTGCAACGACGAGGGGTTTCTGATCCGGGTCATGGCGAACGAGGTGGACAAGGCCAGCCCGCGCACGGTCGTGAGGGTCATCGACGCATGAAGTTCGGCGAGGCGTACATGTGGGAGGACGACTCGTTCCACCGCGCGACGCCGCCCGCGCGGACGCTGTGCATCGTGCTGTGCGTGACGGGCTCCAAGGCGACCGTGCTGGCCGTTCCGGTCGAGGGCGCGGCCAAGGGTGGCAAGCCGTGGATCGCGGGCGTCCTCGCCCCCCAGTGGCCGCTGTTGCGGAGGCTGGAGTGACCAGGCGCAAGCGGCGGCCCGTGGCCGTGGCCGGTTCGAGCACGTTCCCCCTGACGCCCGCTCTCGGGGCGGCGGTGCTCGACCTGCTCGCCGCGTACCCGCAGGGCACGGTGTTCTGGAGTCGCGGCAGCGCCGGGTTCGACGAGTTCGTGGTCATGGCCTGCGGCGTGATGGGGCTGCCGGTCGAGGTGGTCAAGAGCGGCGGCGGAGCGGACAACTGGCTGCGGGACGCCGAGATGAGCCGCGAGTGCGCCGAGCTGCTGGCGTTTCTCGACCCCCGCACGCTGCACGACGAGAACACGGGCACGAGCCACTTGGTCAGCAAGTTCATGGATCAGAAGCGGCGGACCCGTGCGTATACTGCGGCCGGGGACCGTCTTGTCTACGTGGGCGACACGGAGTAGAGAGGGGCCGATGGACACCACCGAGAGATTCGACGTCGCGAGCGGGTGGGACGTCGAGAGCGACGCGTTCGCCTACAGGATCGCATCGGTTTTCGGCGTGAAGCCGCTGTCGATCGGCTTTGATCCCGGCGTGCCTGTCCGCATGGCGCACCCCGCGTTCAAGTTCGGCGACGTGATCCGCTACCGCTCCTCCATCCCCGACGACGAGCGGTACATGGTGCTCACGACCGACCACGGCGACCTGATCGACCTCATGGACGTGTTCACCGGGCAGGTGTGGCACGACCGCAAGGACCCGTCGATGTGGGAGATCGCCGAGTG
>JBBIIL010000156.1:0-2198 GCA_037446495.1 Chloroflexota bacterium | reverse complement strand
CGAGTGAGCGCAGTCGAGGACGAGGCCCGCCGCATCAGCGGTGACCTGTGGCGGATGCTGGGTCGCGGCAGCTACGCGGGCGAGGTGCCGTACTCGATCCACGAGCGGGGGACGGACAGCGGCCACGGCCTCGGCGGACCCGCGTTCCACCCCCGCTTCCTCGCCTACCTCAAGGACGCCGGCGTCTGCCTGTGCCCCGAGACGAAGCCCGACGGCACGCCGCAGCCGCACTTCTGCGACCGGCGGTTCGAGGGCAGCGCGAGGTTCGTCGAGCCCCGGCGGCAGACCCACCCCCGCCGCCTCAAGCGGGCGTTCCGGCAGCTGCGCCTGCTCGCCCCCTACGACGAGTACCACATCGTCTACCTGATCGTGGCACGCGGGCGGACCCTCGCGCAGGCAGCAGAGCAGGTGTCCGGCGCCCGGCTCGCCCGCGGCGAGGACGCCCTGACCACCGAGGACGCCGCGCTCATGTGGATCTGCGGCGCCGACCTGCTGAGTTCCGCGTGGTAGCGGGCACGCCGAAGTGAGCCCCCGGACCAAGGCCGTCACGGCCCTGATCGCGGGAGTGCTGCTGGTCGGGGGATGCGCGGACGCGCAGGCGCGGCCCACGATCGCCTACACGCCGTTCAGCGGCCCGTGGCGTCCCGTGGGGGTGCCCGAGGCCACATCGCGGGCCAGCGAGGCGCCAGAGCCGTCATGGAGGCCCGTGGCGGTCGTCCCGAGCCCCGCGCCGCGCCCGACCGTCAGGCCGACGCCTCGCCCGACCCCGAGACCGAAGGCCATACCGCGCCCGACGCCGCCGAGGCCGGGCGGTTCGAGCGCCAGCGGACTCGCCTCGTGGTACTGCAAGCCGGGGGTGAGCGTCTGCCCTGTCGGAGTCAGCCCGTCGGGGATGTACGCAGCGGCGTGCGCCCCCCTCCGTGCGGCAATGGGGCCGCACTGGCGGGGGAGGACGGTCGAGGTGGGCGGGATCGCCGTAACGCTGGTGGACTCCTGCGCGTCGAGGTCCAAGACCATCGACCTGTTCTGGTCCGTCATGTCACGACTCGGGGGGGCCGGCGTGCTGCGGGTCACCATCCGCTGGTAGGTCAGAACCCGTCGCGGTAGTAGATGACCAGCCACCACAGCGGGTAGGCGCTGACGGCGACCATCAGGACGCGGGCGAGGCCGCCGACCGAGGGCAGGATCGGCATCGCCTCGGTGAGCAGGGTGAGTGTCGTGACGGCGGCGATGAGGGCGGCCAGCCACGCGCGCTCGGTGAGCGCCTGGATCTTCGGCGGCTTGTGGGCGAGGCGCAGCAGGGTCGCGGCGACCGCCCAGTTGACGACGACGAGGCACAGCGAGGCGGCGAGCAGCGGGTCGATCACGGGTTTCCCCCATTCCTGCTGATGCGGTCTGACGCGTGCTCGTAGGAGCGGCGGACGGCGGCGGACCGGCGCTCGACCCACTCGGAGCGGACGCGGATGGCGATGGCGCGCTGGTGTGCGTCCTCGGTTCGCCGCTGGCGGGCGGCGGCGTCGTCGGGGGTGTACCAGCGCCGGATGAGGCGGAGCAGCAGATTGGATGTCATCGACGCGTCCTCGTGCCGAGCACGTCAGCGACGAGGCTGATGAGCGTCTCCACCTGCGCCGTCAGCGTCTCGCCGAGGTCGTTCTGCCGTTCGAGCTGGGTGGTCGCCGTGTCGGCACGGGACACCTCGCGGCGGTAGATGGAGCCGGGGACGAGGTAGCCCTTGACGATGGCCGCGACCACGAGGGCGAGGGTGATGGAGCACGCGACCCACCCCCCCGCGTCGACCACCGCCTTGAGGAGCGCCGAGTCGATCTGGGGCACGGGTCACCTCCTTCCGGGGGTCGCGGGCGGCGACCGGGCACTGGCCGCCGCCCGGAGCGATTCTACGCGGTCGGTGGGGTCGGCTGCCAGTTGTCGGCTGCGGACTTCACCGTGTCCACGACATAGAGCGCGAGTCCGCCGCAGGCCATCGCCCACGAGCCCACGTGCGCCGCGCTCCCGGCGGGGAACGACATGCTGATGAACGCCACCGCGCTGATCGGCGTGACGAGCGCGAGCACGTGGTCGCGGAACACGTCGAGCGACTTGGCGACGCTGAACGTGTTGGGCGGCTTGACCGCGGCGACGACCGCGAGCAGCCAGCGCGCGACCGACACCGAGAGGATGACGAGCGCGAACTGCTGCCA
>JBBIIL010000155.1:0-4046 GCA_037446495.1 Chloroflexota bacterium | reverse complement strand
TGGCGGCGGCTGCGCCGGCCGCCCGTGCCGCCTCGACCACGCCAGTCAGGAGCGCCGAGGCCACGCCCCGGCGCCGGAACCCGGCGCGGATCCGGAAGCAGCCGATGGACCATGCCGGCAGGTCGTCGATCCACGGAATCGTTCGCGAGCCCACCAGCCGCGGCGTCAACGTCCGCACGGACACGCCCACCCAGCCGGCGACCTCGCCGTCGAGGTAGGCGAGGTACCCGGGCGGCACCGCGCTCGTGGACAGCTGGCGGACCAACGCGTCCCTCCGCCGCTCGCCGGGCACCTCCACACCGCGCCAGGACTGGCACCAGCAGCCCTTGTCGCCGTCGCCGCCCAGGCACGCGTCGACATCGTCCCAGCGATCGTGAGTCGCGGGCAGAACGGTGATCTCGCTCATGGCGCCAAGCATAGGGTCCGTCCAACGACCCTACGATCAGCATGCGCGTCGCTGAGCCACCGGAGTCCTTCGAGATGGTCTGCAGCGCATGACGCGCCGACGCTCTCGAACCGCCGCCGCGACCGAACGTGATGCCGGCGTGGTCGCGGCGGTCCTCGCCGCCGTCTCCGAGAAGGCGGCGGCCCACCAGCTCGGCCTGTCGCACTCGACCGTGAAGCACCACTGGTCGAACGCGCGGTCCAAGGTGGGAGCCGAGACAACGGCGCAGCTGGTGTGGATCCTGGCGCCGCGTCTGCCGGAGCCCGAAGGTGAGGTGCGGAAAGGCGACCTGTTGCCGCGGATGAGGTCATGACTTCCGAGGCCGTGCCGGAGTCCTCATCCATAAGCCAGCTTCGGGTTGTAGTAGATCGTCTCCTGGATGATCCGGGCGTCCTTGACGTGCAGAACCGTGATGAACGGCACGTCGATCGGCGACGTGTGGGCCGGGGTAGGTCCGTGGAGGGTGTAGGCGACAACGGCCACGCCATCCCCGAGTGCGAGAACGGCCGCGTCGTTGACGGCGATCACCATGCCCAGGGGCCCCGCCCAGCCGGACCGCTCGGCCTGCGGCCCGCCAGTGAAGTTCTCCCCCGTGGCGCCGTCCTCCCATACCCCGTCGGGAGCCCACAGGGCCGCCATCGCGTCGAGGTCCTTCGCCTGGAGGGCAGTCAGCCACTGTCGAGCGGTCGCGTCGGCCGCGTCGGCGGGCGTGGCAGCCACCATACCGGTCGGGCTCGCCGGCGCCTGCGAGGGGGCTGCACTCGATACACACGCCGAGAGAAGGGAGATGACGGCCGCGCCGACCGCAAAGCGACTGACCCATGGGTGCCCGCGCATCGCGGATGCTCCTCCCTCATCCCGCGGGTCGGTCTCGCCAGTGGCTCGGCGCGGTCCCGGCGACGGAGGTTCGGGCCGCGCGTCATCGCTCCCCGCGAACGGGCTCAGGATGGCTAGGCCCCCGTCCGGCCGCAAGAGCCATCCGGCTCTCGGGACTCCGAGCGCGCATGGCCCAATCGACCAAGTAGTCAACCGCCCGTTGCTGCCTGACCCCCCGGTCAACTGACCGATACCCGCGCGGAGGCGCCGGGCGGACCATCAGGGCGTGGTCCGCAGCCTCGCTCCCATCCGCCCCGCTGCGGCGGAGCCTCGCCTACTGGTCGGCCGCACCCTCCCCTGTGCCGACCCGGCCGCCGGCCTCCGAGATGGCCGGCAACACCTCCCCGGCCCCCGGCTCGCGGGCGCCGCCTGACGTGGCGGCCGCAGGAGAGGACACGGGCCTGACGCAGCGCGAGCTGCTGATGGAGATGCGGGAGGACATCAAGGGGCTCAAGGCGACTGTCGACGCGATCGCCCGGGACCAGGCGCTCGGCGTCGAGCGGCGGGCCGCCATGCAGCGGAGCGCCGACAGCATCTACGAGCGCCTCGACGGGCACGACCGCGACCTCGACCGGATGCTCGCCTGGCAGAACCGCGCCGACGGGGCGCTCGTCCTCGCACGCTGGGCCCTCGGCGCGTCGCTCGTGTCGCTCGTCGCGGTCGGCGTCCAGCTCGTGACGGCGCTCGCCAAGGCCGTCAACCCGTCGCTGCCGTGAAGGTGACGCATGCCTGACAACCCGTACGGTCTCGGCTGGATCGAGTCCCCGCCCGACGAGCGCGACTGGGGAGTCGACGCCCTGTACGCGGCCACCGGGACCGCCGTCCCCGACGCCCTCCCCGCGTCCTACCACGTCCCGCTGCCGCTGTACCCGGTGGTCGACCAGGGCAGCAGCCCGATGTGCGTCGCGTACAGCGCCGCCGGAGAGCAGGGCTGGTACGACCTCCGGGACACCGGCCTCGCGCTGTTCGACGAGGCGCTGTTCTTCCGCCAGATCGGCGGGACGCAGGACGGCGCGGTGGTCCGCGACGCCCTGGCGCGCCGCCTCTCGGCCGGGTACCCGGTCGCCGGGCACCCCGAGCTCGCGCAGCAGCATCGCATCGCCGCCTACTACAGCGTCCTCGTGACGCAGGCGGACCTGTGCGCCGCGACCCTCGCGTTCGGGCCGCTCGTCATCGCCACGCCGTGGGCGAGCTCGTGGTTCCACCCGGTGGACGGCGTCCTCCCCGCGTTCGACCGCGCCGTCGGCGGCCACGCCATCCAGGCGGTCGGCTGGGACGCGGCGGGCCTGCGACTCCGCAACTCGTGGGGCGCCGACTGGGGCCAAGCCGGCGAGGCCACCCTGCCCTGGGACCAGATGCACCACGTCCGCGAGGCGTGGAAGGCGCTCGACAGGGTCGAGACGAGGCCGACCGTTACCACCTGGCAGATCAGCGTCGCGCACGGCGCCACCGTCGTCCACTACGCCCTCGACGCGCACGGCCGCCTGACGGACACCCGCAGGTACGCCTGGACCGGGCACGCCAGCGGCGCCCCGTGCGGCCAGCCGGTCGTGAAGCAGGGCGCGTCGAGCGGCCAGGCGACCGTGGCGCACGTCACGGCGGGCGTGTTCATGGGCCGCTGGGTGCGCATCGGCGCCGGCGTGACCGCGTCGAGCACGACGACGGCAGAAGCAGAGGAGGACCAAGCATGAAGGTCTCGGGCACGTTCGCGCCGGCCGCGTTCGTCATCGTGATCGGCTGCGTGGGCGGCCTGCTCGCCGCGCTGTTCCCGTCCGACGCCAACCCGTGGGTGGTGCCGGTCGCCGCCGCCCTCACCGCGTTCGCCGCCCTGGTGCGCACCGAGTTCGGGGTGCCGGAGCAGGACGCGCCGTGATCCGCACCTGCGACAACGGGCACCCGCCCGCCCGCGTCCTGTCGGGCACGCCCTGCCGCGAGTGCGAGCGCCGGCGCCCCTGCCGTCAGGCACGCGGGTACGACGCGGCGCACGGCAAGGCACGAGGCGTGCTCCTGTCGACGCTGCCCGCGCCCTGCGCCTATGGGTGCGGCACCGTCCTCCGCTCGGCGACCGAGATGGTGGCGGCGCACGTCCGCGACGGCGACCCCTCCGCCGGCTGGGTCGCGGCCTGCCGCTCCTGCAACGAGCGCATGAAGCGCAGGGGGTGGGGTAGCGCCTCGGAGGGCACGCCGCCCGCGAGTACCCGCGCCCGGCAACGCGAGGCGCGCCCGGGTTTCGGCGCTTTTCGGGCCGCCGGCGGCGATCGCCGCGACGTTCGCCCTGAGGCGCCACAGGGCGCCCACGTCGCGCGGTGAGCGCCGAGGTGGCGACGTCCACGAGCGCCCGAGGCCGCCCGCCCGCTCGGGATGCACCAGAAACGGTCGCGGCGACCTTGACGGTCGGTCGCAGCCGCCGGGTCACTTGGGCGGCAGCGCCTCGGCCAACACTGCAGCGAGCTCGTCCGCCAGTGGCTCGGTCAGGACGGTGGTCTTCGTCAGCAGACGCTTGATGGACCTGTGGCTCTCGAGGCGAACGCCGCGGAAGCTGTCCGGGGCGCCCAGCAGCGGCCACTCGACGTTGAGGAAGCACAGGACCGGCGTCACGGGCGGCATCGGCTCAACGCCGCGACCGGCGAGGGCCGACGCCACGGCATCCACCTGCCAGGACATCGCGTCCGCCAGCGCCGAGCAGTCGCGGCCAGCGACGGTGAGCGGACAGTCGGTCCGGAAG
>JBBIIL010000154.1:0-4209 GCA_037446495.1 Chloroflexota bacterium | reverse complement strand
GGGAATGGCGTACTTGCAGCCCAGGAACACGCCCCGGACGTTGACCGCCATGACCTTGTCCCACGTCGCCACGTCGGTGTCGATCACCGAGTGGTCGGCCTCGGGCATGATCCCCGCGTTGTTGTACAGCGCGTCCACGCGGCCGTAGGTGGCCACGGCATGCTGGACCATCGCCCGGGCCTGGTCCTCGGTGGACACGTCAGCGCGCACGAATGTGGCCTCGCCGCCGGTGGCCCTGACCGCCGCGACCACGCCCTCGCCGGCCGCCTCCGAGACGTCGGAGACCACGACGCGTGCGCCCTCCTTGGAGAACAGCTCGGCGGCCGTCTTGCCCATGCCGCTGCCGCCCCCGGTGATGATCGTGACCTTGCCGTCCAGTCGCATCGTGGCTCCGCTCTCGGTGCGTCGTTGGTGAGTCCCCGCAAGGGTAGCCAACCTGTCGCCGAATGGGGGCGGCGATTCGGCGGCGCGCCACGCGCCGGCAGTCGGTCCGCAGAGGTCCCAGGCCGCTCGGGACCATTGGGAGGGTGTCGCCCACGGGTGGTGCGAGCGTACAACACGGATTGGCGACGCAGTTGTCTGACCAGGAGCAACCCGAGTGGGGATCTATTGGGCGTCCCAGACGGACCGGGCGACGAAGACTGCTCACGCTGTTCAGCGGAGCATGGTTCGGTGGTTCCTCGTGCTGACTGCGCCCTGGGTGGTGATGTCGGCGGCGTTCGCGCACGTCCTCGGCCAGGTCGCGCTTGCGACCATCTTCCTGGGGGCGATCGGCTGCGGGATCATCATCGTGTTCGGCACGCTGGGCCTGTGGAAGACCCTCGAGCTGGTTGACCAGCTGGACCAGGAGCGCCACGGCCTCCGCCAGGCGTACGACCAGGCACGCCTTGACGCGCTGCTCGACGGGCTCACGGGCATGGGCAACCACCGCGCCTTCCAGGAGGAGGTGAGCGAGTTCGTCGCGCAGGCGCGCAGTGCCGAGCGGCCGTGCGCCCTCCTGTACATCGACATCGACGACCTCAAGAAGATCAACGACGAGCAGGGGCACGCCGCCGGCGATGATCTGCTGCGCGCGGCGGCGCGGGTCATCAGCGCCAACATGCGCCGGGCGGACCGCGGGTTCCGCGTGGGCGGCGACGAGTTCTCGGTGCTCCTCGCGGACTGCGCCGCCGACCAGGCCGAGCTCATCGGCAAGCGCATCCTCGCCGCCGCGCTCACGGGCTCGTCGGGCACCTCGGGTGTCGGCTCGTTCTCGGTGACGGTGGGGGTGTCGGCCTTCCCATCGCCCGCCGCAGACCGCCAGATGCTGATCCACCAGGCTGACGCGGCGATGTACTGGGGCAAGCGGCACGGCCGGACTGACGTCCAGATCTTCGATCCGGCCCGCCACGGGATCGCCGATGACCAGCGGCCGCACGACGTGCTGGCCATCGCCGTCTCGAAGGCTGCCGCAGGCCGGCTCCTGACGCCCGTCTACCAGCCGGTCTACAACCTGCGCACCGGGCAGGTCGCAGGCTATGAGGGGCTCGTCCGCCCGCTGCCCGGCTCCGGCTTCACGAACGCGACCCAGCTGTTCGTCGCCGCCGAGTCCACGGGCCACACGGTGGAGCTGGACTTCGCGAGTCTCGAGGCCGTGCTCGCCGGGGCCCGTCGGCTCGACGAGCACCAGTACCTGTCGGTGAACCTCTCGCCGCGCTCACTCGAGACCGCTGCGTTCAATCCGTTCGACGTGCTCGGGCTTGCCCGGCGCTACGGGATCGACCCCACCCGCCTGGTGGTGGAGCTGACCGAGCGCGAGGAGATCGAGGACCTCGCGCGCGTCCGCGAGACCCTGGGCGCCCTGCGGCGCCATGGCGTGCGGATTGCCGCCGACGACGTGGGGGCTGGCAACGCCGGGCTCCGCCTCCTGTCCGAGCTGACGTTCGACATCATGAAGATCGACCTGTCGCTGGTGCAGGCTGGGGCCGCGCGAGAATCCGCAGACGCGGTCCTGCACGCGCTTCGCGATCTTGCACGCCGTCGCGGGCAGGTGGTCGTGGCCGAGGGCGTCGAGACGCCGGAGCAGCTGGTTGGGGTGATGGAGCTCGGCGTCGAGAGCGCGCAGGGCTACCTGCTCCGGCGTCCACTCCCCACCTTGGACGCCAAGCCACTCGACCTGTCGGCACTGATGGACCTGTGGAACGCGCCCGTCGAGGCAGCGTAGCCCGCAGCCGCAGGTTGGCGGCGACCAGAGCGGCGCAATGACGCCACCGCCACCTCAGGCCAGCAGCCGCCGGGCTGCGCGGTGCGTCAGCCGCGCTCGAGGTACCGCTCGCGGTCCCAGTTGTGGACCACGGCGTCGTATTGCATCTGCTCGACCTTTGCAGCGTTGAGGTAGTGGGCCACCACGTCGTCCCCGAAGATCTCGCGGGCCGCCGCTGACCGCTCCAGCTCGCCGATCGCCTCCCACAGCGCGCGCGGCATCCGCTGGCACTCCTCGGCGAGGTAGCCGTTGCCCTTGAACTCGGGCATCAGCTCCAGGCCGTGCTCGATGCCGTACAGGCCCGCGCCGATCATGGCCGCGTAGACGAGGTACGCATTCATGTCCCCGCCCGGGAAGCGGTTCTCCACGTGGAGGGCGCTGCCGCTGCCCACCAGGCGGAACCCGGTGGTGCGGTTGTCGCGGCCCCAGACCACGTTGACCGGCGCCCACGACAGCGCGGCGTAGCGCTTGTAGGAGTTGACGAACGGGGCGATGAACGGGGCCAGCTCGCGGGAGAGCGCCATCATGCCGGCGATGAACTGGCTGCCCAGGACCGAGAGCCCGTACGGACCCTTGGGCTCGCCGGGGGCCGCGTGCATCAGGGGTCGGTCGTCGTCGATGCCCCAGCAGCTCATGTGCAGGTGGCCTGACGAGCCGGTCCAGCGGTGGTCCGGCTTGGCCATGAACGTGATCCCCCAGCCGTTGAGGTAGGCGATCTCCTTGGCGCCGTGCTTGAAGATGACGGTCCGGTCCGCCGATTCGAGCACGTGGTCGTAGCGGATGTTCACCTCGTGCTGGCCGGCCATGGCCTCGCCCTTGGAGAACTCGATCGGGATGCGCGCCTCCGTCATCAGGTTGCGCAGCAGCCGGTGGAGCGGCTCGGCCTTGGTGGCCTGGAGCAGGTGGTAGTCCTCGTTGTAGTAGCCGAACGGCTTGGGGACCGGCCAGCCCCGATCCGCGAGGCTCTCCCAGCTGTCCTTGAGAACGTAGTACTCGAGCTCGGAACCGGCCTTGACGGCGATCCCCATCTTGGCTGCCTTGTCCACCTGCCGCTTGAGGATCGTCCGCGGGCTGACCGGGATCTCCTCGCCCGTCTCGCCGTCGGTGGCGTCGGCCAGCACCAGGGCGGTCTTCTCCAGCCAGGGCAGCACGCGCAGGCTGTCCCAGATCGGCTCCGCGACCCAGTCGCCGTAGCCCGTCGCCCAGTTCATCAGCGCGTAGCCGTCGGGCGTGTTCATCTCCATGTCGGTGCCCAGCAGGTAGGTGCAGAAGTGGGCGCCGTGGTCGATGACCCCGTTGAGGAACGCCTGCGCCTGAACGCGCTTGCCCACCAGGCGGCCCTGCATGTCCGTGATGGCGACCACGAGCGTGTCAATCTCGCCGGAGCGGACCATGCCCTCGAGCTCCTCGAGGCGCGGGTGCCTGCTGCGCGGGGCGTGGTCGTGCTCGGCGTGTGCGGGGTGCTCGGCGCGCTCCGTCCGGTCCGTCCGCTCAGCGTGCTCGACATGGGTTCGGTTCTGCTTGGGCATCGATGGCGTTCCTCTCAGCTCGGCGATTGCGGGCGAAACGGTCGAGCGGTGGCTACTTCGCCGTCAGCGCGCCGTCGGCGACGATCACGGACCCGGTGACGAACGACGGCTCGTCCGACGCCGGGTACAGCGCGACGTTGGCCAGTTCCGGCGGGGTGCCGGGTCGGTCGCCCATCCGTGCGGTTCCTCCTTAGGGGCGTGTGCCGGAGTTCCCGTGGGGAATGTTGACACCGCCTCGGGAACCTGCACTGACTGCGCGGATTGGAGGGCGGCTGCGCGGAGTGCGCGATCGTAACGCTATTCCAACGGCGCAGCAGGAAGGGGAGGCCGGAGGTGCGGGCGGACTGCTGGCGGCCTAGTAGATGAACGTCGTGTCGGACGGAAACGTGAAGTCGAGCGCGCCGGGGCCGAGATCCGCGTCCGGCAGGTACGAGGTGG
>JBBIIL010000153.1:0-4312 GCA_037446495.1 Chloroflexota bacterium | reverse complement strand
CCGGGTCGCGCGCGGGCGTGGCGTAGCTCCAGATGGCATCGGACACCAGCCCGTGACCCTCGACCAGGTTGCGCGCGACGCCCCAGTAGTAGGTGGCGTCCTCGGGCGTCGGGAACGACATCTGGGCAGCAGCCCAGGTGCGCACCAGCAGCGCCGCGAGGAAGATCCCCGATGCGCTGAGCCAGGCCTCGCGGCGGGTCACCCGAGCCTCACGGCACAACGCTCACGGCCGGCGAGCCACCGCTCCGTTTGCGCACCGCAAGTCGCCGGGCGTCAAGCACACGGGGTAGACGGCCAGATCGACCGCCCCCGCCGCGAGCGTGGTATCGCCGGCCGAGGATGTGGCCGGCCGAGAGGCCACGGGCGGCCCGATCCAGGCGGGTCGGGGGGCACCGTCGAGGAGCGGGGCGACGGCGGGCACGGCATTGGAGCGCTCCAGTACAAGCCACCGGATCTGGTAGGCGCGGGCGACCTGCTCGATCGTCCCGAGCGAGTCGTTCACGAGCACCACCCCGCCCCGGCCGCTCCAGTACCGCGTTCCGGAGGCATCGATCGACATGACCCGGTCGGTCAGGGGCGCTCGGGCGGCGTCCAGCGCCGCCGCGGTGAATTTCTGGTCGGCAGCACGGGTCGCCCAATCGGAATCCGTCGCCATTGTGGCGACGGCAGCGGCTACGACGGCAAACCCGACCACGGCGCCCGAGAATACGCGGGTTGCGCGCTCGGCGTCCCAGTTCGCGCGGCGGGCTGTGATCCATCCGATGGACGCAGCGAGGCCCTCCAACACCAGGACGTACGTGTGCGGCGCCAACCCGATCGCCGAGTGGATGAAGGTCCCACCCGGGATGTGTACCGCGAAGAACACAGCATTTGCTGCGAACAGGAGGCCCGCGTATGCCAGTGCTGGCGAGAAGACCGTCGACCGACGCCGCAACCAGCCGCCGACGAGCATGAACGGAACGAGGATCACGCCGCCAACCATCACGGCGTAGATCGTCATCGCCGCGACCAAGCCGCCGATCCGGCTGACGATCAGCGGTCCCAAACCTTGGCCAAGGAAGTGATCAAGCGTTGCCGGGGTGGTGATGCTGTCCCACTCCGAGAAGGTCCGGATGAGCAGCACCTTGCCGGTCGATGAGGAGGGCGACAGGCTCCCGAAGACGGCAAGCTGGCGGGCAAACCACGGCCCGGCGATGAGAAGGAACAACGCCGCACAGGCACCCGCGGCCCAGACCGGGATCGCGGGGCGCCTCGCACCCCGGCTTCGCCAGGCCCGCCACCGGTCGACGAGGTAGAGCAGCCCAAGGGCCACTCCCACGAGGATCCCATCAGAGCGGGCAAGGGTCGCGAGCGCCACGAGCGCACCCGCCAGGGCGAAGCTCCGCCCGTCTCCTCGGAGTCCGCGCCCGCCGGCCCACAGCGCGCCGACCACCAGCGGCTGGTAGAGACCGAAGTTGTCCGGCTGGGCCATGAACGGCGTGGCGAGAACCGGGATCGCCGTCAGGAGGCCGGCACCGAGCGCCACTCGCTCGTTCGCGCCCGCGTCCCGCGCCAGGCCCCATGCCATCGGCGCGCTAAGGGCGCCCAGGAGGATGAACGGCAGCGACGAGGCCAGCGTCGTGGGACCCAGAAGCCAGATGAACGGGACCTGAACGATCGAGGCGAGCGGCATCCAGTGGGCGTTCGATGGTATCGGCAGGACCGGGTTGGCCGGCAGCTTCGCACCGACCTCGACGAAGATCCAGATGAAGTCGATGTTGAATCCGTGACCCGCTGCGAGACTCCGGGCGACGTCCACGTAATAGTAGGAATCCGGGTAGGCGGGGTCCGGGAACTGAATGAACAGGAACGCCCGAACGGCGACGGCGAGCACGAAGAGCAGGAAGGGCTTCCGCACGATGGTGCACGGTAGCACCGCCTTGCCGCGATGCGGACCCCTACGGATGGGCTATTGGGACGCCTGCGCCCGGTGGCGTTCTCCTCGCGTGCGGCTCCTGCCGCCCGTACCTCCGTCCCAGTTTCGGTGACGCCGCGCAACCGTACACTCCCGGCGAGCCCGGACACTCCGGGGATGACGAGGTGGCTCGCGCGCGATGGGCGCCCTTCGAGCGATCGACCGCGCGATGGACCGCGTCGGGCAGGTGCTGGCGCGGTTCTCCCGGCCGGTTCGGGACGGGCTCGTCGTCGTCGGCCTTGGCCGTGCCGCGTACTACTTCTTCGTCCAGGGGATCCAGCCATGGACCTTCATCGGCGTCGACGCGCGGGCGTATTGGCACATGGACCTCGCGCACCCGTATGGCGGAGCGCTCGGCGACCTGTCTGCCTATCTGTATTCGCCCACGTTCGCTCAGGTCATGACGCCGTTCTCGCTCCTGCCATTCCCGATCTTCCTGGTTCTCTGGACGACGTTGCTCACCCTCACGTGTGCCTGGTTGATCCGCCCCTGGCCATGGGCGGGGCTCATCCTTTTCCTCCCGATCAGCTATGAGCTGCTGGTGGGGAACGTTCACTTCCTGCTGGCAGCAATGGCCGTTCTCGGCCTGCGTTCGCCAGCCACGTGGGCATTCGGATTCTTGACGAAGATCACACCGGGTGTCGGAGCCCTGTGGTACGCGGTTGTTCGAGACTGGAAGGCGCTGCTCCAGGTTGTCGGGGTGACCGCTGCGCTGGTCGTGCTTTCTCTTGTGATTGCACCGCCGGCTTGGGCGGACTGGCTCTCCCTCCTTCTCTCGTCGACCGGGGGTAGCCAGTTCCTGGCCCTCCGGGTGACGGTCGGCGCCATCCTCGTGGCCATCGGGGCCGCCACCGGCCGCCGGTGGCTCGTCCCGGTGGCGGTGTGGCTCGCGTTGCCGATCATCTATGTCAACTCGTGGGTGATCCTGCTCGCGACGATCCGGCTCCGCCAACGCAACGTTCCCGACTTGCCAACACCCGGCAGCCAGGCATGACGCTCCACTTTGGCCGCCGGACGATCGCCGGCGGTCCCGCCCTCGGCGGGTTGGCGTTCCTCACCGCTCTTGTCGGGAGCGCCGCGATGGCGCGCGCAGCCCAGAACGTCTGGGCTGTGGACGCGCACCGGAACCTGGGCGCGGCCATCGCGCTGCAGAACGGCACCTTCGGATCTGTCTCGGATTACCTCTATTCGCCCCTCGCCGCCGCGTTGACGGTGCCGGCGCTCGCGCTCCCGACCGACGTGGCAGTCGTCGCGTGGCTGACCTTCAAGGTTGCAGTTCTTGCCGTGGGCACGGCCGTGGCGACCCGCGGCCTCTCGCGAGGGGCCCGCGTGCTGCTGGGTGTCGTTGTTGTCGGCTTCCTGCCAATCCTCTATGACCTCGAGCTGGGCAACGTCACGGTGATCGTGCTCGCCGCACTGGTCGCGATCGCATGGACGCCGGACCGCCTCGCTACGGGAATCCCGCTCGGGCTGGTTCTGGCCACTGCGCCCAAGCCGCAGCTGATCCCCGTCCTCGTCTGGCTTGCCGTCGCCCACCGGCGGGCGCTGGTCGGCGCGCTGGTGACAGCAGCCGCGGCCACGCTCGCGGGGCTGGCGCTCACTGGACAAGCGCCCTACGCGGCCTGGATCGACGCGCTCCGAGCACCCGCGTACCTCAGCAGTAGGGACGTGATCAACCTTGCCCTTTGGGCGCTGCCACCAATCGTCGCGGTTCCCGCCGCCGCCGTCGCTGTTGGTGCGTTCACGCTCGCGCTCCGGCGCGGCTACTGGCCGGGCCTCCTCGCCGCGAACTGCGTCGGGCTCCTCCTCGCACCCTACACGCTCATCTACGGAGCCGGCCTTCTTCTCGTCGCGGCTCCCGCGGCGGTCCGCGCTTCACCGCGGACAATCCTCGGACTCGCGATCGTCGCTCCAGTTGCCCTCGTCGTCGTGTTCCCCGCGTGGGTCGGCCTGGTCCTCGCCGTCGCGGTGGTAACCAGAGTCGAGGCGTGGCCGCGCCCTCCCGGCTCGCTCTCAACTGCTATCCCCGAGCGGCGCCTGGACAATGGGGCGCCTTCATGAAGCCGCATCAGGCGTTCATGGCTGGTCTGGCTCCTGACTCGTCACGCCTCGGTCGGTGGGAGCGCCCAGCCCGGCTGGGTCTCGCCATGTTCAATGCCCTCACGGCGGTCGCCTTTGCCTGGCGCCTGTGGGTCGTGCTCTCCGTCGCTGCGGGCAGTGTTGTCGGTGTGGACCGCGGGATCTACAAGGAAGCGGCGCTGCGCTGGGCCGGTGGTGGCTTCTGGTATTACCCGGCGCAACTGGCCGGACCCTACACGATCATCTCGGGCCACGTGCTGTATCCACCAACGGCACTGG
>JBBIIL010000152.1:0-4476 GCA_037446495.1 Chloroflexota bacterium | reverse complement strand
CCCGCGCTCTCGGCCGCCCCCGCCGGGGGGCGGGTCTCCAGCAGGCCGCGCGCGGCGAGCAACGGCGTCAGGAGCGGCAGGTCGGGCCAGTCCACGCCGCCGGCGGCCAGGCCGCGCTCGACGAGCCCCGGCAGCTCGGCGGGAATCTCCGCCGAGCCGACGAGCACGCGCGAGCCGATCACCAGGGTCGGGACGCCCTGCCGATCGGGCGTCACGGCGAACCGGCGTATCATAGCCTGATACTGCGCCTGACCACCCTCGGTGCTCGCGTCCACCCCGACGATGACGAGCTGCGCGCCGAACCGCTGCACGATCGGCGGCAACCCGTTGACGATGAGGTCGTGGCAGTGCGGGCAGGTCGGGGAATAGAAGAGTACCGCCCGTGCGATCGGCGCTCGGGTCGTGTCCGGTCTTGGCGGCGCCTGTGCCGCCGCCGGTGCCGCGAACAGCAGGCACAGCAGGACGGCTCCGAATCGAGACACCATCACGCCTCCGGCCGCCGGCGCGCGGCCACGAACCACCCGCCGCGATACTCGACCCTCGTGATGCGCCCGCTCGCCAGCAGGGCCTGCGCGACGTCCCACCCGGCCCGCGCCTCCTCCAGATACTCCCGCACGGCCCGCTCCCGCATGGGATGGACGGCGAGGATCCCCACCAGGCCGTCCGCGGCATTGCCGCCATGGCCGAACGGCACGTCGGCCTCCGCGGTCAGCAACTCGACGCGCGGGACGTGCTCGCTCAGGATCGCGTAGGCCCGGACGACGGCGTCGTCCGCCGGCGGCCGGGCACTGCGACTGGCGGGAGGCCGGGTTGGTACCGCCAGGCAGGCGCGCTGCGGTCGCACCTGCGCGAGGAAAGCGGCGACGCCTTCGATCATCGCGGCGGCGTCGTTGAACCTCGAGAGCAGCATCGTCTCGCTCACGAGCACACCGCCGTACTCGCGGGCGAACTCGAGCACTCCCCGCAGCACCGACCTCAGGTTCAGCTCGCGGGGAGGCTGGTTCACCCGGCGCCAGGCCGCCTCGTCCACGGTGTCCACCTTCACCGACACCAGGTCCGCCGCCGCCAGCTCCGCACGCACCTCCGGACGCCACAACAGGGATCCGTTGGTGATCACCGCCACCGGGAGCCCCAGCGGCTTCAGCCTGCGGATCTCCTCGCCCAGGTTGGCGTCCAGCGTCGGCTCGCCGTTCGGCACGAACGTGACGTAGTCCAGCCGCTCCCCCGTGGCGCGGCACTGCGAAACCCGCTGCTCGACCGCCGTCACGATCTCGTCCGGGGAGAGGACGGCGCCGCGTCGCAGCTCCATGCCTCGGGTGGCGCCGACCTGGCAATACAGGCATGAGTACGTGCAGCGCTTCTGTCCCGACAGGTTGTTCACGCCGAGGCTGCGCCCCAGTCGCCGCGAGCTGACCGGGCCGAACGCGATCACGGGTCGAACGTGCCCCGCTGGCGCCCTCCCGGCGCCTCGCACCCGTGGCCCTGCCCGCCGTGGCACGCGGCGTCCTCGGTGAGGCGCGCCAGCTGACCCGCCCGGAACCCCTCGACCGCCTCGGCAACCAGCGCCGCGTCCGCCACGTACACCGGAATGCCGGCCGCAGCCAGGCCCGCCAGCGCGCGACGGCCGAGACCGTGACAGATCACCGCGTCAACGCTGCGCCCACCCATTCCGGACGCAGCCTCGCACGAGCCGTGCTCGTGGCGGGCCTGCGCGTTCGCCACGACCTCGCAGGCGCCGGAATCCGTCTCCACGATCGTATAGTAGGGCGCGCTGCCAAAGTGCCCCGCGAGTGTCGCCTCGAGCCCCACCTCATTTTCCGTCGGGAAGCACAGCCTCATGGGTTCCCCCTTCGATGACCAACGCCGCGGACTGGAGCAGCGCCCCGACCACCTTGGCGCGGCCCGATACCAGCAGCCGTTGCACGGTGCCGCGCGACACGCCCATGCGCCGGCCGGCGGACTCCTGGTCGTGATCGTCCAGATCGCACAGCCGCATCGCCTCCAGCTCGTCCAACCCGAGCCGCACCAGCGCCAACTCGGTCATGGGGATGCTGCGGGGCTTGAAGATCCGCTCTCCGTCGAATCGATGGCAGCGGCGTCGTTTCCTGGGTCGCGGCACGCGCGCTCCGGACGTTTTGTGCGTATGCACATTAGGGACGTGGGCCGGCCTTGTCAATCCGGGCCGCCGGCAGCGGCGGGATTGTTCGCAGGCCGCGGTCGGAAATGCGGGCGGCACGAAGATTGCCCCTCCGGTCCGGGGACCTGATGCGCGCGACAGCGAGACGAGCGGCCCCGGGGTCCCACTCTACCGGGACACCGACACGAGCGAGAAGAGAGGCAGGCATGGACACCAAGGGTTCGGGGTTTTACACGAGGCTGGTCCACGCGGGGGCCGGGCACGACCCGCTCGGCAGCGCGGTGACCCCGATCTACCAGACGTCCACCTTCGCGTTCCACGACGCGCAGGAGGGCGCCGACCGCTTCGCGGGCAAGGCCGAGGGGTACATCTACACGCGGCTCGGCAACCCGACCATCCGGGCGCTGGAGGACTGCGTGGCGGATCTCGAGGGAGGGTGCGGCGGGGTCGCCACCAGCTCGGGCATGGGCGCGGTCACGACCGCGTTCATGGCCCTGCTCGGCCAGGGCGCCCACGTGGTCAGCACCGCCTCCGTGTATGGGCCGTCGCGCGGCCTGCTCGAGCAGCACCTCGGGCGGTTCGGCGTCACGGCCTGCTTCGTGGACACGTCGGACGCCGCGAGCGTCGAGCGTGCGGTGCGGCCCGAGACGCGGGTGGTGTACGTGGAGAGTCCCGCGAACCCTTCGATGCAGGTCACGGACCTCGAGGCCGCCGCCCACATCGCCCACGCGCACGGTGCCCTGCTGGTCGTGGACAACACCTTCGCGTCTCCCTACCTGCAACAGCCCCTGCTCCTGGGCGCCGACGTGGTCCTCCACTCCGTCACCAAGTTCATCAACGGCCATGCCGACGTGGTGGGAGGCATTTTGGTGGCGAAGGAGGAGCCGATGCTCCGCCGCCTGCGGTCGGTCATGATCGCCACCGGCTGCAACATGGACCCCCACCAGGCCTTCCTCGTCCACCGCGGCCTCAAGACGCTCGCCCTGCGTCTCGAGCGCGCGCAGGCCTCCGCGCAGCGCATCGCGACCTGGCTCGAGGGGCGGCCGGAGGTGGCGTGGATCCGGTACATCGGCCTGCCGTCGCACCCACAGCACGAGCTGGCCAAGCGGCAGATGCGCGGCCCCGGCGCCATGATCAGCTTCGAGCTCAAGGGCGGGCTCGCGGCGGGCCGGCACCTGATGGACGGGGTGCGGATCGCGACCCTGGCGGTCTCGCTGGGCGGTGTGGAGACCCTGGTCGAGCACCCCGCCTCGATGACGCACGCCGGCGTATCCCCGGAAGAGCGGCGGAAGGCCGGCATCACGGACGGCCTGGTGCGCTACGCGGTCGGCATCGAGGACCCCGAAGACCTCATCGAGGACCTGCGGCAGGCATTGGAAGCGTGACGATGGGGGCGCGCAGGCGGGTCTTCGACGCGCGGACGCAGCAGTTTCTCCGTGCGGGCTACGACCGTTTCGGCGCGGCGCGATTCGTCGCCGACGCGGCGGGCGGCCTCGAGGGCCCGGCCCTCGACGTGGGCACCGGGAAGGGGCTCCTGGCCATGGCTTCGGCTGCGTCGCCATGGCGGACGTGCTCCACCACCTGGAGGACGTCGCGCCGATCGTGAGCGAGATGGTCCGGGTGGTGCGGCCGCGCGGCACGATCCTCGTGGCCGACTTCACCGACCAGGGCTTCGCGTGTGTGGCGGCGGTCCACCGCGCCGAGGGGCACGAGCACCGGCGCAGCGCCGTGACGGTGGACGAGGCCAGGGCCGCCCTGGCCCGGGCCGGCTGGGAGCTGCGCGGAGAAACGACGGGGCAGCTGCACCGCGTGACCTGGTTCGGGAGGGGCTGAGAGCGCGCGCAAGGGCGAGGAGTGGGCGACGACGTCGGGGTGACGCGTCACCCGATGGTGCGCATCGCGGCGAGGAGGGTCACGTCGTCGTGCGGTTCGGCCTGGCCGGTGAAGGCCCCGAGCGCCGCGACGATGCCGTGGACCAGATTCGAGGCGGATGAGTTGTGCGCCCGGAGGGCGTCCCGCAGGCGCTCGGTGCCGAAGGCCTCACCGGCCGGGTTCCGCGCCTCCACCAGCCCGTCGGTGAACGCGACCAGGGAGTCACCGCGCTCGAGCCGCCCCTCCCCCGACGAGAACAGGGAGCCCGGCAGCAGTCCCAGCGCGGGGCCCGTGGGTCGCAGCTCCCGCGTGGTGCCGTCCGCGGCGATGATCAGGGCCGGCTCGTGACCGGCGTTGACGAAGTCGAAATGCCCGGTCGAAGGCGTGAGGGCCGCGAGAAAGACCGTCGCGAACATGTTGGTGCGCCCGTGCAGCCGGGCGATGTAGTCGTTGGTGAAGCCCGCGAC
>JBBIIL010000151.1:0-4476 GCA_037446495.1 Chloroflexota bacterium | reverse complement strand
CACGTGACCCGCAGCCCCGCCGCCGTGCAGCACCTGCTCGATCTTGCTCGGCTTCGCCGCGTCCGAGACCGGATCGACCGCGAGTACGCCGAGCCGCTGGACGTCGAGGCGCTCGCTAGGGTCGAGCACATGTCGGCCGGACACCTCAGCCGCCAGTTCAAGCTCGCGTACGGCGAGTCGCCATACGGCTACCTCATGACGCGTCGCATCGAGCGCGCGATGGCCCTGCTGCGCCGTGGCGACCTGAGCGTGACGGAAGTCTGCTTCGAGGTCGGCTGCTCCTCGTTGGGCACGTTCAGCACGCGCTTCACCGAACTTGTCGGCGTGCCGCCCAGCGCCTACCGGCTCCATGCGGCGCAGGCGACGGCGGGGATCCCGGCATGCGTGGCCAAACAGGTCACCAGACCGGTCAGGAATCGAGAAGCGCCGGTCCCGGAGCCCACTCTAGGATGACGGCCATGGACATCACGATTCACTCGAGCTTCCTCCCCCACCAGGACCCGGAGGCCTCGCTGGCCTTCTACCGCGACGCCCTCGGATTCGAGGTTCGCCTCGACGTCGGCTACGGCGAGCTGCGCTGGATCACGGTTGGCCCTTCCGGCCAGCCCGACACCGCCATCGTCCTGGCGCCGCCGGTCGCCTACCCCGGCATCACCGACGACGAGCGCCGCACGATCGTCGAGATGATGGCCAAGGGCACGTACGCCATGGTCCTCCTAGCCACCAGAAACCTCGACGACACGTTCGCACGGATTCAGGCCAGCGGCGCCGAGGTGGTCCAGGAGCCGGCCCAGCAGCCCTACGGGGTCCGCGACTGCGCCTTCCGCGATCCTGCGGGCAACCTGCTCCGCATCCAGGAGCTGCGCTGAGCCGCCGGGCGCCCGCGATGGCGATGGTGCGGTCGTGAGCACGGCCGGGAGGGCCGACGAGTCAGCCCCCTCGCCGCGCGTAGCTGACAGTCACGACCTGATCCGCGTGCAGGGCGCGCGCGAGAACAACCTCAAGGACGTCAGCGTCGAGATCCCGAAGCGCCGGCTGACGGTGTTCACCGGCGTCTCGGGCTCGGGGAAGAGCTCGCTGGTGTTCGGCACGATCGCCGCGGACTCCCAGCGGCTGATCAACGAGACCTACAGCGCTTTCGTGCAGGGCTTCATGCCCACGCTCGCGAGGCCCGACGTGGACGTGCTCGAAGGGCTGACCACGGCGATCATCGTTGACCAGGAGCGGATGGGCGGCAACCCGCGCTCCACGGTGGGGACGGCCACCGACGCCAACACCATGCTGCGAATCCTGTTCTCCCGCCTCGGGCAGCCGCACATCGGCTCGCCGCAGGCCTTCTCCTTCAACGTCCCCTCCGTCCACGGGGCCGGCGCGATCACCGTGGATCGCGGTGTCGGCAAGCCCAAGGCCGAGCGCAAGACCTACTCGGTGCTCGGCGGCATGTGCCCGCGCTGTGAGGGCATGGGCAACGTCACGGACATCGACCTCACCCAGCTGTTCGACGCCTCCAGGTCGCTGGCCGATGGGGCACTCACGATCCCGGGCTACACGGCGGGTGGCTGGAACTACCGCCTCTACGCCTCGTCGGGCTTCGTGGACCCCGCCAAGCCCATCGCCGACTACACCGAGCAGGAGCGCCACGACCTGCTCTACCACGAGCCCGTCCGGATGAAGATCGAGGGCATCAACATGACCTACGAGGGTCTGGTGCCGCGGATCCAGCAGTCGTTCCTGTCCAAGGACCAGGCGTCCCTGCAGCCCCACATCCGGGCGTTCGTGGACCGAGCGGTCACCTTCGCCGCCTGTCCTGACTGCGGCGGCACCCGCCTGGCCGCGGCCGCCCGCTCCTCGAAGGTCAAGGGGCTCACCATCGCCGACGCCTGCGCGATGCAGATCAGCGACCTCGCCGACTGGTTCCGGGCCCTCGACGAGCCCTCGGTGGCGCCACTGCTCGCCGCTCTGCGGCACACGCTCGACTCGTTCGTCGAGATCGGGCTCGGCTACCTGTCGCTCGACCGGCCGGCGGGCACGCTGTCGGGCGGCGAGGCGCAGCGCGTCAAGATGATCCGCCACATCGGGTCGTCGCTGACTGACGTCACCTACGTGTTCGACGAGCCCACGGCCGGCCTGCACCCCCACGACGTCCAGCGGACGAACCAGCTGCTCCGGCAGCTGCGCGACAAGGGCAACACGGTGCTGGTGGTGGAGCACGAGCCCGAGGTGATCGAGATCGCCGACCACGTCATCGACCTCGGCCCGGGCGCCGGCGCAAATGGCGGGACCGTCTGCTACGAAGGGACGGTCGCGGGCCTCCGGGCCAGTGGCACGCTCACCGGACGCCACCTGGGCGACCGCGGCGCGCCCAAGGCGTCCGTCCGGACGCCCGTCGGAACGCTGGCCATCCGCCACGCCACAGCGCACAACCTCCAGGACGTGAGCGTGGACGTCCCCCTCGGCGTCCTGTGCGTCGTCACCGGCGTTGCCGGCTCGGGCAAGAGCTCGCTCATCCACGGCTCGATGCCCAGGGACGCGGGGGTCGTCTCCATCGACCAGGCCCCGATCAAGGGCTCGCGCCGCAGCAACCCGGCCACGTACAGCGGGCTGCTGGACCCCATCCGGGCGGCCTTCGCGAAGGCGAACGGGGTCAAGCCCGCGCTGTTCAGCGCCAATTCCGAGGGCGCCTGTCCAGTCTGCAACGGCAACGGCATCATCTATACGGAACTCGGCTTCATGGACACCGTGGAATCGGTCTGCGAGGAGTGCGAGGGCAAGCGCTTCGACGCCAGCGTGCTCGAGTACAAGCTCGGCGGTCGCGACATCAGCGAGGTCCTGGCGATGTCAGTGGCCGAGGCGGAGGCGTTCCTGGGTGCCGGCGAGGCGCGCACGCCGGCGGCGCACGCGGTCCTCGGCCGGCTCGCCGACGTCGGGCTGGGCTACCTGCACCTCGGCCAGCCGCTGTCGACGCTGTCGGGCGGCGAGCGGCAGCGGCTCAAGCTGGCCGCCCAGATGGCCGAGAAGGGCGACGTCTACGTCCTCGACGAGCCGACCACCGGCCTCCACCTCGCCGACGTGGAGCACCTGCTCGCCCTGCTCGACCGGCTTGTCGACTCCGGCAGGTCGGTCATCGTCATCGAGCACCACCAGGCGGTCATGGCGCACGCGGACTGGATCATCGACCTGGGGCCTGGCGCCGGTCATGACGGCGGCCGGATCGTGTTCGAGGGCACGCCCGCTGATCTGGTCGCGGCCCGCTCCACGCTCACCGGGCAGCACCTCGCGGCCTACATCGGCGGGTGACTGCCGTCGGGTCAGCCGGGGCGCAGCGTGCCTGACCAGACCTGCCATGCGAGGAGGGTCTTGGCGACAAGGCTCAGGATCATGTACGTCTTCTCGCCGGCCAGGTAGTCACGCCAGCGTCCGACCTTCCGGTACTGGAGGACCATGGTGATCGCGAACACGTTGAAGGCGACGAAGAGCGACGCGATGATCACGTACACGAAGGTTGGGATCCTGAGGTTTGCCGGCAGGTCCGGCTGGGCCCCGTAGGCCCACAGGATTGAGAAGATCGCGATCCACGGGACGATCCCGGCGATGCAGCCGAAGATGAAGTGCTTCCAGTCGGGCTTCGCCCTCCCTTCGTTCGCGGCCTCCATCGACCACCCGAACAGGATCATCGCGACGTTGCAGCCCGCGATGGCGACGAGCGCCGGGAAGTCCGTGATGAACGACAGGTACGCGATCGCGACGATCATCACCGTCGAGCTGAACGCGTACTCCACCCATCGGAGCGGGTTCATGCCGCGGGCGAGGAAGCCCTCGTAGCGGTCGCGGAGGAACCAGCCCGCCGACGCGTGGGCGATCGCGCTCATGAGGAAGAAGCTCGCGATGAGCCAGGCGAGCGGCATTTCGAACAGGACGACCTGCGTCTGCTCGACGCCCTTGAACGTGCCGTTCTCGAGGATGGGGCGGATCGTCGGGACGACCGGCCTGAACACCGCGGCGGTGGAGCTCACCGCGATCATCAGCACGAACTGGAGGAGGTGAGCGCCGGCGAGGAAGCGGTTCCAGCGGCGCAGTGAGCGCGCCCGCTCTTGCGGGATCGGCTGGCTGGCTGTGGCGGTCATCGGTCGTGGGCCTCGTGAGGAGGAGCGATCCACAGGCGTGGGCGGCGTGCTCTCATGTCATGTTCGTTCCGTTCCGGCTCGCGGATGGGTCTTTCGGTGCGGCCACCTCGGAACCCAGCCCGATGCGCCGCGCCCGGGAGTCCGCGCATCTCCTCGGGCGCGCCGCCAATCGAATGCCCATGTCGTGGTGCGCACCGCGCGCTCGGCCGGCTCATGTCGTCCGACACCGTCTGGGGCGCCACCTCGACCGCGCCACGACCGATCGGGTAGGCTCTGGGGCACGCGGGAGTAGCTCAGTTGGCAGAGCGGCAGCCTTCCAAGCTGCATGTCGCGGGTTCGAACCCCGTCTCCC
>JBBIIL010000150.1:0-4538 GCA_037446495.1 Chloroflexota bacterium | reverse complement strand
TGAGCAGCTCGGCAACGGGGAAGTAGCCCCGCAGGGCCATGGCCGCGTACAGCGCGATCGACGAGTGCCCCTTGGACAGGATGAACCGGTCGCGGTCCTCCCAGCGCGGCTCGTCGGGCCGGATCCGCAGCTCGCTGAAGTAGAGCGCGGCCAGCATGTCGGCCGAGGAGAGGGGACCGCCCAGGTGCCCGGCCCGGGCGTGGTAGACCGCGCGCACCACCTCCACGCGGAGGCGGCGCGCCGCCTCCCGCAGCGTGTCGAGGTCAGCGGGGACCGCCAGGGGCGCGCCCGCGGGTCCGGCCATCCCTCGTCCTTCCTCTCGTACGAGCCCGAGACCACGGGCGGGGTGAAGATGCACAGCAGCTCGAGCGGCTCGGGGCCGTCCGCCTCGGTCGCGTGGAAGGTGCCGGGCGCCACGTGGACCACGACGCCGGGCCAGACCTCCGCGGCGCCGTCGGGGGTCACGATCCGCCCCCGGCCCTTGGTGCAGTAGATCGTCTCCTCCTCGCCCGGGTGCACGTGCCCCTCGGGCTTGGACCCGGCGGGGTACACCGACGCGCCCAGCGACACGCGGTCCGACACGCCGCTGCCGGGATGGAAGTAGGAGTGCCAGACGCGACCCGGCAGCGGGTGCTTCTCAGCGTCCTCTCGGGCGATCCTCGTGAACATTGACGTCCTCCGACCCGGCGGGTTGTCCCGTCTGACAAAATCATCGATCATCGATGGCTGGTGGTGCAACCCCGCCTCCACGGCCCTTGACGGGTCGACGGCGGCGTCCCTACCATCAGTAATCGATTATCGAAGAATACCGGGACGACACCCTGCGGCAACCGAGCCGCTGCGTTCCTAGGGTGCGCGTCGTGGAGCGCATCCGCTCGCGGGCGCAGCGAGAGGTGGTGGCCGGACCAGCCGGCCGAGCCGACACCAGGAGGCGGACACCGAGCCAAGGAGACGGGCCACCGAGCATCGGGGCTGGCGGGGAGAGACCGCCGGCGCAGCACTCACCACGCCGCACAAGGAGGCACCCGTGCCGCTCAAGGAAGAGGTCCTGGGCCAGTTCCTCGGGGACGAGACGTTCCCCATCGCGTGGACGTCCGAGACCGAGAAGCTGCTCTTCTGGGTTTTCGACGACCTCCACTGCCCCAAGCCGCTCAGCCCGATGTACGAGGACATCGGCGGCTGGTGGCTCTCGTGCGACCACATGTTCCGCCGGTTCGGGACGCCCTTCGCGACCGACTGGATCTACAAGAACATCAACGGCTACCTGTACACGGCCGCCATCCCCGCCGAGAAGGGCCTCGTCGTCGACACGCAGGAGTACGACCTGCGGACGAACCCGATCGTCCCCCAGGACGACGAGTACGCGGGCAAGATCGGCGCCTACCTCGGGCTCGTGCTGCCGGTCTACGGCCACAACTTCACCTCCTGGTGGCGCACGCGCTTCGTCCCCGAGATGCAGCGCAACTTCGACTACATCGAGTCGATGCTCGAGAAGAAGGCCGAGCTGACCCTGGCCGAACTCGCCGTCCTCCTCGAGGACGCGATCGATATGCACGACCGCCACTGGAAGATCCACTGGATGCTGAACTTCGCGCAGCTGAGCGCGACGCTCAACCTCAAGGCGGTCATGCAGAAGACGCACGGCAAGGTGGACGACGTCCTCCTCGGCCGGCTCCAGAACTCCGCCGACGACCGGAACTGGGACAAGATCCGGGCGCTGTGGGAGATGAAGGAGGAGGTCAAGGGCGACGCTGAGCTCCAGGCCGCCTTCGGCAAGGCGAACGGGGCCGACATCCAGGCCGCGCTGCGGGCCACGGCACGCGGCACGCGGTTCATCGACGAGAAGGTGGTCCCGTACCAGAAGGAGTTCGGCTGGCACGCGGTCTGGAGCCACGAGTTCATCTACCCCTCGTTCCGCGAGGACATGAACCCGGTCCTCCAGCTCGTGCGCGACCAGTACACCGAGGACTACGACTACCCGACCAAGGTGGCCGCCCTCAAGGCCGACATCGACGCGGCCGCGAAGGAGATCCTCGAGGGGCTCGAGGGCGAGGCGCTCGACGAGATGCGCGCCGCCAACGAGATCAACCTCAAGATGGCGCCGCTGACCCCGGACCACCACTTCTACATCGACCAGGGCGCCAACGCGCACGTCCGCCTCGTGTTGATCGCCATCGGCGAGAAGCTCGTGGAGATGGGCATGCTGGACCAGCCCGACGACACGATCCTGTTCCGCTACAACGCCCTGCGCGAGTTCCTGGGCGCCCCGGACGCCGAGAGCGGCCGGGCCATCGCGGCGGCGGCGCGCGCCAAGCGCGCGGCGGCCGAGCAGACCCGCCCGACGGACTGGGTGGGCACGGCGACGGCCACGCAGCTCGCCTTCCCGTACCTCAACCTGTGGGGATTCCCGGACAAGTTCAACCGGCCGCGCGTCATGCACGGCGACACGATCGTCGGCATCGGCGGCTCGCCGGGCGTCGTCGAGGGCACCGCCCGCGTCGTCATGTCCACCGACGAGTTCGACAGCCTCGTCCCGGGTGAGATCCTCGTCTGCGAGATGACGAACCCCGCCTGGCAGGTCCTCTACGGCAAGATCATCGCGGTCGTGACGAACGCGGGCGACCTGGTCGCCCACCCGGCCGTCCTGGCCCGCGAGTACGAGATCCCGGCGGTCGTCGGCACGTCCGTCGGCACCTACCGGATCAAGACCGGTGACCGCATCCGCGTCGACGGCAACGCGGGCGAGGTCACCATCCTCTAACCGAGACCATCGCGGCGGCGCCCCGGGCCAGCCCCGAGCGCCGCCGCCGTCACCGCGTCCCCGCGGCGCGCCCCCCGCCCAGCAGAAAGGCCACGATGAACGACAAGCTCCAGCTGACCGAGGAGTTCTCGGCGAGCGGCGCCCGCCTCCGGGTGGACGTCTACGGCGGCGAGCCGCGCGAGCACGTGCTCGACGACCTCAGCTTCCTCGACTACCGCCTCGCCGACGTGCGCATCTCCCCGGAGATCACGCTGGACGCGCCCGACATCGTGTGGCGCCAGGACGGCGAGAAGGCGGTCCGCTACGACGGCCGCACCGTCACGTTCACGGGAGCGTGGCCGGCAGGCCCGCTCCAGAAGGTGATCGTGGCCGTGCTCGCGCTGCGCATGGAGGACGTCGGCGTCCACCCGAGCCACAGCGCGGCGGTCAACTACCGCGGCCGGACGTTCCTCTTCCTGGGCGGCGAGTCCAACCATGGCAAGAGCATGGGGCTGATCGAGGCGGGCGTCCGGGGCGCCCTCCAGGTGGCGTCCGAGACCACCATCATCAGCGACGCCGGCCGGGCCGTGGCCGGCTCCGTGGAGCCGTTCCTCGTCAAGCGGACCGAGGGCACCGAGCGCTCCGACAAGGCCGCGCCGAACAAGGGCGTCGAGAAGTTCTGGGGACCGGTCATGCCCATCTGGGGCATGTACCAGGGCGAGGCGCCGAACATCGACCTCGTCATCGTCCCGGCGATCGACGGCAACTTCGACCCGGCGTCGAACAAGCTGATCCCGTTCGAGGCGCAGTTCCAGTTCCTGCACTCGCTGCAGAACTACTTCCTCACCAACGAGCTGCTCGCCCCCGGGCACGTCATCCCGATGCTCGACAACGACCAGCTGCGCCAGCGGCGCGCCGACTTCGTGGCGAGCTTCTGCGAGCGGCCGTTCTACTTCATCCGCGCGGCGACCCCCCAGGTGCTCCTGGACGAGGTCGACAAGATCCTCGCGTAGCAGGAGCGGGCCGGCGCGATGCGACCCTTCACCTACGCCCGGCCCGACACGCTCGCCGAGGCCGTCGCGCTCCTCGCCCGGGGCGGGCCGGACGCGCGCGTCCTCGCGGGCGGCACCGACCTGATCATCCGGCTGCGCGACGGCTCGCTGCGGCCGGCGATCGTCGTGGACGTGAAGCGGGTGCCCGAGCTGGCGCCCGGGATCAAGGTCGGGGCGAACGGCCGGCTGGTCATCGGGGCGACCACCACGATGACCGAGATCGCGGCGCACCCGCTGGTCCGGCGGGACCTCGCCGGCCTCGCGGAGGCGGCGGCGGTGGTGGGCTCGGTGCAGATCCGCAACCGCGCGACGCTGGCGGGGAACCTGTGCAACGCGTCGCCGGCCGCGGACACCGCGCCTTCACTGCTCGTGCACGGGGCGATCGTGGTGGCCGTCGGCCCCGACGGCGAGCGGCGCATCGCCCTCGACGCGTTCTTCGTGCGCTCCGGGGTGACCACGCTCTCGCCCGGCGAGCTCGTGACGGCCGTCGAGATCCCGGCGGCGTCGGGCCCCGTCGCCTCGGCCCATCAGCGGCGCACCCGGCGGCGCGGCCACGACCTCGCGTCGGTGACGCTCGCGGCGGGCGTGGACCGGGCGGGCGTGACGCGGATCGCCTTCGGCAGCGTGGGCCCGCGGCCCATCGTCCGGCTCGACGAGACCGGCGTCCTGGCCCGCGCCGACGCCGCCGCGGCCGAGCCGGCCGCCGCCCTCGCGCCCCTGTTCGCGGCCGCCCGCCCGTCCGCCCG
>JBBIIL010000149.1:0-4593 GCA_037446495.1 Chloroflexota bacterium | reverse complement strand
CCCTCGCGACGCCGGCGGACGGGCTGGCGCCGCTGCGCGCCACGCCGAGGGCGATGCGGACGCTCAATGCGCTGGTCGCGGCGGCCATGGCGCTCGTCATCGTCGCTGCCCTGCCCTGGTGGCGTGCTGCGGACGCGCTCGCCGGCCGCGTCGGGCTGCTCGCGTACGCGCCGTCGGGGCTCGCCGCGTGGGTGCGCGACCATGCGCAGCCCGGGTCCCGCGTTTTCGTCCCGCAGGTCTGGGGCTCGTGGTTCGAGTGGGCCGCCCCCGAGCAGCGCTACTTCGTGGACTCGCGGTTCGAGCTCTTCCCGCCTGACGTGTGGGCGGACAACGACTCGATCGCGGCGGGCGGCGCCGATGCGCAGGCGGTGGCGGAGCGCCGCCGAGTGGACGTGATCGTCCTCGCCGCGGGCTGGCCCGAGCCGCCTGGTCCGTGGACACAGGCGTATTCGGACGATGCGGGGGTTGTGCTCGTTAGGGCGCCGGTTCGCTGACCTAGGCCCCGTTGGGTGGGGGAGTACTTCGGAGCGGGTCGAGCCGCCGAGGCCGTTTGCTACAGTCGGCCAGAAGCCGCAGGGGAGCGAGATCGTGGAGACAGCCGAAGAGCGTGTCGCGAGCGGCGTCGCGTTCATGGACGTCGTCGTGCTCGGCGGCGGCGGCCACGTCGGCCTGCCGCTGAGCCTCTCGCTAGCCGACGCCGGCCTCCGGGTGGGCATCTACGACATCCATCAGCCCACACTCGACGCGATCGCCGCGGGGCGGATGCCGTTCCTCGAGCACGGCGCCGACGAGCTCCTCGCCCGCGTGCTCGCGACCGGCCGCCTGGAGCTGGCCAACGACCCAGAGATTCTCGGCCGCGCCGACGCCATCGTCGTGGTCATCGGCACCCCCGTGGACGAGTTCCTGGGGCCGTCCACGCGCGTCTTCGAGCGGGCGGTGGACCAGATTGCGCCCCACATCCGCGACGGGTCGCTGGTCATCCTGCGGAGCACGGTCTACCCGGGCACGACAGCCTACGTCGCCCAGGAGCTCGAGCGTCGGGGCCGGCACGTGGACGTCGCGTTCTGCCCGGAGCGCATTGCCGAGGGCCACGCGCTCGAGGAGCTCCGCTCGCTGCCCCAGGTCGTCGGGGCCGACACGCCCGGGGCGGGTGATCGGGCCGAGGCGCTGTTCCACCGCCTGGCCGCCAAGACGATTCGCACCTCCACCAAGGAGGCCGAGCTCGCCAAGCTGTTCACCAACACCTGGCGGTACATGAAGTTCGCGATCGCGAACCAGTTCCTCGCCATCGCCGACCAGGCCGGGGTGGACTACACGAACGTGCTGCGGGCGGTCAAGGAGGACTACCCGCGCGCCAAGGATCTGCCGGGCCCCGGCTTCGCCGCCGGTCCGTGCCTGTTCAAGGACACGATGCAGCTGGCGGCCTTCACCTCGGACCACTTCCCGATGGGCCAGGCCGCGATGCAGATCAACGAGGGCATGCCGGCCTACATCGTGGCCGCCCTGGAACGCCGCCACGGGACGCTGCGCGGGAAGACCGTCGGGATCCTGGGCATGGCGTTCAAGGCAGAGTCGGACGACATCCGCGCCTCGCTGTCCTTCAAGCTGCGCAAGCTGCTGGGCTGGGCCGGCGCGACCGTGCTGGCCACCGACCCCTACGTGGCGGACGAGCGACTGGTGCCGCTCGACGATGTGCTGGCGCGCTGCGACATCCTGGTCATCGGCGCGCCGCACCACGCCTACCGCTCGCTCGACCTGTCGGGCCGCCAGGTCGTGGACATCTGGAACGTCGCGGGCGAGGGGATCCGGCTCTGATGAAGGTCCTGGTCACCGGCGCCGCCGGGTTCATCTGCGGCTACCTCGTCGAAGAGCTGCTCGCCGCCGGGCACGAGGTGGTGGGCCTCGACAACTTCAGCAAGTACGGGCGCGTGGCCAAGAGCTACGACGGGCACCCGCGGTACCGGTTCGTGGAGGGTGACGCCAAGGACCGAGCGCTGCTCGCCGAGCTGGCGGCCGACGCGGACCAGGTGGTGGCCGCGGCCGCGATGATCGGCGGCATCAGCTACTTCCACGAGTTCGCGTTCGACCTGCTGGCCGAGAACGAGCGGATCCTGGCGGCCACGTTCGAGGCGGCGCTCGACGCGCGCCGGGCCGGCCGCCTGTCCCGGATCATCGTCCTGTCGAGCTCCATGGTCTTCGAGTCCACCGCGCAGTTCCCCACGCTCGAGGGCGCCGAGCGGACCTCGCCGCCGCCCGTGTCCACGTACGGCTTCCAGAAGCTCGCGTCCGAGTACTTCGCCCGCGGCGCCTGGGAGCAGTACCGGCTGCCGTACACGATCCTGCGGCCCTTCAACTGCGTGGGGATCGGGGAGCGGCGCGCGGCCCGCGACACCGACGTGATGAGCGGCAACGTGAAGCTGGCGCTGAGCCACGTGGTGCCCGACCTCGTGCTCAAGGCGCTCAAGGGCCAGGACCCGCTCCACATCCTGGGCGACGGCAGCCAGGTCCGCCACTACACCTACGGCGGCGACTTGGCGCACGGCATCCGGCTCGCAATGGAGTCCGATGCCGCGGTCAACGAGGACTTCAACCTGTCCACTGGCGCGTCCACGACGGTGCTGGAGCTGGCGCGGGCCGTGTGGGCCAAGGTCCACGCCGACGGCCGCCCGTTCAGCTACGTGTCCGACCCGCCGTTCGAGCACGACGTAGCGCTGCGCGTCCCCGACGTCCGCAAGGCGCGCGACGTCCTGGGGTTCGAGGCGACGACCACCCTCGACCAGATGCTCGACGAGGTGATCCCGTGGATCCGCTCGGAGCTGGAGGCGGGACGCCTGTGAGCGTGGCCGGGAGGCCCGAGCTCTCGATCGTCGTCCCGGTGTACCGCGAGGGCGAGGCGGTGGTGCCGGTCCTCCGGGCACTCACGGCGGGCGTCACCACGCAGCACGAGATCCTGGTCGTCTACGACTTTGACGAGGACCCCACCGTCCCGGTCATCGAGCGGCTGCATGGGGAGCTGCCGACGGTCCGCGGCCTGCGCAATGACCTCGGGCGCGGCGTGCTCAACGCGATGAAGGCCGGGATCGCCGCGTCCTCGGGCGACTACGTCCTAATCTCCATGGCCGACGGCTCCGACGATCCCTCGGTCGTGGATCGGATGGTCGCCCTCGCCCGCGACGGCGCCGACGTCGTGGCGGCGTCGCGCTACATGCGGGGCGGCCGCCAGCTGGGCGGACCGCGCCTCAAGCGGCTGATGAGCCGGACCGCGGGCCTCAGCCTCCACTGGTTCGCCGGCGTGGCGACCCACGACCCGACCAACAACTTCAAGCTCTACGCGCGCCGGTTCCTCGACGCCACACCGATTGAGTCGCAGGCCGGCTTCGAGCTGGCGCTCGAGCTCACCGTAAAGGCCACGCTGGCCAGCCGGCCGGTGGCCGAGGTGCCCACCACCTGGCGCGACCGCACCGACGGCAAGAGCAACTTCAAGCTCCGCAAGTGGTTGCCCCACTACCTGCACTGGTATCGCGTGGCGATGCCCTGGCGCAGGCGAGGCCGCGCTCTGCCATGACCGACGGGGTGCAACTCGTCGCTGCTGCCAAGTCGAGCCCCACGAGGGCACATCGGGCCTATGCGCTGGCGATGTTCGGCCTCGCCGTCGCGCTGCTGCTTATCGCCGCGCTCTTCGCCGTCGCGGCCTACGACGTCGTCACCACGGACCCGCGGGTCGGGTTCGGCATCGACTTCCGCATCGTGCGCGAGCTCGGGCGGAGGTGGCTCGCCAGCGGCACCATGTACCTGCCCTACCAGTTGTCCGGCCCGTACTCGATCGACGTGACACCCGACCTGGCCCAGACGCCGGCCCTGTACCCGCCTGCCGCCGGGCCGGTCTTCGCCGTCCTCTCCCTGTTCCCGGTCCCGATCGCGGCTCTCCTGTGGTGGTCGGTGCCCTGGGCTTGGGTCGCGGCCCTGGTCGTGCGGTGGCGCCCCCAGCCATGGGCGTGGGCGGCGATGGCAGCGTGTCTCGTCCACCCGATGGCGGCCACGCAGGTGATGGTGGGCGGTACCGCCATGTGGATGACGGCCTTCGTCGCGGGCGCCCTCCAATGGGGCTGGCCCGGGGCTTTGGTGCTGCTGAAGCCGACGATGCTGCCCTTCGCCCTGGCCGGGATCAGGACCAAGGGGTGGTGGATGGTCGCCGCCGTGATCGCCATCCTGACGCTCACAGGCCCGTTCATGGACTACCTCAAGGTGGCGCAGAACGCGTCGGCTTCGGGGGACGGCGTGCTGTACTCGATCAAGACGTACCCGATGGTTGCGCTCCCGCTCTTCGCCTGGCTTGGACGCGCGCGCACCCCGGTGCCACCGCCGGCAGCGGAGCCGGCGTGACCGCGACCAGGCGCCCGCTCGACCGGCGGCGCGTCCTGCACGCCCTCGTCGTACTCCTGACAGTGCTCGGCGGCGCGTGGGCGGTGTCGTTCGCCGTGGTGGCCGCGTCGGACCAGTTCGTGTACGACGCCCACGCGTACTGGGCCGTGAACCCCCAGACCGCCTACCTGCTGCCCGAGGGCGACCCGGACGCGATGCTCTACGCCCCGC
>JBBIIL010000148.1:0-4652 GCA_037446495.1 Chloroflexota bacterium | reverse complement strand
CGCGGCCGCTCGCGGCGGCCGCCTGGGGTGCCTCACCTCCACCGGGGATCGCGTCTCCGCCGGGGAACAACACTTAACTGCCAGCTTTGTACGGGTACGACACCCAGCCCTCGACGGTGGCGGCGTGGTGGTCCGGGCGCCCCGGTACGCGAGACCGGCCCGACTTGTAGTGGAGCACTGCGGACACTGGCCGGGCGCCTGCCGCCCGAACCCGGGCGACCACCTCGGTCATCGTCTCACCGGTCTCCCAGACCTCGTCCACCACCAGCACGCGCCGTCCCGCGAGGAGCGCGGCATCCGGGAAGTGCAGGACTCGCGGCTCGGGGTGCATGCCGCCCCCGGACCGGTAGAACTCGACTCCCGCCACCAGGATCTCGCGCAGGTCCAGGCGATAGGCGAGCATCCCCGCGGGCACGAGGCCGCCGCGCGTGATCGCGAGCACGAGGTCATGGTCGCGGCCGACCTTGGCGGCGAGCACCTCAACCAGCCTGTCGAGATCGTCCCAGCTCAGGACCACAGCGTCGGGCATGCCGACATGATGCAGGACCTCGCCGACAGGCTGCCGCGCGGTGGCGTCGCCCCGCTGCTACGGGCTGGTGGTCGCCGGCGGCGGGACGGCCGGTGAGACGGGCGACGTGGCGACGGGCGTGGCCTCGACGCCGGGCGAGGCGCTCGCCTTGGATGCGCCGTTGATGTCGTGGCAGAGCACGCAGGTGTCGTCGCCGCGCAATGCGTGGTCGATCGGCAGCGCGCCGACGGTCGAGCTCTGGTGGCAGTCGCGGCACTTGAGGTTCTGCGGGTCCGGATGCGGCTTGATCGGCGGCGGCGACGGGTTGGGCTTGTGGCACAGCCAGCACTCGTCCTGGTTGCGCCCGACCATCGAGGTTGGCAGGTGGGCGACCGAGCCGTGGCAGTCGAGGCAGGGCTTGTTGAGGTTCGCGTGCGCCTGCGTGATCACCGGGCCCTGGGTGGGCTCCTTGTGGCAGCTGGTGCATTCGCTCTCGGCAATCCCCTCGTGGCCCGGGGCGGTGCGCCCGAGCTTGTCATTCGTGTGGCAGGTCAGGCACGCGGTCCAGCCCGAGAGCGGGTGGCCCATCGCCGGGATCGTCTTGACCCCTGCCGAGCCGCCCGAGGTGTGGCACAGGAGGCAGTCGTTGGAGGTGGGGATGTGCGCGAGCCCCATCACGAACACGGCCTGTGATGACGAGGCGGTGGGCGCCGACGAGGACCCGGGCTGGCCGGTGGGGTCGGTTGAACCGGTGCCCCGGGCCGGGATGATCTGGAGCCAGTTGGCAACCATGGTCGCGGCGAGCATCGCCACCACGACCAGGTTCAGCACGATCAGCAGCCGCAGCGTCCGGTCCACGCGTCGTCTCATGGCGTCGCCCCTTCCACGGCACCAGTCCCGGCGCTTCGGGACCTCGCCGTCTCGGCGAGCCCACCAGGCTCGCGAAGCTCGTCACGGGCCGTCGCGAGCGCTCGCGGCAGCGCCGCCGCCACGCGCTCGGAGAGGCCCACGCCGTAGGTCGTGTCGTCAACCTGGATGCCCACGAGGGCGACCCGCTCCGGGAGCCAGCCCATCAGCCGGGCCACCGAGAGCAGCTCGCCCACGCCACCGGGGATGCAGCCGCCCCAGGTGCCGCCAACCGTTAGGATGTCGTCGCCGCGCAGGACGCTCACCGTGCCCGCCGGCTGGTCAAGGTCCAGCGCGTCGAGCAGCAGCAGGCTGCGCGCCCCCTCGAGGCTGGCCAGGAGGTCCACCCCCAGCGTCCCGCCATCGATGAGGCGCGTGGCCCCGGGAATGGCAGCCGGGTCGCGCTCGATCGCCGAGCGGAGCTCCTCCACCAGGCGCACGCCCACGCCGTCGTCGCGGAGCAGGACGTTGCCCAACCCGATCACGACGGCCGGCCCGTCCATCGCGGCGATCATCCTGCGGCCCGCTTCTCGGCTGTCTCGAGGACGTCCACGCCGCCGTCGCGGGACTCGCCGACCTCTTCCCGGGTGGGGAATTTGTAGCCCGTGAACATGCTGGTCACGACGCCCACGTTCTCGATGTGGTCCACGAGCACGCAGCTGTACACGTGGAAGAACGCGATCGCGAGGATGAACCACATGGACAGGTGGTGGATCAGCCGGAGCGTCTGCGGGCCGAGGAGCTCGCGCAGCCACGCGAAGGCCGTGGCCCCGGGCTGGGCGCCTGTCAGGCCGTCCAGCGCGAACCCGGTCACCGTCTCCACGAGCAGCAGCGCGAACAGCGCGACGTAGGCGGCCGCGGCCAGCTGGTTGTGCCCCAGCACCTTGGGAATCTCACTCCGGACGAAGCCGTAGAAGCCGGCCTGCCGGAAGAGCTCGGTGAACTGGCGCCTGCTGGTGGGGATGAACGCCGTCCAGCGGGCGAACCGGTTGCCCAGCAGCAGGTAGACCGTCCGGATCACGCCCGACACGAGGAAGACCAGGGCGGTGACGATGTGGATCATCCGGATCGTGGTCATCAGGTGGCCACCCGGCGGGATCAGGAATGGGTCCGCGATGTAGCCGCCGGTGAGGCTCAGGGTCACGATGCAGATGGCCGTGACCCAGTGCGTGATGCGGACCGGGACCTGCCAGACGTAAAGGGCGATGCGGTCGTTCGGGCGGTCGATCTCGTGAGGGGCGCCGGTGGGCGCCGCGCGCTCCCCCTCCGCGTGCGCGGGCGCCGGCAGGACGGGAACCGCCCGTGCGTCGTCGAGCACGGTCATCGGGCGGCCTCCACAGCTCGGGCGAGGACCTCGACGGGTGCGCCACGACGGGGCCCGAAGGTGTGCGCGGCGCAGCCGGAGCACGGGGCGAAGGAGTGGATGACCCGGAGCGCCTCGATGGGGCGCCTGGGATCCGAGACGGGGGTCCTGGCCAGAGCAGCCTCGAGCGGGCCGCGGCCGCCGGACCCGTCGCGCGGCGACAGGTTCCAGGTCGACGCATCGATGACCTGGTAGTCGGCGACGACCTTGTCTCGGATCGTGACCCAGTGGGCGACCGTGCCGCGCGGCCCCTCGCCCAGGGAGAAGCCCTGCGCCTCGTTCGGCCAGGAGCCCGGGTCCCAGAACGTGACGTCGGCCACCGCGACGTCGCCGCTGCCGAGGTTGGCGCGCAGGTCGGCGAGCCACGTGGCTGCCTGGCGGATCACCACGTCCGCCTCGACTGAGCGGGCCACCAGCCGGCCGACGACGCCCGGCAGCTTGTCCACGGTCAGGTTGAGCGCCGTCAACTGGGCCGCCAGGGTCTGGACAACCTCGGCGCCGCCGTTGGCGACCCCGACGAGGACGCGGGCCAGCGGGCCAACCTCCATCGCGACGCCCCGGTAGCGCGCGGCCTTGACCCAGCTGTAGGCGGTCGCCTGCTCAAGGGTCGTGAGCGGCAGGGCAAGGCCCGGCCAGCTGGGTATGGTCTCGCCGACGTTGCCGCCCAGCAGCGCGCCGCTCCCGTCGGAGTAGGTGTACCAGGAGGCGGCGACGGTCTCGAGAAATTCGGTGTTGTCCACGGGCTGCGACGCCTGGAGGTTGCCGTCGTCGAGGCGGCCCGTCGGGAACAGCATCTCCTGGGTCGTTGGGCCCGGTTGCGGGTACTCCCCCGCCGACAGGTAGCCGCCGGGTCCGATGCCGAGGCCGACGAAATCTGGGTACGCCCTGGCAAGGAGCTCGACGTCCGGCGCGAAGACCTGTGTCACGAAGTCGCGAGCGGTGCTGACGAGGCCCTCCATGAACGCGACTCCGTCCGAGCCCAGCGGCTCGGGAGCGTTGCGGTCCGGGACCTGCGGGTGGTCGCGCCCCGCCGCGCCCGCCGGCCCGCCCCACGGCGGCGCCACGGCCATGCCGCCCACCAAGAACGTCTGGGCGTGGGGGTCCTTGCCGCCGAGCAGCGCGTGGATGCGCATGAACTCGCGCTGCCAGTCGATGGCCTCGAGCATGTGCGCGGCGAGCAGAAGGTCCTGCTCGGGCGAGAGCCGGTATGCCGGGTGGCCGGACCAGCCGTTGCCGAACACACCGGGGTGCGGCGCGCCGACCTGGGCCGCGAGCCGGTCGCGGACCTTGGCGAAGTCGGCCGCGGTGGCGCCCTGGCGCTGCGCCTGCGTCGAGGCCAGTTGTGCGGTGGCGCCCGGGTCCGCGGTGGTGGCCGCCATGAAGTCCACCCAGTCGGGCAGCTGCGAGAGGTAGAACGCCATGACATGGTCGCGGACCAACAGCGTGCCGGCCAGGAGATTGCGGATGAGACGCGCGTTGACCGGGACCGCGGCGCCCAGTGCGTTCTCAACGGCTCGGACCGATGCGAGGGCGTGGACGCCGGTGCACGTGCCGCAGATGCGCTGGGCAAGCAGCCAGGCGTCGCGCGGGTCGCGTCCCCGCAGCCCTAGCTCCAGTCCGCGGAAGCTCATGCCCGAGACCCATGCGTCGGAAATGGCGCTGCCCTCGAGGTCGAACTCGACACGCAGGTTGCCGCCTGCGCGAGTGACGGGATCGACGACGGTCCGGGCCACGTCAGCGCCCCTCCGGCTGGTCGGGGGTCTCGGCGCCCGGGTCGGCGGCGGCCTCGCGCTCCGCGGCTTCGAGGGCCACGGCGGCCCCGGTGGCCGACGGCTCGGGCGCGGACCCCGCCGGCGTGCTGGCCGTCGGTGCCGG
>JBBIIL010000147.1:0-4886 GCA_037446495.1 Chloroflexota bacterium | reverse complement strand
CGCGAGGGGGGTGCGACCGACGTGCTGGCGCAGGCCCGCATCAAGCGCGAGCGGGAGCGCGCCGCGCTGCGGTTCGCGAGGGACCGCGACCTCGGCCGCCTCGAGGCGACGATGGCGAGGCTCGACGCCGAGGCGGAGGCGGCCCGCCAACGGCCGTCACGCGTGCCGACCGCGGCCGAGGCGCGCGCCTACCTCGAGTCGCTGCCCGACCTGTGGGCGGGGACGTCCGACGCCGGGCGCAAGGCGATCGCCGAGGCCGTGTTCGAGCGGATCGACGTCCTAGGGGTGACCGACTACACGTTCACGCTGACCCCCGCCGCCAAGGCGCGGGGCTGGGACGCGGCCTTCGGCCCGGGCGTCCTGCGCCTCGAACAAGGTGGTCGGGGCAAAACCCCGGGCCCGGACGCGGCCCCAGAAGAGGGGGTCCTGAGCACGAAAGAAGGTCACTCTGGTCGGGGCGAGAGGAGACAAACCTCCACGACCGACCTTAACGTCCCGTCTTGGCCGCTCCGGTGCGGGGTGACAGGTTCGGGCGGCGCTGGTGCAGACAGGGGAGCCGCACTCGCTCGTGGGCCTGCACATTGAGGTACAGGACGGACCCGGCTGACCCCTGCAGCGAGCCCCCAAACACGTGCCGCTCCTGCCGTGGGCTGGGGACCGGCGGCGTCGTCGTCAGGCCGGAGGCACAGTCGTCCAGCCGTGCGTCTCAGGGTCCCAGGCGAGGTCGGCGATCCCGGTCCCGACCGGCTCGAGGAACCGCCGCACCGCGGCCGCGGCAGCTGCAGGCGTGGGGTCCGGCAGGTCCAGCTCCGCCCGCCAGGCCGCGTAGGGTCGTGCCCACGATGCCGGCGGCTCGGCAATCGCTGGCGGCCACGGATGCGTGGCCCGGCGCAGGAACGTCGCGGCGCCAGCGGCCGCAAGAGCGTCCGACCGGAAGCTGAAGTGACGGATGAACCAGACAAGATCGACCAGGTCGCGCGCCCGCGTGTTCTCGTGGCCGCGCGGCAGGGTGAGGGCGTGGAGCTTCTCGGCCACGTGCTGGTCGACTGGGTAGACTGGGAATCGCGACGGCGGGAACCCGAGGCGCTCGAGGACCGGGTCCGAGCGACAGAATTCGGGCGGGCCGACGACGACGTCGGCTGCGCTGACGTCAACCTTGAAGCGCACGAACTCGGCGCCCGCAAGACGCGCCACGACGGCGAAGCGCAGGCCGCCGCCCGGCGGGCCGTCGAGTTGCGACGGCGTCGCCACCACCACGTAGTCCAGGTCGTCGCCGGCATCGACCGCAAAGGCGGAGGCGAGGAGCACGGGCGCCGCTTCGATGGTGGCGTCCACCCGGAGGTCGAGGTCCTCGGTGAAGCGGGCGGCGTCGGGCCGCCGGAGCTGGTTCGCATAGCCGCCCTTGACGACCCACTCGCCAGGTGCCGCCGTGAGCAGCCGGGCGAGAAGCCGGTCGATCGCGACCACCAGGTGGATCCGGCGCGGGATCACGCCGGCCTCGCGGGCGGCGGCGGCCATCCGGGCGAGGAGGCTGGCGCGCCGCCCGGCCGGGGCCGTGCCCCGGGGATCCGTCACAGCCCGGTGCCGGCGAACGGCGCGTGGTGCCGGAGATCGGCGAGGTCGGCCTCGGTGAGCATCGCCCGAGCCCGGGCGTCGCGGGCGGCGGCGACCAACTGGTCGGGGTCTGCGCCGGCCCGGGCGGCGTCGAGGAGGGCCCGCCGTGCGGTGCTCACCCACAGCCCGTCCCGGAACGCTCGGTCGACGGTGACGCCGTGGCGCGAGCGGTGGAGCGTGACACCCGGCCGCGCCCGCAGCCTGGAGGTCTCGGGGATCGTGAGGTGCACGGTCGCGGGGATGATGTCCGACAGGCCGAGCAGCGCGAGCGCCGTGTCGTGGCTGAAGGTGCCGAAGGGCGCGAGGGCCTGAAGCGCGTGCAGGTCGTCATCGGGCCCGGCTGGCCAGTGGGGCAGGCGGTACAGGCCGCGGCCGACGCGCGCAGCCGATCCGTGCTGGGCGCGCCAAGTCAGCGCCCGCCGGCTGATGCCATGCCGGGCTGCCTCGGCGGTGGTGAAGTAGCCGTGCCGTTCACCGGCGGCTGCGAGCAGGTCGTCCCATGACATGCGCGAATGTTACGCGATCCGTAACAACAGGGCGTGCAAGACACGAGAGAGACGTCGGGTGTTGTCCCTTGGCCGTCACCAGTCCATCGCGGCGAGCATCCTCGTGAAGTTGCGCTTGCGCCCGTGCGTGGCCCGGACCGTCGCGAGATAGGTCACGAACTCGGCCTCGGCAACGAGCGTGACCATGAGCCCGCGGATGTGCCCCAGGAGCTCGACCGCGGACGCGTAGCCGTCGTTCCGCTTCGTCCCGAGGAGTGCCTCGACTTCGCGCTGGTAGACGGGGATCGCGTCGGCCGGATGCGTCGTCTCCCGCCGCTTGGCCAGCTCCCGCCACACCCCTTCGCTGCATCCCAGCGCCGTCGCCTCTCGCCAGGCAGCGTCGAGGTCGCCTTCGCCCAGGTACATCCGCGCCAGCGCCGACCCGTCCACAGGGGTGTCCCAGCGGGAGCGAGCGGGCCAAGCCGTCGCCTGCGCGAGGACGACGGCTTCGCGCGCGGTACCGAACGCACGCGCCCTCCACACCGGCCAGGCATCGATGCGCCCGGCGTGGGACTTGAGAAGGAGGAAGCCTTCGAGGGTGGGGCCATGTTCGAACGCCGCCCAGATGAGCGCGATAGCCTCGTCGTGGCGCGAGTGCTGGTGGTACAGCGCTGCCAGGAATTCCCGGAGCCGCCCATCGAGCGTCCCGGGAAAGGCACTCATGCCACACTCTGCCCACTCGAGCGCATCGTCGGCACGGCCGGCCTCCACGCACACCCGGGCGATCTCGAGGAACGCGTACGGGCTCGATAGATCCCGACTCATGATCGCCACGAGCTCGTCGACACTCCCGGATCCCCGCGCAAGGGACGCCATGATCGAGGTGATGCGGAAGCGCCGATCCCCAAACGAGCTGCCGACGTCCACCCCCGGGGTGAGCGGCGGCACCTTGGCCCACGCCGCCTCGGCGCGGCGCCGGTACTCCGCGAGGCCGACCTCTCCGAACACATCGGCATACGTCAGCGCCGCACCGGAGAACACGTCCCAGTCGTCTCCGAGCTCCCAGGCGAACAGGCGCGCCGCGAGGCTCACAGGGTCCGGGCGGGCGACCTCGCAGGCCGCAAGGTGCAGTTCCTGCACGCGCTCGAGGAGTCCGCCGATCTCGCCGTCGGAGTCGTCGACATGCTCCATTGCCCGCTCGATGCGCCCGAGGGCGTGCTCGCAAAGCTCGATGGCGGCGTCGGCCGAGCCGTCGCGCAGGATGCTCTCCACGAGATCGATGGCGGCGTCGATTCCCCGCGCGTAGCCATAGGCGTCGGCGTATCGGACGAAATCAGGCGTGCGCACCGCCTGGTCGATCGCCCGCCGGACGAGGTCGGCCCCGGCGCCGGTCGCGTCTGCCATCGCGACCCGGAGCGCCAGGTGCTCGCGAAGGCCGTCATCCAGGGAAGCCTGCGCGAGGACCAGCTCGACCAGGGCGGCGTGGTCCATCCCCTCGAGGTGCGCCCGGATGTCGTCGAGGGTCACGCGTCGCTGGCGGGTCAGCCCGGGCCGCTTCAACTGCAGATCAGGCTCAGGCGGCACCGCCTCTTCGTCGAGCCAGGCGAGCGCGAGGGCGACCATGTGCTTGCAGAAGACGCCGTCTTCGGCCACGGGACAGTCGCATGAGAACGCGAGCTCGTCACCGTGGAGCCAGAGCCGCACCTCGTAGTCGTCCGTCCCCGCGACCGTTCCGGAAAGATCATCTCCCTCCTCGACCAGGCCGGACACCCGGCCCTCGGCGGCATAGCGCTGCCCGCGCCGGAACGTGCGATCGCCGGCGCGACGCACGAGCGCCTCACGCTCGAGCAGGTCGCGCAAGCGGGCTATGGCCACAGGGGGGAACCTCGCCCGGCCATCTCGGCGCGCATCCTGCGTCAGTTGAGGTGCGGCGGCGCCGGCGGGCGATCGTCTGCGTCGGAGGCCGCGTCGTCATCGACGAGCGGGACGTCCTCGATGATCAATCGGAATCGCCAGCCCTCGAAGGGTTCGAGGGCTCGCCCGAACTCCTCCCACGACAGGCGGCGACCATCGACGACGACGTCGTATGGTCCGTCGTTCTCGTTCCACACCAGGCGACCGGCCAGCTCGTTGCCGGTCATGACACGCCGTCCTGAGGGACCGCCGCCAAGGTCGAGGTGGAAGACCTGCTCGCGGAGGCGGCTGTGGAGGCGAGTCAGCAAGGCGTCGGTGTCGGCGTCGTGAGACCCCAGGACGCTGGCTTGATACCCCTCCCCGCCGGGGCAGCCGAGCTCATCGGCCTCCGCGACGATCCCGGTCGGGGCCCGCAACAGCCGGTACGAGAAGCGATGTCTTCGGCCGTCGGGGCCGGTGAGCGTCTCCTCGGCCGGGGGGACAGGCAGGACGGGCAGCCCCATGCGGACCGACACGCGGCGGTCGAAGCATCGATCGCACAGCTCGACCTCGCCGAGCGACACGCGCGACGGCAGCCCGCAGTCGGCGCAGGAAGGACCAGCAGTACCGGTTCCGGACACCAGGCAAGGGTACAGCGGAAACTGGCAGGTTCCCTGATCGCAGGTCCGTGACGAACGCCGGATATCGGGGCGACAGAGCGGGCTTGGACCAACGATTTGGCTCCTTGCTCCAAGTCGCCCAAATCGAGGCTCGGCCGAACCGCGGCCAGCGGCGGAGATCGAGGACGTCGCCGGCCGAGGCCCGCTGCGGGACCGTCGACCTGATGAGGACAGACTCGACCCGCGAGACGGCTCGCACCGTTACACCCGCGCC
>JBBIIL010000146.1:0-4931 GCA_037446495.1 Chloroflexota bacterium | reverse complement strand
GCCCGCGGCGCGCGGCTCCCTCAGCCGGCGGCCCACGGCGCGCCGCGGACCGGGGACGGCAGCCGGCGGAACACAGCGCCCCCGGGCAGCCCGTGACGGCCCCGGTCAAGAACGTGTCCGGGCGCCCCCGCTAGGGCTTGGACGAATGCGCCGGGGCCGGTGTCGGCGTGTAGCACGGCACCTCGCCCGACGGAACCGGTCCGGATGTCCCGCACGGCTGCGGCTGCTGGTCGACCGGCGGCAGGCCGCCGGAGTAGTCGGTGATGACCAGAGCCAGCTCGAAGGTGTCGAGGTCGGCCGCGGGCTGCACGAACGCCGTCTGCACCACGTCGTTCGCGTCGCGCTGGACGTCCACCACGGAGCCGAGCACCAGCCCCCTGGGGTATGGCGACCGGATGCCGCCCGCCAGCTCGAGACCGGCGGTGAACACCTCCTCGTCAAGCCCGATCGTCACCGCCGAGTCCACGTTCTTCATCGTGAGCACGCCACCGGCCCCGCCGCCCACCTCGCCGGTGGCCCCGGACTTCCCCAGCTGCCCGGTCACGGTGGACCCCGGGTCGCTGATCAGCGTGACCTTGGCGAAATTGGACCCGATGTCCGAGATCCGTCCCACGACCGCGCCGCCCTGCACGATGACGACGTCGCCCATCGCGAGCCCGTCGGCGGTTCCCTTGTCGAGGGTCACGACCCGGCTCGTCGGCAGCAGCTCGCGCCCGATCACGCGCACCGCGACGGTCTTGTGGTCGAAGCCGCTCTGCAGCTGCAGAAGCGCCGTCAGCTGGTCGTTCTCCACCTTGAGCTGCCCGAGCCTGGTGTTGTCGTTCTGGAGGCGCGTGTTCTCGTCGCGGAGCGCCGCATTGTCCACGCGCAGCTGGTTGATCTCGCCGATGGACCCGAACACCGACGACATGTCGGACGCAACACCGGCCACCGCTCCCTGGACGGGGCGCAGGGCGAACTGCAGTCCTCGCTTGAGTTGGAGGACAGCTGGATTGGCCGAGACGGCCATGAGCAGCAGCGTGACCACCACGAGGCCCGTGAACAGGATCCCGCGGCGGCGAGCCTTCCGGTTGGAGAGGAGAGTGGTCATGACGAAGCGCTCCGGCGGGCCGCTGTCAGCGCGGCCGGGATCCGACCGGTCAGCGCGGCGGCCGGCTGTAGGTCTCGGCGACGAGCACGCGCTCCATGGCGGGCGACGCAAGCTCCTCGAGGACGACGCCGGTGCCACGTGCAACGCAGGTCAGCGGGTCGTCGGCGATGTGGACCGGCATCTGGGTGGCCTCCGCGACGCGACGGTCGAGACCCGCGAGCAGCGCGCCACCGCCGGCGAGCACGATTCCCTGGTCCATGATGTCCGCCACCAGCTCGGGCGGCGTCTCCTCGATGGTGTCCTTGATGGTGTCCACGATCTGCGCGACGGACACTTCGATGGCATCGCGGATCTGGTCCGCGCCCACCTCCACGGCCCGCGGCAGGCCTGTGAGCAGGTCCCGGCCCCGCAGGGTCACGCGCTGGGCGTCCCACTCACCGGGGTACGCGGACGCGATGGCGATCTTGATGTCCTCGGCGGTCCGCTCGCCGAGGAACAGGTTGTACTCGCGTCGGGCGTAGGCCACGATGTCCTGGTCCATCTCGTCGCCGCCGATGCGGATCGAGCGGGCCACGACGATGCCGCCGAGCGAGAGCACCGCCACCTCGGTGGTGCCCCCGCCGATGTCCACGATCAGCGAGCCCGACGGCTCGGACACGGGCAGCCCCGCGCCGATCGCCGCCGCCATCGGCTCCTCGATCAGTCGGGCCCAGCGCGCTCCGGCGTTGAGCGCGGCATCGCGGACCGCTCGCTTCTCCACCTCGGTCACGCCCGAGGGGATGCCCAGCAGCATCCGGGGCCGCGAGATCATGCCGATGCGGTCGTGCACCTTGTGCACGAAGTACTTGATCATCTGCTCGGTCACGTCGAAGTCGCTGATGACGCCGTCACGCAGGGGCCGGACCGCGATGATCGACGCGGGCGTCCGGCCCACCATGCGCTTCGCCTCGGCGCCGATCGCCAGCACGCGCTTCGTCTTGGCGTCGATCGCCACCACAGACGGCTCGGAGATCACGATGCCGCGATCGCGGACGTGGACGAGCGTGTTGGCCGTGCCGAGGTCGATCCCGATGTCGCGGGAGAAGAGGCCGAGGAGGCGGTCGAGCATGCTGCGCGAGGTTCCTTGCTGCGACTCATCGAGGGCGGGCGCCGCCGGGGCGGGCCGCGGTCGCGGGGTGGGTGTTCGGGAGCCCGAGCGCGGACGCACCGCGCGAGCGGGGGCAGTATACCCGTGAGCGCCCAGTGCCCCCGCTTCGGTGCCAATGTCGATCACCGGCTTCGCACCCTCTGCCGTTGCCGGGGCCACGCCGGCTGACGACGGTGCCGATCCAGCAGGGCTGCGGAGCAGCGACCTGGCCGGCCGACGGCTCGGGGATGCGCTCAGCGCCAGAGGACCTCCTCGCCGTGCTCGCCGACCAGCGGCGTCCCGTCGAGATACCGCTGGTACGCGAACGGCGCGATGTCCACCGAGGTCGTCGCCCCGTCGAGGATCAGCTCCGCCATGCCGAGGCCGATGGCCGGCGCGGTCTTGAACCCCGTCCCGGAGTGCCCGCAGTCGAGGTAGAAGCCTGCCGGCCCGGCCGTGCCCACCCCGCCCAGGAACGCGCGCTGGTCCGGCGTCAACCCGTCCTGGCCGCTGTGCGAGCTGCGGAAGTCGCCGTCGATCATGCCCGGCACGCGGAGCACGATCCGCTCGGCGGCGCGGAGCTCGAAGTCGGGCTGGGCATCGGTCGTGTCGCGGTCGGGCGAGCCGCCGATCTGGTTGTCGTCCTCGAGACCGATGAGCACCATGTCCGCGCCCTCGGGCCGGAAGTAGGCGCCGTTGGGGTTGTCGATGACCACGGGGATCCGGCCGGGCACCGACGCGGGCACGCCCAGGTACCCCGTGTCGTGGCGCCAGACGCTGATGGGCAGGTCCATCCCGGCCAGCTCGCCCACGCGCCTCGCCCAGCCGCCCGCGGCATTGACGATGACCGGGGCGTCGACGTCGCCCTTCGTCGTGGTGACGCCGGTGACGCGCCCGCCGGCCTGGTGGATCGCGGTGACCTCGGTCCCCTGGACCAGCCGGGCGCCGCGAAGCTTCGCGGCGCCGATCAGGCTGCCTGCCGTCATCGACGGGTCGGCGTAGCCCGACTCCGGCTCGTGGGCGGCCACCTCGTCGCCCACGGCGAGCATGGGCGCGATCCTGCGAATCTCGTCCGCGTCCACGATCGAGGAGTCCACGCCCAGCGCCGCGTGCGCCGCGGAGTTGGCCGCCAGCCGGGCGCGGTTCGCCGCGGGCTCGATCCACAGGAAGCCCGTCACCGTGAACCCGCACTCGCCGCCGACGCGCTCGCCCCAGTCGCGGAACCAGGCCTGCGCCGCCCACGCCAGCTTCGCCTCGGCGAGGAGCTCGTAGTGCACGCGGACCAGGCCCGACGACCGCCCGGTGGCCCCGGCAGCCACAACCGACCGCTCCAGCACGGTCACCTTCGCCCCCCGCGAGGCGAGGTGAAAGGCCAGGCTGGCCCCTTGGACCCCTGCTCCGATGACGATGACGTCGGCGGTGTCGGCCATGCGTGCGCGCTCCTTCTGCTCGGGGAGCAGTATCGGGGGTGGCGGGCGCGGCGCGAGGAACGCGTCGCGCGCGACGGACGCGGCGCGAACGCACGGCGGCGGGGCACGAAACCGGCGGTCGGTCGCCTGCTGGTCCGAGGCTAGTGCCCCGACTGGCCCCGGGCGAACCAGAGCGGGGAGCGCTCGGTCCCGTTCTGCCCGACGAGCCCGACGCCGGTCGGGAACAGCCACTCGGCGTCCGCGGTCGCGCCGCTGCCCGGCCATGAGGGCATCCGGTCCGCCGCGCCGGCGTTGCCGAGGGCCTGCCAGGACAGCCCGTCGGGCGAGATCCAGAACGCCTTCCCGCCGCCAGCGGCGTAGGAGTCGGCGATGATTCGAGTGCCGTCGGAGGCGCGCGGGACGATCGGGTAGCCCGTCGGCCTCGGGAGGGCGGACCAACGCGTCCCGTCGGACGACGCCCACCCGTGGGAGGCGTCCCGACCGCCCCACGCGACCAGCCCGCCCCGGCCGACGAAGACGGGGCCGATCGCGTCGCCGGGCGTCCCACTCGCGCCCTCGACCACCACCCGCTGCCACGACGTGCCATCTCGGGACACCCACGCCGCCGGCGTCGTGCCGCTGTTCCCGGTCACCCCGCCGGTCGGCTGCCGCCCGCCGGTGGAGCCCGTCAGGACGAAGCCGATCGGGGCAACCGCGAGCCCGGCGAAGTGCGCACGCGCGAACGACGCGGCCGGGAGGTCGGCGCGCCGCCACGTGATGCCGTCGGTCGAGGTCCAGACCCCGGGCTTGTCCCAGCCGGAGTTGCCGGCGACGACGAGCAGCCTCCCGCTCGACGCCACCGCGTCCACGGTGACGTCCGCCAGAGCCGCGGGCGCCATCGGTCGCTGCCAGTGCTGCCCGTCGGTGGAGGTCCAGACGGCGGTTGGCGTCGGGCTGCAGATCTGGCCGGCGCCCGCGGGCCCGGTGCACGCCTGCGCGCCCGATGTGCCGATCGCGACCAGCCGGCCGCCGACCCCAAGGACCCGGCCGAGCGTCGAGTCGCCGCCCTTCGGAACGTCCAGCAGGGTTCGCCTCCACGTCCGCCAGTCCGGCGATGACCACGCCGCCGCCTGGACGCCGCCCGTCGAGTTCTGGAACGAGCCCACCGCGACGTAGCCGCCTTCCCACGCCACAACGTCGGAGACGTTCTCGAACGGGGCGCTGAGTACGGGCGCGGTCCACGTGAGAGCCGTCCAGTCGGCGACAGCGCTCGAGGTGGGGCGCGGTGAGACGGACGCAGACGCAG
>JBBIIL010000145.1:3807-5041 GCA_037446495.1 Chloroflexota bacterium | reverse complement strand
CGGAATCCGGGTCAATACGGTGTCGCCCGGGTTGATCTCGCGTCCCGACCTGGAGCGGGACTGGCCCGACGGCGTAGGCCGCTGGCTGGCGGCGGCGCCCCTGGGCCGTCTCGGCACGGGGATGGACGTGGCGAACGCCTGCCTCTTCCTCGCGTCGCCGCTGGCGTCATGGATCACGGGTCACGACCTCGTTGTCGATGGGGGCATGTCCACGCATCCCGCCTGGTAGCGGCCAGCGAGACGACGTCCACCATGACGTCATGGGCACGGGGCGGCGGCGACCCGCCGGTGGGGACGAGGTCGCCGTCCCGCCGCCGGTCCGATGCCCTACATCGCCGGGACGATCTCCGACACGACGATCGCTGCCCCACCCGCGAGAACGGGGCAACGCTTCGAGGCGGCGATGGCGGCGTCGAGGCTGTCCGACTTGATGATCGAGTAGCCGGTGGGCGCCGACGTCGCGTCCATGACGGATCCGTCCGGTGAGATCGCGCGCGAGTGCGAGGTTGGGTTACCGCCGTCGACGACCGCGTCGCCGAGCTCCTCGAACCAGGCCGTCCAGGCCTGCATGACCTGGGCCTGCTCGGCCTCGCTCCCGGGCATGCCGCCGCCGTAGTAAGTCAACAGGTAGCTTGCCATCCCAAGGACCCCCAACGAGGAGAGGAACGTGATCCCGGCGGCTGCCGGGGTGCCGGCATGGTCGCCGATCACAACGACGACGAGTGAACCGGCCCGGAATCGACAGGCGCCTGGTCGCGGTTGTCCCTGGAACGGCCGCCGCGGGTGCCGCGGTCGCCCGGCCCGGCCCGTCCAACACCTGGATCGCGCCCTGGCCTAGATGGGGTAGCTCCGGGACCACTCGACGAGGTGGTCGACGAAATCGATCACGCCGGCGTCGGCGTAGTGGAAGTCCTCGAAGATCATGACGACCGGCCCCGTTGCCGAAAGCCGCTCGAAGAACGTTCGCCAGGCTCCGAACAGCTGCTCCGAGCTGATGCCCGACTCGACGCCGAGGAGGGCGAGGAGGGCCGGCTCGATCCACCGCCGCTCGTCCGGGTCGGGGACGTGGGTCGCGAGCGTCTCGGCGACCCTGGCCCGGGTCGTCGGCTCGTCGTCCGTCTCGAGAAGGCGGGCACGCCCGCGGACCATCTCGCCCAGCGCCCAGAAGCTGATCCCCTCGCCGTAGGCGGGGCTGCGGCCGTCGTGCCACCAGACGTTCTCCACGAGCCCGTCG
>JBBIIL010000145.1:0-3797 GCA_037446495.1 Chloroflexota bacterium | reverse complement strand
AGGTACTTCTCGAACTCCCAGGCGAGGCGCGTCTTGCCGATGCCGCCCGGGCCGGTGACCGAGACAAGGCGAGCCCGCCGCTCGCGGCTCGTGGCATGGAAGAGGTCCCGGAGCAGGCGCAGCTCGTCGTCGCGCCCGACGAACGGCGCCTCGAGGGTCTCAGCCCGCCTTCGGCCACCGCGCTCGGCCACGACGCGCAGGGCACGCCAGGCCGGGACGGGCGCGGTCCTGCCCTTCAGGGCCTGTTCGCCGGCAGCCTCGAAGGCGATCGCGGCCGACGCGGCCCGCTGCGTCGCCTCGCCGACGAGCACGGTCCCAGGGGCTGCGACAGACTGGAGCCGGGAGGCCGTGTTGACGAGGTCGCCGGCCACCATCCCCTGGTTGGTCGCGCCGAGGGTTACAGCCGCCTCGCCGGTCAGGACCCCGGCCCGCGCCTCGATCGTCGGACCCAGCGACCTGATGGCGCCGACGAGATCCAGCGCCGCCCGAACGGCGCGCTCGGCATCGTCCTCGTGAGCGGTGGGCGCGCCCCAGACCGCCATGACCGCGTCGCCGATGAACTTCTCGACCGTCCCGCCGTAGCGACCGATCACGTCGCGGGACAGTTCGAAGTACCGCGAGAGGAGCTCCCGGGTGTCCTCGGCATCGCGACCCTCGGCGAGCGTCGTGAACCCAACGAGGTCGGCGAAGAGGATCGTGACGAGCCGGCGTTCGGAGACGGGCGCCCCGCCCGGGGCAGGTGGGCCAGGGCGGAGGGGGGTTCGTCTGGGAGGGCGTGGTCCCGGCGACGAGCGGGGTCGCGCTCTCGCCGCAGAAGCGCATGTCCGGCTCCTTGGCGGTGCCGCACGACGGGCACACCAGCGCCAGCGGCGCCGCGCAGCCACCGCAGAACTTCCGTCCGGGCCGGTTCTCCGTTCCGCAGCTCGAGCAGACCACCCAGCGCTCCGATGCGACGTAAGGGGCCGGGTCGTGTCCCTGTCAGTGAATCTGTCAGGGTGAACTGCTCAGTGGTTCTGCCAGGCTCAGCCCATGAAGGAGAGCGTGCCATTGAGTGCGGGAGCAGCAAGGGTCCGAGGTGGTGAGCCGCTGGCTGGCCGGGATCCTGACCACCGGCGAGGCGCCGCATGACGGCCCCTCGCGAGGATCTCGAGCGGCTCAGCGCCCTGAAGTGGGTCGGCGTGCCACCTCGCGAGGATGCCGCTCGCGAACAGCACGGCTTCCAGCGGGTCGGCGACGGCCGCCAGCTCTGCCCCGTCGCGCCGGATGCTCGCGACGATCGCCGTGGCCGCAGCGTCGAGAACCGCCTCGGGAGCCTCGTCTCGGCCCGGGCGTTGGGCGCGCGGACCCAGCCCTGGGATCGCCTGGTGCCACGGCTCGCGGTCGTATCAGGCTGGGTTGGCGCCATCTGCTGTAGTCAGCGTGCCGTCCGGCGGGCGGCCCGTCGCCGGTACGGAGACCATCCCGAGGAGCGTACCGGTGCCACGACAGAGCTTCGCCTGCGGCACGGGGCGACATTCTGATCAAGGTGGGGAAGCGGAGCGGCCCCCTGTTGTATCTGGCTGGGAATAGTCGCGCCCATCGCGCCAGCCGAGGTGTCACCGAGGGTGGTCACGATCCGGGCATGGCCCGCACCACGCTGGATCCGGTGGTCGTCCGGCCGCCGTGCCCGCAGCACCCTGGCAGCACCGTCCGGCTCGATGGCTTCGAGCCCTGCCGCTGGAGCGATGCGCATCGACGTCCCCGCTATCGGTGCGTGACTGAGCCTGGCACGCGGGGCCACTCGTTCAGCGTTCCGGTGGCCGTCCGCCAGCCAACCGGGCATCATCCCGACGCGGGCGCCGCACGCCCCGCCTGTGAGCACGTGTACGCTCGCCATGAGGGCATCCCGACCGGACGAGACTTCGTGTTCGGCCATGCCGAGATCGCGCGCCTGCTGGTCCGGGTCGGGGAGGGCATGAGCCTGCGGGCCGCGAGCGCGGACCTGCGCGAGCACATCCTCCGGACCGCGGGCGGGACGAGCCGCCAGGCCAACCTAGCCGTCAACTACCTCGACGCCTATGCCCCGCCGGTCCTCGCCGAGCTGCACCCCACCCGCTGGCCGCTGGTCCTCGTGCTCGACACCACGACCCTGTTCACCCGCGGCTTCCGATCCACCTCGGACGAACCGGCCGAGGCCCGCACGGGCAACCTGCGGGCGGGCACGATCCTGGTCGCACTCGACGGGGAGCGCCGGCACCCGACGCCGTGCCTGATAGCGGTCGCGGGCGCCAAGGACGCCTCGTCCTAGCGGGCTTTCTTCGGCCGTCTCGCTGGCACCCCGGAGGTGGTCGTGGCCGATCTCGACGGCGCGATCGGCCGGGCCGTCCGCGACACCTGGCCGGGAGCGATCGTCGTCGCCTCGCGCCACCACGTCGCGGCCCAGATCCGGGAGCAAGCGCGGGCCGACGGGATCCCCGAGCGGATCCGGCTCGAGGTGCCGATCGCGACCCGCCGGGCGCTACCGTGGACCGGCGAGCGGGTCCGCCGCTTCGCCCCGCATCCGCTCCACGAGGCGGCCCTCGGCGCCCTGCGCGGACCGGCCGAGTGGGCGGCCTTGCTCGCGCTCGTCGAGCGCCACGTGCCGCCCGACCGCCTGGCCCTGCGCGGCTGGATCGCGACCAATGAGCTGCTCGTCCGGCGCGGCTGGCTGATCCGAGACCGGCTCCGCGACGTGCCCCTCTCGACCGGCGCCCTCGAGGGTGCCATCGGCGAGTGGCTGGCGCCGCTGCGCCGGCGGGCCGGCCGCTGGCAGAACGCCCGTCGGCTCGACCTCGTCCTAGGCCTGTTGACCCTGCGCGCCCGGGGCGACGCGCGCGAGGCCCGCTACGCGAGGATCGTCCGGGCCGCCTTCGCCACGGCTGACAACCGCTCGCACGTCGCGTCCTCCGACGATCCGGCGATCAGCTGGTGGCGGACGTTCCACGACCGCGACGAGCCCTCCCTGCCCCGCCTGGTGCGCGAGGCCACCAGGCGCTGGCGCGCAGGCCCGGTCCGACCACCTCGCCCGGGTCACGGAGCACCTCGCCGAGCGGTATGCTGCCGAGGTCGACCTGCGCACCCGGTTCGACCTGCCGGCGCCGCCATCGGGCCGGCCGAAGCGGCCGACTCCGCGCGTGGCCACCTCGGTCCGCGGCCGGACGCTCGACGAGTTTCCCGACCTGCTGCTCGAGTGGGCGTGGGACGTCAACGGTGACCTCGACCCGGCGCACCTCGCCGCCGGCAGCCACGAGCGGGTGGCGTGGCGCTGCCTGCTCGACCCTGCCCACGTCTGGGAGACCAAGGTCGCCGACCGCACCTGCTACGACTCGGCCTGTCCGTACCACATGGCCATCCGCGTCCACCCGGCCGAATCACTCGCCGCCTTCTACCCCTGGCTCGCCGCCGAGTGGCACCCCACCGCGAACGACCTGCGGCCCGACCAGGTGACCCGGGCCTCCGCCCGCGAGATCGTCTGGCGCTTCCGGGCGGGGCACGAGTGGACGGCACCCGTGTACCAGCGGACCCTGTCCGGATCCGGCTGCCCGGAGTGCTATCGACTGGAGTCGGCATCCAGATCCCGGACCGGCCGGCGGAAGGCCCAGGAGGCTCGCGACGCCGTCCAGATGGCCAAGATCATCGACCTGCCGCGGCGGGTGGCAGGCGACAGTCCCGGTTGAGGCGCAGCGCCTCCTGGCGCGACTATTCCCAGCCAGATACAACAGGGGGTGGAGCGGGAGACGGGATTCGAACCCGCGACATTCTGCTTGGGAAGCAGACAC
>JBBIIL010000144.1:0-5109 GCA_037446495.1 Chloroflexota bacterium | reverse complement strand
GTCGCCGGCAGGCGCGGACACCCCCGCGGACACCTCCCTGCCGGAGCCGCGGCGTGGGGGCGCAACGGCCGCCCGCGATGGGCGCCCGCGATGGGCGCCCGCCATGGGCGCCCGCGATGGGCGCCTGAGCTGTCGCGTCCACCGGTGTCTCGTCTCGACCGAGAACATCACGAACGCGCCCGCGACGTTTCACGAGCGTCGCGCAAACCGGTGTCCGACGAGCTCCCCGAGTCGGCGGGGACCACGCCCAGCGTGAGCCGCCGGCGGGGCGCGCAACCATCACGCGTCACGCGTCACGCGTCACGCGTCAGGCGTCACGCGTCAGGCCTCAGCGGCCGAGGCGTCAGCCGCACTGGGATGGACCGCCCACGGCTCCAACCGCCGAGGCGTCAGCCGCACTGGGATGGACCGCCCACGGCTCCAACCGCCGAGGCGTCAGCCGCACTGGGATGGACCGCCCACGGCTCAGCGCCCGAGGCCCGGCCAGCGGGCCGCGACGGCGGCGCGGTCCACGCCCTCAACCTCGACCACCTTGGTCCGGCTCCCCTCGCCCGATGCCAGCCTGACGGCGCCGCGCGCCACGCCCAGCTCCTCGGCCAGCAGCCGGAGGAGGGCGGCGTTCGCGGCTCCATCGACAGGCGGCGCCGCCACCCGGACCCGGAGCACGCCGTCCGCCACCCCGTCCACCCGGTCCGACCCGCCGCGTGGCGTGAGCCGCACGGGAATCCGCACGGCGCCCCGCTCCCCCGCCATCAGAGCAGGAGCCGCCAGAGCAGGCCGAGCATGACCAGCACGAGCACGGCCGACGCGTCGAAGGCCCCGGTCCGCGGCAGGCGGCGGCGCACGGGAAGCAGCAGCGGCTCGGTCATCTGGAAGACGAGCCGCCAGGCGCGCGTCTTGCGGCCCGGGTCAGTCCAGGTCAGCAGGATCCGCGCCAGCACGAGCCCCCACAGCAGCAGGACGAAGACGCCCGCGAACAGCTGCGCGAAGCCCACGCCCGGACCCCTACGCCAGAGCGGCAGGCTCGCCCGGGAGGGGTCGCTCCCCGAACAGCGCCCGTCCGACGCGGACGATGGTCGCGCCCTCCTCGACCGCCACGTCGTAGTCGCCGCTCATGCCCATCGAGAGCGCGGGTCCGAGGCGCGGGTCCTGTGCTCGGAGGCGCGCGGCAAGCTCGCGCAGGGCGATGAACGTGGGGCGCGCCGCCTCGGCGGTGGGCACCAAGCGCCCGATGGTCATGAGCCCGTCCAGGCGCAGGTTGGGCAGCGCGGCGAGGTCCGGGAGCGCGGCCTGGACGGACGCCTCGTCGAAGCCCGACTTCGCGGGGTCGCCCGCCACGTTGACCTGCAGCAGGACCGGCAGCGGCGAGCCCGGCCGCACGACGGCCGCGACCCGGTCCAGGCGCTCGGCCACGTCGAGCGACCCGACGGCCTCGAGCACGTCGAACGCCTCGACCGCCCTGCGTGCCTTGTTCGCCTGCAGCGGCCCCAGCAGGTGCCACTGCGCGCCGGGCACTTCGAGCACCTTGGCCGCGCCCTCCTGCACACGGTTCTCGCCCAGGACGTTGAGGCCGGCAGCGACGGCGGCGCGGATCCGCTCGACCGGGACCGTCTTGGACACGGCGACCAGCGTGACCCCGACAGGGTCTCGACCGGCCCGGGCGGCCGCGGCGGCGATGCGCCCCATCACGAATGCGCGGGCGCGCCGGAACTCCTCGACCTCGTCCGCTTCGGGGGAAGCAGCGGTGCCCTCCGGCGACGTGGCCCTAGCGCCCCTTGCGCAGGAAGCTCGGGATCTCCAGGTCGTCAGCGTCGTAGGACGGGGTGCGGCGCGGCGGCTCGGCGGCTCGCTCCGACCTGACCGGCACGGCGGCCGCCTCGTCGCGACCGCGCGACTCGGTCTCGGGGGCGGACCGCTGCCGCTCGAGCTCCTCGAGGAAGTCGCGAGCCGGGACCGGGGTGCCGCTGGCGGCCGACGGGGCGGCCGAGCGCAGGCTCGACGTGGAGCCGTGGCGGTCCGCGGCCGCCGCGCGCGCACTCTCGGTCCGACGGCGGCCGTCGAAGCCGGTCGCGATGACCGTGATCATCACCTCGTCGCCGAGGCGCTCGTTGAAGCTGGTGCCGAAGATGATGTTCGCCTCGGGGTCGGCGGCGGCGCGGATCTCCTCGGCAGCCTCGGTCACCTCCCACAGGGTCAGGTTCGAGGAGCCGGTGATGTTGAACAGGATGCCCTGGGCGCCCGAGATGTTGACCTCGAGCAGCGGGCTGGCCACGGCCTGGCGGGCGGCCTCGAGCGCGCGGTTGTCACCCGAGGCGCGGCCGATGCCCATCAGCGCCGAGCCGGCGTCCTTCATGATCGTGCGGACGTCCGCGAAGTCCAGGTTGATCAGCCCGGGCACCGTGATGATGTCGCTGATGCCCGCGACGCCCTGGCGGAGCACGTCGTCCACCACGCGGAACGCGTCCACGATGGAGGTGTTCTTCTGGACGACGTCGCGCAGCCGGTCGTTCGGGATCGTGATCAGGGTGTCGACCTTCGCCTTGAGCTCCTCGGCGGACTTCTCCGCGACGAGCTTGCGGCGAGCGCCCTCGAAGCTGAACGGCTTGGTGACGACGCCGATCGTCAGCGCGCCCTGCTCCTTGGCGATCTCGGCCACGACCGGTGCCGCGCCGGAGCCCGTGCCGCCGCCGAGGCCGGCCGTGATGAACACCATGTCCGAATCCGCGATCGCGTCGGCGATCTTGTCGCGGTCCTCCTCGGCAGCGCGCTGGCCGATGCTGGCGTCGCCGCCGGCGCCGAGGCCGCGCGTGATCTTGTCGCCGATGCGGATCTTGTGGGGCGCGTCCGACTGGAGCAGCGCCTGCGCGTCGGTGTTGCAGGCGATGAACTCGACGCCCATCATCTCGGCCCGGATCATGCGGTTGACGGCATTGCTGCCGCCGCCGCCCACGCCGACGACGCGGATGAGCGCGAAGTTCTCGGAATCGGATCGCAGCGGCATCGGAGCACTCCCGGGCTTCTCAGGCGAAGGCTGGCGGCGGTTGGCGGCGGTTCGGGCCTGCCCCTGTGGCGCCGGGCGGGACGGCCCGGCCCGCGATGGGTACACGCAGGCGTTTGGGGAGTATACGCGCGCCACCAAGGTTGCGGTCAGGCGCGCATCGGCCTCGCCGCCCGGACGTCGATGAGGCCGCGGGCGCCTCCGGTCCGCAAATGGATCTCGATCGACTGCATCCCGGCCTACGGGAAGATGTTGCGGATCCCGTCCCGGATGCGGGCGAAGAAGCTTCGGCCCTCCTGGCCCGACTCGTACTGGAGTGGCTCGCCGGCGACCACCTGGTTGGCGCCCCAGCGCAGCAGCCCGACGGAGGTGGAGTAGGACGGATCTGAGATGGTGTCGGTCAGGCCGCCCATCCCGGTCGGGCCCGAGACGCGCACCTGCATCGCCAGGACCTCGCGGCCGAGCTCCGCCGCGCCCGCCAGCTGCGCGCCGCCGCCGGTGATGATGAGCCCGGCGGGGAGCATGCCCTGGCCGGCGCGCTTCATCTCGTCCTTGAGCAGCTCATAGGTCTCCCGCATGCGGGCCTCGATGATCTGCGCGAGCTCCAGGCGGCTGACCGTGCGGACCCCGTCCTCGCCCGGATCGTTGACCGGGATCTCCTCGTCCACCACGTTGCGCAGGTCGCAGGTGCCCTCGCGCAGCTTGAGGTCCTCGGCGACCGAGACGTGGGTCCGCAGGCCGATGGCGATGTCGTTGGTCACGTTGTTGCCGCCGACGGGCAGGACGGCCGTGTGGAACGGCGAGCCGTCGGCGAACATCGTGAGGTTGATCGTGCCGGCCCCGATGTCCGCCACCGCCACGCCGTGCTCCTTCTCGGCCTCGATCAGGACGGCCTCCGCGGACGCCAGCCCGTTGACGACCAGCTCGTCGATCTTGACGCCCGCGAGCTGGACGCACTTGGTGAGGTTCTGCACCGCCGTAGCCGACGCCGACACGATGTGCGCCTCGACCTCGAGCCGCAGCGCGCTCATGCCCAGCGGGTCCTTGACACCCTCTTGGCCGTCCACCGTGAAGCCGCGGCGCTCGACGTGGAGCACGTCCCGGTTGGACGGGATCGAGACCGCGCGGGCCACCTCGATGGCCCGGTCGATGTCGGCGCGGGTGACCTCGCGGTGGTGCGCGGTCACGGCCACCTGCCCGGTGGAGTTGAGGCTCTCGACGTGGGAGCCGCCCACGCCGACGAACGCCCGGTCGATCTTCCAGCCCGACAGCCGCTCCGCGCGCTCGACCGCGTCCGCGATGCTGCGCACCGTCTGGTCGATGTTGACGATGGCGCCCTTCTTGAGGCCGGTGGCGGGCACGGTGCCGTGGCCCATGATCGTCAGGCGCCCCTCACGGCTGACCTCGCCGATGAGCGCCACGACCTTCGACGTGCCCACGTCGATGCCGACCAGGACCGCTTCCCGTTCCACGTGCCTCTGCTTCCCCTCGCTCATTGGGGGCCCGGAACGCCGGGACCGATGCTAGATGAAGTGGCGCCGGATCAGCGCGACGTTGTTGAAGATGCGGAACCCGAAATTGATGAGCGCCACCAGGTAGAGGTCGAGGCTCAGCCGGTCCCCGATGAAGACCAGGAGGACGGCCACGATCGCGTTGACCAGGAAACCGCTGATGAAGATGCGATTGTCGTAGACGCCGTCGAGCTCCGCGCGGACCGCCCCGAGGACGGAGTCGAGCGCGGCAAGGATCGCCACGGCCGAATAGCGTGACAGTTCAAAGCCGACGTTGACGTTGAGGAAGAGGCCGGCAAAGATGCCGATGAGCAGACCCACGAGGGGCAAGAGCACGGGCGGCGGGCCTCCGTCCTTGTGAACGTCGCGACTACGCTACCAGACCATCGCCCGGCCGGGTGCGGCAAGGGGCGCCGCCTCGTTCGGGGGCGCGCCAGATCGAGCCGCTGACGGGCGGTCACGGCTTCGGTGTCGGAGAGGGCTTGGCCGTGGCCCGCGGGCTGGCCGACGGCTTGGGGCTCGGCTTCGGCGTGGGCCTCGCGGTCGGCTTGGGCGTCGGCGTGGGCTGCGGCTGCGCACTCGGCCGCGGCGTGGGCCGCG
>JBBIIL010000143.1:0-5164 GCA_037446495.1 Chloroflexota bacterium | reverse complement strand
AGCACGACGATCCGCTGCAGCTCGCCGCGCCGGTGCGCCTCGATCGCAGAATCAAAGGTCGAGGCGAGAATCCGCTCGTTCTCCGCGAGCAGGTCGTAGGCGAACTCGTGGAAGTAGCTGATCCCGCCAATCATGGCGGCGGCGGCCACCACCTGGTCGCAGCTCCGTACAAGGTCGCGCAGCAGGTCGACGTCCTTCGCGTCGCCCTCGACCAGCCGGTAGCGCGGGTGGTCGTCGTAGCTCCGTCGCGCGGGGCCGTACTTGCTGAAGTTGTCGAGGCCCACAACCTCGTGGCCGGCCTCCAGCAGCTCGGGGACGAGATAGCCGCAGATGAAGCCGGCGGCGCCGGTGACCAGGACGCGCACGGCCGTCAGATCCTGATCCCGCGCCCGAGCGCGTTCCATACGTCCACGATCTCGCGGTCTCCCAGCTCCAGCTCGCGGTAGGCGCGATGGGGCGCCCCGATGACGAGGATCTCACTCTCCGTGAGCACGGTCTCCAGGGGGACGAGCCGGTCGTCGCGCACGTACGGGTCCGTCGCCAGCACCCGGGCGCCCGCCCAGGCAAGCAGCTTGCGAAGCTTGTAGCTGAGCGAGGCGCGCGGATCGTCGGACTCGGCCTTGAACGCCATCCCCAGGATGCCGATCGTTCGCCCCCGGAGCGATCCGAGGCGCTGCTCCAACGCACTCACGAGGTAGGCAGGCATCCCCTCGTTCACCTGCATCGCGGACTGGCCCATCGGAAAGTGGTCGCTGGTGAACGCCGCGAGCTGCATCGTGTCCTTGAACAGGCACGGCCCGGCGGCGAAGCCGGGGCCCGGCAGGTCGGCGGCGCGCGGGTAGTCCTGCCGGATGGCGTCAAGGACCGCGGCGTAGTCAACTCCCGCCTGGTGGGCGACCATGAAGAACTGGTTCGCGATGGCGAACTTCATGTAGCGCCAGGTGTTGGTGAGCAGCTTCGCCAGCTCCGCCTCCTTGGAGGTCGTGCGCACGATCTGCGGCGTGAGCCTGCGGAACAGCGCCTCGGCGCGGTCGCCCACGTTCCGGTCGTCCGCGCCCACGATCTGGGGCAGCGTCCGGAACTCCTCCAGGGCGTGGCCCTCCGCGATCCGTTCCGGGCAGAACGCGACGTCGACCCGGCGGCCGCGCTCCGCAAACGCCTGGGCCACGTACTCCGTGGTGCCGGGGTAGACCGTGCTCCGAAGGATCACGAGCGCCCCGTCGCGGAGATGGGCCACGATCTGGTCCACCGCGCGTTCGAAGATCGTCATCGACGGTCCCAGGAACTCGTCCACCGGCGTGCCGATCACGACGATCACGCACTCGGCATCACCGACCATCGCGGGATCGGCCGAGAGTGCCAGCCGGCCTGTGGGCAGGACGCGTTGCAGGAGATCGTCCGCTCCCTGTTCCCGGAACGGCATGACTCCCGCCCGGATTCCGTCGAGGGTGGCCTGGTTGATGTCGTGGATCCCCACCCGGAGGCCCGACTCGGCCAGGGCGAGGCTGAGCGGCAGGCCAACGTGCCCGCCACCGCCGAGAACGACGACGTCCAACCGTGTTTCAATCATGGCCGCGAGGGTACCAGGCCGGTTTGGACTCGACATCCCCCGATCGTCCGGCCCTGACTGTGACTCGGCCCTGGATGCTGGGACCAGCCGCTCGAGACGCGCGCGAACCGACATCTGCAAACATCGCCGACGATGGTTGGCCTCGCGGGCGACCACCTGACCTGCGAGGATACCGCCGTTCCGCGCGATTGGCGGACTGCTAGTCTCCGGCTATGGCCGAGAGAATCCATGGTGAGTAGCCCCGGGTCCTGGGCGTCGGGGGGCGCCAGTGACAGGAAAGCCGCCTCCCGGAGGGGACGAGCGTGGCCCGTGGTGACGGCTCTGTCGCTCGTCGGACTGCTCCTGGCCCTGGACGTCGGGCACATTGCCGCGAGCGACGGCTTCGCATATGACGCTCACGCTTACTGGCTAGCATCCGGATACGGCCTCCGTGAGAATGCCGCCAACGCCTTCGTCTACAGCCCGCCGATCCTGCTCATTTGCCGGGTTCTCGGGAGCGTGCCATGGCAGGTGTGGCTCGAGTTGTATACGGCGGCGATCGCGATTGGCGTATGGATCCTCGCGGGACCGTTGACGGCGTTCTTGGTCTTCACGCCGTGGGTGGCCTCCGAGATCACACTCGCCAATATCCATGTCTTCTTGGCACTCGTCGCCGTCTTCGGTCTGCGCTGGCCAGCCCTGTGGTCGTTTGCACTGCTGACGAAGGTCACGCCCGGCGTCGGAGTTCTTTGGTTCGCCTTCCGGGGCGAATGGCGGAAGCTCGGCATCGTGCTCGGCGTCACCGCGGCAGTCGCCGTCCCGACGATGATCCTTGCGCCGGGCCTGTGGGCCGATTGGATCGCGATGCTGCGGGAGGGGGCGCCGCAGGGCGCGGGCGGCGTTCCGCTGCCCATTCGGATGGCGGTCGCCGTGGCGCTTCTGTGGATCGGGGCACGGCGCGACTGGCCGTGGCTAGTGCCGGTCGCCTCGATGATGGCGCTCCCGGTCCTGTGGGGCGTGCACGGGCTCTCGATGCTGCTTGGCGTCGTCTGGTGGGCCACGCGGCCGCTCGTAGCCCGCCGAGATCAGGTCTCGACGCAGGCGGCCTAGTACTTAGTTGTGCAAGTTAGCGTAATGAGTGCGAAGGCCGGCCTGGTGGACTTCGCGCTTCTGCCAGTTGAACGGGGCCGCGGTCTCGTTGTAGGCGGCGACGAACCGATCGATCGCATCCCGGACCTGGCCCGGCGAGGTGTGGCTAGCCCCGTCGAGGGCACGCCGCTTGAGGATGCTGAACCAGACCTCGACCTGGTTGAGCCAGGAGGCGTGGGTCGGCGTGAAGTGGAAGTGGACCGTGGGATGGCGTGCCAGCCAGGCGTCGTGCTTGGGCTTGTGGGTGTTGAGGTTGTCGAGCACGACGTGGAGCTCGGTGTCGGGATGGGCGGCGACCACGTCGTTCATGAAGTCGACGAACTCGAGCCGCCGGCGCCGCGCGTAGTGACCGGTCTGGACCTGCCCGGTGGCGATCTCGAGGGGCGAAGAGGGTCGTCGTCCCATGCCGCTTGTACTCGTGGGCGAAGCCCGTGAGTGCCCGGCGGTCGGGCAGGCGGAGCCAGCCCTGGGCACGTTCGAGGGCCTGAATGTGGGGCTTCTCGTCGACGCACAGCACGAGCGCGCTCTCGGGCGGGTCGAGGTACAGCCCGACGACGTCGGCCGCCTTGGAGGCGAACTCGGGGTCCGTGCTGATGCACCAGCTCCGTCGCCGGCGCAGGCTGATCCCGTGGCGCCGCAGGGTCCGCCATACCTGGTCCGCACTGACGTCGCCCAGGTGGGCCGCGAGGAGCGAGCCGGTCCAGGTCGCGTGGCCCGCCGGCGGCGGTGCGTCGAGGGCGGCGAGGATGCGCTGCTCGGTCGAGGCGTCGTAGCGGACCCGGGCCCCGGGACGGGGCGCGTCGATGAGGCCACCGAGGCGGTGGCGCGCGAAACGGGTCCGCCACTTGCTCACCCGGGCCGCCCGCGTCGCGAGCTCGCGGGCGATCTCGTTGGTTCCCACGCCGTCCGCGGCAGCCAGGATGATCCTGGCCCGCTCCACGATCCGCTGCTCGCTCGTCCCGGCCCGCAGCCAGGACCGGAGCGTCTCCTGCTCAGCCTCCGACAACACGATGGGGGTGGCGGGCTTCCTCATGCACGGAGCGTATACCATGACGCCCTACACCGCAACTAAGTACCAGGCAGCCACGTTGTCCGTGGCTCAGTCCGGACCTCGGGGTCGGGAGGGACCGTTGCGGAGGCCTGTCAAACGAAGCAACGTCGGCTGATGATCGCGCACGCGATCAGTCCGCCGAAGTGGCGGCCGGCGCGGCCCCGGCTGCTTCGATCTCCGCGATCCGGACGTGGAGAACGAGCGTCGCCACGAGACCCAGCAGGGCCGGCGGCAGCGCCGCGATGACATGGATGAGGACGGTGGCGGCCAGCGCCTGGCTGGGCCCGATCCCAAGGATCCCCAGAGCGGTCACGCCGGCGAACTCATACGTGCCCAGGGAGCCGGGCGCGGCCGGGATCGCCGTTGAGAGGGCTAGCACGCCCAGCACGAACGCCCAATCGAGGGGACCGAGCGGCAGGCCGAGCGCGCCGGAGATGGCCCCGAATGTGCAGACGCCGACCCCGAACGGCAGGATCGTGAGGCCCAGGACCAGGGCCGCGCCGCGCGGGCTCCGCATGGCCGCGGCCCCCTGGACCAGCCGGGCGACGATGGCGTGGATCTGGCGACCGAGACGGCGGTCCAGGAGCCCCGAGCGGCGCGTGACCAGCGCGACCGCCACGAACCCGACCAGGCCGATCACCGCCGCGACGGCGAGCACCTTGGCCCAGCCAGCCACCTGGCTGCCCGGCGCGATGGCGAGCCCGGCGACCAGCACGACCACAAGGATCGTGAGCGTGTCCGAAACCCGCTCGACCACGATGGTCCCCAGCGTGACCAGCGAGGAGATCCCGAACGAGCGACCCGCGAGGTAGGCGCGCGTGACATCTCCGAGGCGCGCCGGCAGGAGGAGGTTCGCGAAGTAGCCGATGGACAGGTAGGCGAACGCGGAGCGCAGCGGAACCTGGGCCGCTGGGTGGAGGAGGATCCGCCAGCGCTCGGACCGGATCGTGAGCTCGACGACGACCAGCACGAGGGCGAGCAGGATCCCGCTCGGCGCGGCGCGTCCGAGCGCCCGGGCCGTCTCGCCGAGATCCACGCGCGACACGGTGACCGCCAGGAATGCTGCGCTGATCGCGATGCCCGTGACCAGCCGGACAATCGGGTTCCGCCAGGAGCCCCTCGCAGCGGCGCCGAGACGACCACGCCCGGACAAACCAAGAGCGTCGGCGACGGGAACGCCGTCGGGGCCCTCCCCCGGCGCCCGCGCTCCCCGAGTCACCCCGGCGCGCCCCTGGCCGGCATGCCCAGGCCCGCGTGGCCGCCCTCGCGGGCCAGCCATGTCGCGGTCTCCGTGAGGCCGCGCTCGAGCGTGACCTGGGGCGACCAGCGCAGCATCCGGCGGATCTTCTCGATGTTCACGACGCGGCGGCGGATGTTGTCGATGTCCCGGCGGTCCACGTGGCGGATCTCCACGT
>JBBIIL010000142.1:0-5225 GCA_037446495.1 Chloroflexota bacterium | reverse complement strand
TGCGCGAGAACATCGCCCGCGTCGCCGAGACCGACTTCATCGTGCTGATTGAGGGCGAGAGCGGCACGGGCAAAGAACTGGTGGCGCGTCAGCTCCATCAGCTCAGCCACCGCCGCCATGGACCCTTCGTCGCCGTCAATTGCGCCGCCCTCGTCGAGTCGCTGCTCGAGGCCGAGCTGTTCGGTATCGAGGACCGCACCGCCACCGGCGTCCGCGGCCGGAGGGGGAAGTTCGAGCATGCCGACGGGGGCACGCTGTTCCTCGACGAGGTGTCCGACCTCACGTCCGCCGCGCAGGCCAAGCTGCTTCGGGCCATTCAGGAGTTGACGGTGGAGCGGGTGGGCGGCCACTCCTCGCGCAAGATCGACACGCGCATTGTCGTCGCGACCAACCGCAGCCTCCGGGAACTGGTGTCGCTCGATCGGTTCCGCGAGGACCTCTACTACCGGCTGTCGGGTGTCGAGCTGCACGTTCCGCCGCTGAGGGCGCGGCGGCAGGACATCCCCGAGTTGTGCGCGTTCTTCCTGTCGCGCTACCAGGCGCCTCGCCCTCTCACGCTCAGCGGCGAGGCCGCCCAGGCCATGCAGATGCACGAGTGGCCGGGCAACGTCCGTGAGCTGGAGCGGACGATCGAGGGGGCCGTGGCGCGCGCGGTTGAGGGGACGATTGCCTTCAAGGACCTCCCGCAGGCGTTGAGAGGGGATGCGGTCGGCGCCCTGCAGGAGTCGCTCGACCACCGGGACTCCATGCGAACCTGGGGCGCCCGTTACGCGCGGCTGATGCTCGAGCGGCTGAACGGCAACAAGCGCAGGACCTGCCAGGTCCTCGATATCAGCTATCACACGCTCGTGGCTTACCTGCGCTGGTCGCCGCGGGCCCGTGGCGCGGCGCCGGCGGAAGCCTGGTCGAACGTCGTCCAGATCCAGGCGCCGTCTGATGCGGCGGCCAAGAGTGAGAGGAGTGCAGAAGGCACGCTGTGCCTGTGACCAGCAGAACGCGAGGTCGGCCGGCGCAGGGCGGCCTGCGCACGCCGGGCGCCTCCGGCAGAACGACGCGGTGAGGCAGGCTGGGCAACCAGCGAGGTCGCGCACCGACGGGCGGGCTCCCGCGCGGAGCGTGGGAGGCCCGCGGAAACCGGAGGTGTGCCGTGGCGCACGCACAGGGAAGCGGCCGGCCCGACACCGGGTCGGCATCGTCCGGGATCGACCGTCGTCGTTTGTTGTTGGCGGGCGCGGCCTGCTGCGTCCCGGTCATGGCCGGCGCGGCGCTGAGCCGGGCCTCCTCGGCGTGGGCGGCGGCGAGGTCGCCGCAGGTGGGCGGGGACGACCAGGTCCTGGAGCACGTCGGCCGGGAGCTGGTGACGGTCCACCGCGGGATGCGGGGCGTGGGCGGGATCAAGGGAGAGCACGTGCGCGTGCTGTCCGCCAACCTCGACCTGCTGGCGGCGCACCTGGTGCAATCGGGACATGACGGGCTCGTTCGGGCGAGGCTGCGGGACGGGCTGGAGCGCCTCGGGCGCGACGCCTTCGCGCGAGACCTGTCGGCGCGCTACCAGCAGACGGTCCTCGAGATGGCGAACCGCTGCGGGTTCACCGAGCGGGTGCCCGAGGACGTCGACACGACGACGGTGGCGCTCGACCGGGTCGCCGAGGAGCATGTCGCGGCGATCATGCGGAGGGCGGTGCCCCGGCTCGCCAGCCTCGCGGATCGCTTCGACCGGCGCGGGGTCAGCACCCGGCCAGTCGTGCTGGTGGCCGACCAGAAGCCGGGCGATGACATCGGCGGTTCGTTCTACGTGGCCCCGCCGCTGTCCTGCAGGGATCTCAGGGCGATGATCTACGCGGTCAGCATCGCGTCGGCCATCCTGGGGATCCTCAGTCTCGGCGCGGAGTCGGGCATCTACGCCATTCTCACGGTCCTGCTGACGATGATCTACGACAGCGAGTGCGCCCAAGCAGATGCGGAGGCCATTTGAACCCTACGCGCTTCTCGTGCGCGTGCGCGGCGGCGCTGGCGCTCACCGGTTTCACCCATCGACTCCTGCGCATGCGGGGCGGGTCGCCGGGCGGCGGGCTCGACGCCGCGTTCGTCGGGCTGATCCTCCTGATCTACGGGGGGGCCGTACTCTGGGGCGCCAGGCGGGTCGTGAGGATGACACCCGAACAGGCTCAGGACGAACTGCTCCGCGTTGCCGCGGTGGGGTTCGTGCTGGCCGCGATGGCGCTCGAAATGCCGTGAGACCGCCAGCGTGAACGCGCGAGGCGGTCGGCGGGCTGTTCCGCCCGTGGTCGCCCGGGTGCCTGCGAAGGGCCACCCTCGTGGTGGCCCTTCGCGTCTTCGCACGTGCCGAGTGGTTGAGCCCGACCAGCCCTGGTGGCGGGGGCGGAACCTGCGCGCCCGGAGCCGCGCGCTCGGATCCGGTTTCGGGGCACGGGCTCGGGGCCGGGTTGACCGACGGCGAGGAGTGCGCGCACCATCTGACTGCGGAGTCCTCGAGGCGGTGCGCGCGACCGGCGTCGTGTGCGTGCGTCACGATGCCCGACAGAGGTCGGGAGGGGGAGCCATGACAGTCGATCGGCACAACGTCGACGGGCTGCTGGCGGCGGCGCTGACGGTCTGGTTCGCGCTCGTCGCGTCGCAGATTGCGCCCGCGAACGCGCAGGACCGTGGCGCGGCGACGGCGCGCCGGCCGGACGTCGGCACCGTGCAGGGCAGGGTTGTCTATGGCGACGGTCATGATGCCGCCAGCCTGCCCGACGCGGGCAGCGACGTCTGGGTATTTGCCGGAAAGCGGGAGTTCCCGCTCGATTGCGCGATATTCCCGTCGCCTCGCGAACTCACCATGGGGCAGTGCGGAACGCGCAACCTGTCGGTGCCGTTCCTGAAGCACACGACCGCGGACGGCAGCGGCCGCTTCGCCGTGCCGGACCTGCCCCCGGGCGAGTACACGCTCGTCATACGCTCCAATCACCGCCGCGGGATCGAGAAGCGCGACGAGGGGAACAAGACCCTCGTGTCCTGGTTCTCCATCAAGGGCGGTGACACCGTGGATGCGACTACGAAGTTCTGACCTCGACCCGCCTCGCCAGCCCCCCGCGAGAGGTCGTCGCGAGAGGTCGTCGCGCCTGCCTCGCGCCTTGACCGGCATCCGACCGCATAGTAGTGTTAGCTGACGTTCGGCGTTCCGCCCCGCTGCGCTGGCCACCCGATGTCCGAGCCCATTCCGGCCCTCCGAAAGACACCGCTGAACGCCTGGCACCGGGCCCACGAGGGCCGGATGGTAGGGTTCGCGGGGTGGGAACTGCCGGAAGCGTTCGGCGGGGCGATCGAAGAGCACATGGCGGTCCGGACGCGTGCCGGCCTGTTCGACCTGGGCCATCTCGGCCGGGTCGAGATCGCCGGGCGCGACGCGCTCGCCGCGGTTCAGCGCCTCACGAGCAACGACGCCTCGAAACTGAAGAACGGGGAGTCGCAGCGCTCGGTGCTGCTCTCGCCCGCGGGCGCCGTTCTCGACGAGGCCGTCGTCGATCGCCTGGGCGGCAGCCACTTCCTGCTCGAGGTGGACGCGGCGCGGACGGCCGCCGACCTCGCCTGGATTGAGGAGCAGGCGCGGGCGTTCGGCGACGTCGTCGCGCTCGACACCAGCGCGCGCTACGCCGGACTGGCGCTCGAGGGACCGATGGCGGAAGATGTGCTCCAGGCGCTGACGAGCCTGGTGCTGGCCGACCTCGAGCCGGGCTCGTTCGCGCACGGGGAGGTGGCGACCGTGCGGGCCACCGTCGTCCGCACGAGCCGGACGGGCGAGAACGGCTACGAGCTGCTCGTCCCGCCGCAGGGCGCCCTCAAGGTGTGGACGGCCGTCCTCCAGGAAGGTGAGCCCGAGGGGTTGCTGCCCGTCGGCCTGGCCGCGCTCGAGACCTTGCGCCTCGAAGCGGGCGTCCGCCTCGTGGGGATCGACGTCGACGACGCGATGACGCCGCTCGAGGCGGGCCTCGACGATCTCGTCGCGTGGGACAAGGGCGACTTTCTCGGACGCGACGCGCTCGCCGCGCAGAGGAGCGGCGGCGTCGGCCGGCGGAGCGTCGGGTTCGAGATGATCGACCCGGCCGTGGCGCGGCGCGGGTGTCACGTGCGCGCGGGCGGCGCCGTCGTCGGCTCGGTGACGAGCGGCGGCGACGGGCCGTCGGTCAAGAGAGCGATCGGGCTGGCCAGCCTGTCCGCCTCCCACGCGGAGCCGGGCGCGCTGGTGGACGTGGACGTCGAGGGCCTCGCGGCGCGGGCCCGCGTGGTCAGGCTGCCGTTCTATCACCGACAGGAGAGCTGAGCGATGTATCCCGAGACTTATAGGTACACAAACGATCACGAGTGGTTCGAGACGGCGACCGGGCGCATGGGCATCACCGATTACGCCCAGAAGCAGCTGGGCGACATCGTGTTCCTCGAGCTGCCCGAGGTCGGGCGGGCGGTGAAGAGGGGCGAGCAGATCGGCACGGTCGAGTCGGTCAAGGCCGTCTCCGAGATCTTCGCGCCCATGTCGGGAACCATCGCCGAGACCAACGCCGGCCTCGCCGAGAAGCCGGAGTCCATCAACCAGGACGCGCACGCGAGCTGGATGGTCGTCATCAAGCCGGCGGACCCGGCCGAGGCGCAGCAGCTGCTCGACGCGGCCCAGTACTCCGAGTTGACGAAGTGACGCACCGCTACATCCCCAACACGGACCAGGACGCGCGCCGGATGCTCGCGGCCATCGGGGCCCCGAGCGTCGACGCGCTGTTCGAACCGGTTCCCGCGGCGGTCCGGCTCCAGCGCGACCTGGACCTGCCGCCAGCGCTCTCCGAGCCCGACCTGATGGCGCACCTCGGCGCCCTCGCGGGCCAGAACGCCGACTCGCGAAAGACCGCGTCGTTCCTGGGCGCCGGCGCCTACCGCCACTTCGCGCCGAGCTTCATCGACCAGCTCCTGCTGCGCTCCGAGTTCTACACGGCCTACACGCCCTACCAGCCGGAGATCGCGCAGGGGACGCTCCAGGCCATCTTCGAGTTCCAGACGATGGTCGCCCAGCTGATGGGGACCGATCTGGCCAACGCGTCGATGTACGACGGCAGCACCGCGATGACCGAGGCGGCGATGATGGCCTGCCGGCTGGTCAAGCGCGAGAAGGTGGTCGTCGGGCGCAACGTGCACCCGCACTACCGCGAGGTGCTCGCCACCTACGCGCAGAACCT
>JBBIIL010000141.1:618-5360 GCA_037446495.1 Chloroflexota bacterium | reverse complement strand
CGGTCGAACATCGACTCGGCCAGGTTGCTGTGGCGCTCGGGCTCCGCCTCGCGCCACAGCCAATCTTCCGGCCCCCGCGGATCACATCCGCGGGGGTCTTGTCATTGGTGAGGCGCCCGGTGTGGGCTGGAGCGGCTCTTGGGCCACTGTTCGGCGGCGGCCTGACGCGGCGTCACGCGGGCGGGCAGCCCCGGCACCGCCCCACGATCGTGAGGTGCGAAAGGTCCACGGAGAACCGGCGCGACGCGGCCAGCGCTCGCGTCAGGGCCTCCGCCTCCGCGGCGCCGATATCCCAGGAGCCGCCGCAGGCCTCGCAGCGCAGGTGGCCGTGCTCCGACGCCGGGAGCGCGTGGTACTCCTCGACCCCGTCGAGGCCGTGCGAGTGCCGGACGAGGCCCAGCTCCTCAAGCACGTCGAGCGTCCGGTACACGGTGGACGGCGTCGTGTCCGGGTCGACCGCACGGCACCGCTCCACGAGCGCGGCGCCCGTTACGTGCCCCTCGGACGCGAGGACGACCTCGACGAGCACGCGGCGCTGCGGGGTCCACCGCATGCCGCGGCCGCGGAGGGCGTCGCGCGCGGCGTCGACGGACCGGACGATGTCGGCGGGGTCGGGACGGCTCATGGCGCCCGGATCGTACACCGCCGCCGGGCGACGCAAGCGGCCACGGAGGACAGTTGCGCCGCGTTGCGTTAGGATGCGCGGGCCGAGCCGCCGCACCCTCGTCCCCAGGGAGCCCGCCATGCTGACCGCCCTCCGCCGCTTGCTCGCCTCGTCCCCCGGCCTGCGCAGGAGGGTGATTGCCGTCTACGCGTTCCTCATCGCGTTCAACGCCCTTGCGTGGGCGCTGGCGCTCACCGCGTCGGTGGCGTACCCGATCATCCTGCCCACCTCGTTCCTCGCCTACACGTTCGGGCTCCGGCACGCGGTGGACGCGGACCACATCGCCGCGATCGACAACTCTACGCGCAGGCTGATGCAGGACGGGCAGCGGCCCGTGGCGGTCGGCATGTTCTTCTCACTTGGCCACTCCACGATCGTCGTAGCGCTGTCGGTGCTGGTCGCGGTGTCGGCCGGGATCGTCAGCGACATCCCCGCGGCCCAGCAGATCGGCGGGCTCATCGGGACGAGCGTGTCGGCGCTGTTCCTGCTCGTCATCGGGATCATCAACCTGGTCGTCCTGCTCGACATCTGGCGGATGTTCCGCGAGGTGCGCGACGGCGGCGAGTACAGCGAGGAGAGCCTCGAGGACTTCCTCAACAACCGCGGCCTGCTCGCCCGGGTCCTGCGGCCCGCGCTCCGGCTGATCCGCAAGAGCTGGCACATGTACCCGCTCGGGTTCCTGTTCGGCCTCGGGTTCGACACCGCGTCGGAGGTGGCCCTGCTCGGCCTCGCGGCGACGTCGGGCGCGGGCGGCGTGCCGGTGGGCTACATCCTGATCCTGCCTGCGCTGTTCGCGGCCGGGATGTGCACGATCGACTCGACCGACGGGATCCTCATGCTGGGCGCGTACGGCTGGGCCTACGTCAAGCCCATCCGCAAGCTGTACTACAACCTCAACATCACGCTCGTGTCGGTGATCATCGCGTTCGTCATCGGCGGGATCGAGGTCCTCAGCATCGTCGCCCACCAGTTCGGGCTGACGGGCGGCATCTGGGACCTCGTCACCGGGCTCGACTTTGGCCTCATCGGCATCGGCATCATCGTGGTGTTCCTCGCGAGCTGGATCATCTCCACCCTCGTCTACCGCTGGAAGGGCTACGACGAGCTCCTTCCGTCGGCTGGCGGCAAGGGCGCGGGGACCGGGGCCGAGGCGGCCTGATCCACGGCGGGGTCGCGGCACTGCGGGGCACGCCCTGATCCTCTCCCTCATCGCGATCATGCGGCCTTGACCACTTCTTGACGAAGCCTTAGCCGTGCCTCCATGGCCTTCGGGCGGGCGCTCGGACACCCTTGGCTCATCGCCCGGCGAGCCGGGCGTCCGACCACGAGGAGCCAGGTCCTGATGTCCCGCCGCAGTAGCCGGGCCCGCGCCGCCGCCCAGAGCACCGCGCCCGAACGCACCGGTGGCCCCGCCGCCGAGATCGACCGCCCCCCCGAGCAGCGCCGCCAGGCGCGCATGGACTCGCGGGCGGCCCAGCCGCAGCCCGCGTCGCCCTGGCCCGAGCCCGAGCTCGACGAGGCCGAGGCGCTCCACCGGCGCGCTGTCGAGATGCGCGAGGTTCGCATGGGCCTCCGCGCTGCCCCCGCCGAGCCGAAGTCCAGCGTGACGAGCGCGGGCGCGATCTCGATGACTTTCCCGGTGATGGGCATGACCTGCCGGTCCTGCGAGGTCCGCATCGACAAGTTCGTCAGCCGCCTGCCCAACGTGCTGCGCGTGAGCGCGTCCGCGGTCAAGGGCGAGGTGACGGTCGAGTGCTCGGCGCCGGTTCCGGCGGCGTCCATCGAGAAGGCGATCGACAAGGCCGGCTACGAGGTCGGCCGGACGCCGTGGCTCGTTCGCGACCCGGTGATCTGGGGCACGGCCGCCTTCGGGGTGGTCGTCCTGCTCGGCCTCGCCGTCGCGGCGGGGCTGTCGGGCGTGGGCGACCTCGCGGGCGCCGTCGGCGACATCAGCAAGGGCGGCGTCGTCGTGGCCCTCCTCCTCGGGCTCGCTGCCGGCGTCTCCACCTGCATGGCCCTCGTCGGCGGCCTCGTGCTCGGCATGTCGGCCGCGTACCAGGCGGCGCGCCCGGCCGGCGCCGGGCGCGCCGCGCAAATGCGCCCCGCGGTGGTGCTGGTCGGCGGCCGCATCCTCGGGTACACGCTCCTCGGCGCCGTGCTCGGCGCGCTCGGCGCGTCGATCGCTATGCCTTCGCAGCTCACCGCGGCCCTGATGATCGGCGTGGCGGTGGTGATGCTGCTCCTCGGCACGAGGCTCACCGGGCTGTCGCCGCGCCTCGCCGGGTGGTCGCCGACGCTGCCGATGGGCCTCGGCCGGCGCCTCGGGCTCGCGAACGAGGGCGGCCCCGCCGCCTACTCCGACACGCGCGCCGCCGTCCTCGGGGCCTTCACATTCTTCCTGCCCTGCGGCTTCACGCAGGCCATCCAGATCTTCGCCCTCTCGACCGGCTCGCCCGTCTACGCGGCGGCGCTGCTGGGCACGTTCGCCATCGGCACCGCGCCCGGCCTGCTCGGCCTCGCGGGCCTGCCGCTGGTCGTCCCGTCGCGGGCCAAGCCGACGCTGCTGCGCCTCGTCGGCGTCCTCGTCATCGGCTTCGCGGTGCTCAACGGGAGCGCCGGGCTGCGGCTCTCGGGGTTCACCCTCCCGTCGCTTGTCGGCACGGCCGACGCGGCGACAGGCAACGTCGACCCGTCGATCGTCGGCGCCGACGGCGTCGAGCGGATCACGACCCGCCAGGACGCGGGCGGCTACAGCCCGTCGAACGTCACGATCTACGCCGGGTACCCGGTCGAGTGGACGGTCGTGTCGTCTAGCACGGCCACGTGCGCGGCGTCGATCTTCGCGCCGGACGTCGACATCCGGGCGCGCCTCGACAAGGGCCCCAACACCTTCAAGCTGCCGGCGCTCAACGCGGGGGTCCTCCGCTACACCTGCGCGATGGGGATGTACGCGGCGCAGATCACGGTCGTCCCGAAGCCTGCCTCCGCGCCGGCCCCCGCCGCTCCGCATGCCGCCGCCTCGGCGGCGCCGGCCGCGCAGGCGACCACGACAGCATCCGCCGCCCCCGCTGTCGCCGCGACGGTCCAGGAGCTTCGCACCTACCGGGACGAGGCGGGCTACGGCCCGGGCGACCGACGATCAAGGCGGGCGTCCCCACGATAACCGGGCCTATGGCCCTGGGGCCGGTCGTCTGCATCGATGGCCTCGTCAGGCACTACGGCCGGGTCGAGGCCGTCAACGGCATCGACCTCGAGGTCCAGCGCCGCGAGGTGTTCGGCTCCTCGAACCCAACGGCGCGGGCAAGAGCACCCTGATCCGCTGCCTGCTCGGGCTGCTGCGCCGACCGCCGGCCGGATCGGCGTTCGGCCGTTTGGGCCGTGCCCTCAGGGCGCGAGTGCGGCGAAGCTGGCGAGCACCGCGTCGATCTCCTCGCGTGTCGTGGTCCTGCCGAGGCTGAGGCGCACCGCGCCCATGCCGACCCGCGGCTCGACGCCCATCGCCGTGAGCACGGGCGACAGCTCCACCGAGCCCGCATGGCAGGCCGAGCCTGTGGAGGCCGCGACGTCGCCGAGCCCGGCGAGGACGTCGGCTCCGGGCCGGCCGACGAAGGACACGTTGAGCGTGTTCGGGAGGCGCTCGGTGGGGTGGCCGTTGAGCACGACCCCGTCGCCGAACCGCGCGCGCAGGCCGTCCCACAGCCGGTCGCGCAGCGCCTGCGCCCGCCCCATCGGCGCGAGGCCCGCGGCGATCGCGCACGCCTCGCCGAGGGCGGCGTCCAGGAGCGCGCTCTCGGTGCCGGCCCGGCGGCCGGACTCGTGCCCGGCGCCGTGGACGAGGGGCTCGAGGCGCACGCCGCGGCGGATGTACAGCGCGCCGATGCCCTTGGGCGCGTAGAGCTTGTGCCCCGCGATCGAGAGCAGGTCGACCCCGAGGTCGTCCACGCGGGCCGGGACCTTGCCGACGCTCTGGGCGGCGTCGGTGTGGAGGAGGACGCCCGCCTCCCGGGTGGCCGCCGCGATTTCGGCGATGGGCTCGAGCGTGCCGACCTCGTTGTTCGCGTGCATGACCGAGACCAGG
>JBBIIL010000141.1:0-480 GCA_037446495.1 Chloroflexota bacterium | reverse complement strand
GGTGGTCGGTGCCGTCGGGCCGGGCGAACCACGCGCCGAGGAGCGCCGCGTTGTCGGCCTCGCTGCCGCCCGACGTGAACACGACCTCGTCGGGCGAGGCGCCGAGGAGCGCCGCCACCTGGCCGCGGGCGCGGTCGACGGCGGCGCGGGCCTCGCGGCCGCCCGCGTGCAGCGCGGACGGGTTGGCGTACGGGCCGTCGAGCAGCCGGCGCATGACCTCCGCGACGCGCGGGTCGATCGGGGTGCTCGCGTTGTAGTCGAGGTAGATCGGGCTCACCGCCCGCTCCCGGCCTCGACCGGCAGCCCGGCCAGCCGCCACTCGGGGTAGCCGTCCTCGAGGCGGCGCGCGCGCCGGCCGGCACGCTCGAGCATCGCGACAGCCTCCGGGCTCATCGCGCAGTAGGGGCCGCGGCAGTAGGCGACGATCTCGACGTGCTCGGGCAGCTCGGCGAGGCGCGCCTCCAGCTCGGGGAGCGGGAT
>JBBIIL010000140.1:0-5445 GCA_037446495.1 Chloroflexota bacterium | reverse complement strand
GACGCGGCGGCGAGCGGCACGTCCGCGGCGAATCTCAGCATGGCCGTGCGTGAGCGGTCCGTTTGGCCCCTCGACGGGCACCAACCGGCCCTGTGGTCTGAGGGCCATCCTTCGGACTCTTTCTCAATCCGACGGCCGTGGTCGCCGACGATCGCCCCTGATCGCCGGGACGCCGAGCCGAAGGGTGTGTGCTCATGCGCGTGGCGGGACTGGCGAGCATCCGTCCGCGCGGACGAGGGCTTGGAGGAGATGGACATGGGCGATGCCGGCGGGCTCGTGACGGGCCCCGATCTGCTCTCGGTCGTGGGCGGTCCCCCGGCGGAGGCGCAAGGCGAGAACTGGCTCCAGGTGGCGCTGGCCGACCGGAACATCAGTCGCCGGCGGTTCCTCGGGTTCGCGTCGGCGATGACCGCGCTGCTAGCGCTCCCCGCTGCGATGTCCCCCCAGATCGTCAAGGCGCTCGAGACCAGCAAGAAGCCCACGGTGGTTTGGCTCGAGTTCCAGGACTGCGCCGGCAACACGGAGTCGATGCTCCGCAGCGCCAACCCCACGATCGCCGACATCGTGCTCGATGCCATCTCGCTCGAGTACCACGAGACGATCATGGCCGGCTCCGGCGCATCCGCGGAGGCCGTGCTCCAGAGGCACATCACCGCGGGCGACATCGACATCCTGATCGTCGAGGGCTCGATCCCCACCGCCGATGGCGGCGTCTACTGCACGATTGCCGGCAAGACTGCGCTCCAGCGCCTGCAGGAGACCGCTGCAGCGTCGAAGCTCGTCATCGCGGTCGGCGCCTGCGCCTGGGACGGCGGGTTCCCGCGGCTGGGCATGACCGGCGCCGTGGGCGTCGGCGACGTCATCGGCAACAAGCCGCTCGTCAACCTCGGCGGCTGCCCGCACAACGTGGCCAACACGGCCGCCGTGCTCGTCCACTACCTGACCTTCAAGTCGGCCCCCGCCCTCGACCAGTACAACCGCCCGCTGTTCGCCTACGGGCATCTCATCCACGACCAGTGCGAGCGCCGCGCCAACTTCGACGCCGGCCGCTTCGTCGAGGCGTGGGGCGACGAGGGCCATCGCAACGGCTGGTGTCTGTACAAGATGGGCTGCAAGGGGCCGCAGGCCACCTACAACTGCCCGATCGTGCGCTGGAACGGCGGCACGAGCTGGCCGATCGGCGCCGGCCACGGCTGCATCGCCTGCGCCTCGCCGCGGTTCTGGGAGCGGATGAGCCCGTTCTACGACCGCCTTCCCGACGTGAAGCTGTTCGGGGTGGACCTCCAGGCCCAGACCATCGGCCTGGCCGCCATCGGCATCGTGTCGGTCGCCACCGCCGCTCACGCCGGCACGGTCATCGCCCGCCGGTCACGCGAGCGCAGGAAGGCCGTGGTCGCCCCAGACGGCACCGTCGTCCCGGAGTCCTCCCCAGCCGCGCCGTCCGACGGCTCCGGCACCAGCGCGTAGGAGCGGACGATGGCGAACGTTGTCATCGATCCTGTCACCAGGATCGAAGGTCACCTCCGCATCGAGGCCCAGGTGGATGGCGGCAAGGTCACCACCGCCTGGTCGTCGGGCACGATGTTCCGCGGCATGGAGCTCATCCTCCAGGGCCGCGACCCGCGCGAGGCGTGGATCTGGGCGCAGCGCATCTGCGGCGTCTGCACCACGGTCCACGCGCACGCCTCCGTGTACGCGGTGGAGAACGCGCTGGGCATCGAGATCCCGCCCAACGCCCGGCTCATCCGGAACCTGATCGCGGGCACCCAGCACATCCAGGACCACGTCATCCACTTCTACCACCTGCACGCGATCGACTGGGTGGACGTGGTCGCGTCGCTCAAGGCCGACCCGGCCAAGACCGCCCAGATCGCCCAGTCGATCAGCTCCTACGACCGCAGCTCCGAGGCGTTCTTCAAGAACGTCCAGGCACGGGTCCAGAAGCTGGCCGACTCAGGCCAGCTGTCCCTCATGGCGAGCGGCTACTGGGGTCACCCGGCCTACCTGCTGCCGCCCGAGTACGACCTCCTGGCGGTGGCGCACTACCTCGACGCGCTCGACTGGCAGCGCGAGGTCATCAAGGTCCACTCGGTGCTCGGCGGCAAGAACCCGCACCTCCAGACGTACCTCGTCGGCGGCATGGCGTCGGCGGTGGACCCGAACTCGCCCAACGTCATCAACTGGGAGCGCATCAGCTTCATCCGTGAGCGCCTCGCGATGATGCGCTCGTTCGTGGAGCAGGTGTACATGCCCGACGTGCTCGCCATCGGCGGGTTCGCGGGCTACGCCGACTGGTGGTCGCTGGGCGCCGGGCACAAGAACTACCTGGCCTACGGCGGTCTGCAGAGCGGCAACCAGAACGACCAGGCCAGCTTCAACTTCCAGCGCGGGATCATCGTCGGGGGCGACCTGACCAAGGTGCTGCCGCTCGACGAGACCAAGATCACCGAGGCGATCGCCCACTCCTACTACACGTACGACGGCGGCGCCACGGCCCTCCACCCGTTCGACGGCCAGACGCACCCGAAGTACACCGGCCCGACGCCGCCCTACGAGAGCCTCAACCTGGGCGCCAACGACCAGTACAGCTGGCTCAAGGCGCCGCGCTACGACGGCATGCCGATGGAGGTGGGCCCGCTGGCCCGGATGCTCGTCGCGTACGCCTCCGGCAACCCGGCGGTGAAGACGCTGGTGGACAACGCCCTGACCGCCCTCAAGGCGCCGGCGACGGCCCTGTTCTCAACCCTCGGCCGGGTCGCTGCCCGGATGCTCGAGACGGTCTACATGCTGGACCTGATGGACAAGTGGCTCGACGAGCTGAGCGCCAACATGGAGGCTGGCGACCTGCGCATCCACGACGGCTCGAAGTGGGATCCCAGCACGTGGCCCACCGACAGAGAGCTCGAGGGCTTCGGGTTCCACGAGGCGCCGCGCGGCGCGCTCGGGCACTGGGTCAAGATCGGCAAGGACCACAAGATCGCGAACTACCAGGCGGTGGTCCCGTCCACCTGGAACGCAGGCCCGCGCGACGAGAAGGGCCAGTCCGGCCCCTACGAGGCGTCCCTGGAGGGCACCCCGGTCGCCGACCCGACGCAGCCGCTCGAGCTGCTGCGGACGATCCACTCGTTCGACCCCTGCCTCGCCTGCGCGGTCCACGTGGTCGATGCCAAGGGCCGCGAGGCGGTGCGCGTGGAGGTGCGGTGATGGCCGCCATCCCGCAGCCCCTGATCCCGGCCGCCGACCTCGATGACGACGTCATCGGCTGCGGACCGATCTACGTCTGGCAGCTGCCCGTCCGGCTCACCCACTGGCTGGTCGTCATCTCGATCATGGTCCTGGCGGCCACGGGGATGTACATCCACGGTCCGTACCTTGTGCCCTCGGACCCGGTCGAGGCGTCCTCGCGGATGGCCGACGCGCGGTTCTGGCACGAGATCTTCGCCATCGTGTTCAGCCTCTCGGTCGCCTTCCGGTTCTACTGGGGGTTCGTGGGCAACAGCTTCTCCAGCTGGCGCCAGATCGTCCCCCACCGCCGCGAGCAGCTGCACTACATGTGGGAGATGCTCAAGTACTACGGCGGGCGGCGCCGCCACCCCGTCCCGTACACCGGTCACAACCACCTGGCCGGCCTGGCCTACACCATCGTCTCGGTGGGCATGTTCGCCCAGGTGTTGAGCGGCCTCCTGCTGTTCGGCTGGATCATGCAGAGCGGGCCGTTCCACGTCCTGTTCGGCTGGGGCAACTCGTTCCCCTGGGGCGGGATCCAGGGCGTCCGCTACCTGCACAACCTGCTGACGTACCTGTTCCTCGCGTTCATGATCCACCACGTGTACTCGGCGATCCTGATCGACCTCGAGGAGCGCAATGGCGTCCTCTCGTCGATCTTCTCGGGCTACAAGAACATCCGGATCGGCCGGACGGTCGAGGCCCAGCACCTTGTCGGCGACGCCCCGGAAGAGGACGCCCGAGTCCGGGACCTCTAGCCGATGCACGAAGCCGGGCTCCTCGCCGCCGCCATCGCTGACGCCCTGGCGGCCGGGGAGGCCGGGATCGCCGGGGGGGCCGTGGGCGCAGGTTCCGCCCGGGGCGCCGGGGAGGCCCGGGGCGCCGGGGATCGGTCGGGCCCTGGGATCGCCGGGATCGCCGGGGATCGGTCGGGCGCCGGTCCCGCCGGGGGTCGCCGCCCAGTCGCCGTGGTCATCCGGGTACGCGACCCGATCCACATCGGCGTTGACGCGGCGCGAATGCACGCGGAGCTCGCCCTGCGGGCCCGCGGCCTTGACGACGTGGCGATCGAGGTGACCGCCGATCCGGTCGCGTGCCCGATGTGCGACGTCATGAACGATGTTCAGCCGGATCATCCCTATTGCGAGGCCTGCGGCTGGCCGCTCCCCGACAAGGGCGGCCACCAGGTCGAGGCCACCGTGCGCTGGAGTGCGTCGTGAGCGACCGGACGCGGGCCTTCGTGCGGGCAGGCCGCCGACTGCCCGTCCCGGTTCGGGCCCTCGGGCGGGCCCCCGCGTGAGCGGCCGCTACGCGGTCCTCGGCCTGGGCAACCGGCTCGAGTCCGACGAGGCGCTCGGCGGCCTCATGATCGAGCGCCTCCAGGCTGACCCCGAGACCCTCGCCGGCCTCCCCGATCCCGACGCGGTCGAGCTCATCGACGGCGGCACCGTCGGCCTCGGTCTCATCCCGTACCTCACCAACCTGGACGGCCTCGTCGTCGTGGACGTGATCAACGCGGGCGAGGCGCCGGGCACGCTGATCGACCTCGAGGGCTCCACGCTGATGCGCCACGAGCAGGTCATGAGCGTCCACGACCTCGGCGCGGGCGAGCTGCTGGGCGCGCTCCACGTGATGGACGCTTGGCCGCGGCGGGTGCGCGTGGTGGGCCTCGAGCCGCTGGCGATCGAGCTCGGGCTGGAGCTGACCGCGCCGGTCGAGGCCGGCGTGCCTGGGCTCCTCGATCGCATCGTCGAGCACCTCGCCGCCTGGCAGCGCGAGGACGCGTAGGCCCTCTCGGGCGGCGACGGTCCGTGGCGGTCCGCCGGCGGTCGCCGCCGAGCCGCGACGCGACACCTCAGGAGGCCGTCGCGGGCGGCTCCGGCAGGGAGGGTGTCCAAGCCTGGCGGCGACCGGGACGCGCGCGGGGCCCCGATCCGGGACGGCACCCTCAAATACCGGCCGCGGCGGTGTTGGGGATCGAATCATGCTCAGGCACCGGCGCCGGCGGTGTTCGGGGGGTGCCCCGTGCGTGGCGGCCTCGCGACCCCTGGTCGAACACCGGCGTGGCCGGTAGGTGAGAAGCGGCGTCCGCGGAGGCTGCCCCGCCCCGGAACGTGCGGGCTCCGCCTGCAGCGGGGCCCGGAGAGGCGTGGGTCCCGTGGCGCCCATGTCGGCGGTGCGGCGCGGCACCCGGCGCCGGGCTCCGTGGCGGCCCGCGTG
>JBBIIL010000139.1:0-5528 GCA_037446495.1 Chloroflexota bacterium | reverse complement strand
GACGGCCGGCGAACCTGACCGGGTTCGGCCAGCGGTGCGATACCGTTTGGGCGTACCAGCCAGCCGGAGGACCCGCCGATGCGCCGCCCCATCCTCGCCGACGCGTTCGCCCACCACGTCTGGGCGACCGACAGGATCCTCGAGACCTGCGAGGCGCTCGAGGTGGACCAGCTTGGCACTACCGTGCCGGGCACCTACGGGACCATCATCGCGACCCTGCGCCACACGGTCGGGGCGGACGCCTCGTACCTCTCGCTCCTGTCGGAGGGCAAAGTCTCCGACGTTGACGAGGACGCGATGGACATCCCGGGCCTCCGCGCGGAGATGCGCGAGCTGGGGCCGGTCTGGCAGTGGCTGGTCGCTCAGGACCTGGACCCGGACCGCCAGATCCTGCGCAGGCGCGAGGACGGCTCCACCTCGAACGCCCCGCTGGGCGTCCGGCTCGCGCAGGTGATCCACCACGGCACGGACCACCGCTCGCAGGTGTGCACCGCGCTTTCGGCGCTGGGGATCGAGCCGCCCGAGATCGACGTCTGGGCGTGGGCCGACACGCAGGGCAAACTGGCCGACACGCCCGCGACCGGCGCCGGCGGCTGAGGGGACGACCGCCCGCGATGCCCGACCCCTCCGCAGCCGCCGCAACGCCACGCTCCGCCGCCATCGTCAACCTCGGCTGCAAGGTCAACCAGTCCGAGATGGAGGCGGCGGCCCGGCTCCTCCGCGAGGGCGGCGTCCCGCTCGTGGACCCGGACCGCAGTGCGGACCTGGTCATCGTGAACACCTGCACGGTGACCTCGACCGCCGACGAGAAGAGCCGTCAGGCCGTCCGCCGCGCCCGCCGCGCCAACCCGGACGCGCGCGTCATCGTCACCGGCTGCTCGGTGCAGGTTGACTTCCAGGCGTACACGCGCGTGGACCCGCAGGCGACGCTCGTGGACAACGAGGCGAAGGCGGCGTTCCTGACCGAGCTCGAGCGTCTGCTCGCCATCGGCCGCCACGGGACCGTGCATGGGGCGCCCCACGAGCCCCTGACCGCCGCGCTCCCCACGCTCTCGGGCGTCGAGGCTGCAAGCCCCATCGACGGGATCGCCGACGACCGCGCCTCGGTCGAGCGCACCCGCGCCTTCGTCAAGGTCCAGGACGGCTGCTCGTTCTACTGCACGTACTGCATCATCCCGCGAGCCCGCGGCGCCGAGCGGTCCCTCACGCCCGAAGCCGTCCTCGCCGACGTCCGCCGCGCCCTCGGCGCGGGCCATCGCGAGATCGTCCTGACCGGGATCAACATCGGCACGTACGACGGCGGCTGGTCGGAGCGCGGCGCGCGCGGCTCGCACCTTCGAAGCGCGTTGACCTTGGCCGGGCTGATCCGCCGCCTCCTCGCGGAGACGGACGTCGAGCGGATCCGCCTCAGCTCCATCGAGGTCCAGCACGTCGACGACGAGCTGCTCGACGCGTGGGTGGCTGGCGGGCCCAGGACCCTGCCGCACCTGCACCTGCCGCTGCAGTCGGGCGACGACGGCCTGCTCCGGCGCATGGGCCGCCGCTATTCGGCCGACGAGTACGCGCGCACCGTCGAGCGTGCCCGAGCGGCCATCCCGGGCGTCGCGGTCCACGCGGACGCCATCGCAGGCTTCCCTGCCGAGGACGACCAGGCCTTCGCCCGGTCCACGGCGTTCATCCGCGCCATCGATCTCGCCGGCCTCCACGTCTTCCGCTATTCCGCTCGCCCCGGCACCGCGGCCACGCGCATGGTCGGCCAGGTGGACGAGGCGACGAAGAAGGCGCGGGCCGCTGAACTGCTGGCGGTGGCGGCGCGTGCTCGCGAGGCCTTCGCCCGGCGCGGTCTCGGCGCCGAGGCACGGGTCCTGCTCGAGCAGCGCCTGCCCGACGGCCGCTGGACCGGGCACGCCGAGGACCACGTCGTCGTGGCGGTGGCGCCGCGCCCCGGCGACGCCGCGGACCTCGAGAACGCGATCGTGACCGTCCGGCGGGAGGCGATCGACCCGGCGAACCCGGAGTGGGTTGTCGGCGAGATGCTGGCCGTCGACCCTCCCGCCCGCCGGTTCCGGGCCGCGCTGCCACTGCTCGCGGTCTGATCGCCCGGGACTGGCGCCGCCGATCCGGCGCCCCGCCCGCCTCGCTCCCCGCTGCCCGCACCCGCGGCCTGATGCATCTCGCGCTAGTCTTCCGCCACCGCGCCTCGTCGCGGCAAACGGCCCACGGGCGCGAAACCGGGGTCATTGCCGTCGGCTCGAGCCCCGACGAAGGCCCGGCAGCTAGGATCACGACATGGACCGGATCAAGGTGTACGGCGCCCCGTGGTGCCCCGACTGCCGCCGCAGCAAGGCGTTCCTGACCGAGCAGCGGATCCCGTACCAGTGGATCGACATCGACGGGGACGAGGCCGAGCGGCGATTCGTGGAGGAGCTCCAGAACGGCGGACGGACGATCCCCACGATCGTGTTCCCCGACGGCTCGCACCTGCTCGAGCCCTCGAACGCGGAGCTCGCGGCGAAGCTCGGCCTCAGCCTGCGCGCCCGCCGCAGCGTCTACGACCTGCTGATCCTGGGCGGCGGGCCGGCAGGGCTGTCAGCGGCGATCTACGCGGCACGCGAGGGACTCGACGCCCTCGTGCTCGAGCGCAGCGCCCTGGGCGGCCAGGCCGGCGCCACCGAGCAGATCGACAACTACCCAGGGTTCCCGGACGGGATCCGAGGCCAGGAGCTGGCCGACCGCCTGGTCGCGCACGCGCGCCGCTACGGCGTCGAGCTGGTGTCGGCCGCCGAGGTCACGCGGGTCACGCGCGAGCCCGGCAGCCTGATGGTGGGCACGGCGGCCGGCGACGCCTACGGCGCTCCCGCGGCGATCGTTGCCACCGGGTCGCGCTACAGGCGGCTCGGCATCCCGGGCGAGGACGGCCTGACCGGCCTCGGCGTGCACTACTGCGCGACCTGCGACGGCCCGTTCTACCGGGGCGCCGACGAGCTGGTCGTCATCGGCGGCGGCAACTCGGCGCTCGAGGAGTCGCTGTTCCTCGCCACCCTCGCTGGGCACGTGACGATCCTCGCCCGGAGCGGGCTGCGGGCGAGCGAGCTGGTCACGGACAAGGTGCGGGCGCACCCGCGGATCACGGTCCGCTCGGGGATCGACCTGCAGGCGTTCGAGCCCCGCGACGGGCGCCTCGGCACCGTCGTGGCGACGGAGCGCGAGTCGGGGACGGAGGTGCGGCTCAACACCGCTGCTGCGTTCGTGTTCGTCGGCCTCGACCCCAACACGGCGTTCCTCCGCGGCGCCGTCGACCTCGACCCGGCCGGCTTCGTGCTGACCGACGACCGGTACCGCGCCTCGCTCGAGGGACTGTTCGCCGCGGGCGACGTCCGGGCGGGGTCCACCAAGCAGGTGGGCAGCGCCGCGGGCGACGGGATTGCGGCGCTCCTGTCCGTCCGACGCTGGCTCGAGGATCGGCGCGACGTGGCGGTCCGCGCCGCCGACGGCGGCGACTGACCGGGAATTGGCGCGAGGTGCGGCCGACGGGGGCCGCGACGCCGCTCTGGGATCGCCACGATGGGGACCTGACGATGCTGGCGCCCGCGATGCTGGCCATCGGGATCGCCATGATGGTCGTGGGTCCTCGGACGATCGACCGATCGCAGCTGCGGAACAGCTCGGAGTCGCCGGCGCAGGTGAGAGCCTATCGGGCGGCACTCAGCGCCAACGTGCGACGCGTGCGGTCGGTGGCAGCCACGGGTTCGCTGGTCGAGGTCGACCTCCCCGGGGGGTCGCCGCTGGCGGGGCTGACCGTGGCCACGGCGGGCTGGCCGTCCGGCACGGTGCTCGTGACCATCGTCCGTGCCGACCGCGTCATCGTCCCGCGCAGCGATGCGGTCCTCCACGCGGGTGACCGCAAGACCGTGTTCAGCACGGATGCGGGGCGGGCACCGCTCGAGGCGCTGCTGGGCGCCGCGCCCAGGGCGATGCCGGTCGCGGCGGAGGCGCTCCGGCCCTACCGCTTGATCACGCGGCCGCTGCGGGCCCAGGCGCCCGTTCCGCCGCGCACGGAGACCGCACCCTCGAACCCTTCATCGAGCAGGAGGCCTGTCGCCCCCGTGCTGCGGCTGCCCGATGCGCAGATCACCGCGTAGGGCTTGTCACGCTTGAGCTTGTCGAGGCGCTGCCCGAGCTTGCCCTTGGGGATGTTCACCGCGCCCGGGATGTGGCCGCGGCGGAACTCAGACTCCTCGCGGACGTCGAGAATGCGCACGGCGTTCTGGCGCAGGAGACCGTCGAGCTCCTCGACGGTGATGGACGGCACGCCCGCCATGAGCTTGCGGAGGAAGGACAGCACGCGGCGTCTCCGGGTGGGGGAAGGGGACGAGAGGATTGCCCGCGGAGGCTAGCAGGTGGTTGCGCTCTTGCGCAACTAGCTCTTGCGCAACTAGCCTCCGGGATTCGGGCGCGACGGTCCCCATCGCGCGTCGGCGGCACCTCGCATACCCTGATGGACCACCACACCGCGCAGCCTGGAGTTGGGACGGAATGTCAACTGACTGCCTGTTCTGCCGGATGGCCACCGGCGAGATCCCCGTGGCGAAGCTCCACGAGGACGACCTCGTGTTCGCGATCCGCGACATCAACCCGCAGGCGCCGACGCACGCGCTGGTCATCTCCGTGGCGCACATCGCGTCGGCCGCGGACCTCACGGACGCCGATGGACCCATGCTCGGCCGGCTGTTCGCCGTGGCCGCCAAGCTCGCGGAGGAGGACGGGCTCGACCGGGGCTGGCGCGTCGTGAGCAATGTGGGTCCCGCCGCCGGCCAATCCGTGCCCCACCTCCACGTCCACCTGCTTGGCGGGCGCCAGATGGCGTGGCCACCCGGATGAGCGGCGCAGCGTCCCCGTCCTCGACGCCCGGGCGCCGTGCCGGGGCGCCGGTCTGGTTCGCGCTGATCGCCGGCCTGGGCATCCTGGCCGGGTTGGCGATCATCCTGCTTGAGCTGTTGGGCATCGGCGTCAACGTGGTCGTGCCGGGCGTCAACGCGTCGGTTGCGCCCGCGGGCTCGGCGGCGGCCCTGACCCACGACCGTGTCGCGCTCGCGCTCCAGGACGCGGCGTTCCAGGTGCAGGACCCCAACGTCGGCTTCCGCCCCGGCGAGACCGCCACGCTGCTCGGCACGCCGCGCCGGCTGCTCCAGGCGGTCATCCCCGCCGACCCGACGCACGGGTTCATCGTGATCTACGAGCTTCCCGACGCCAACGCCGCCGACGCCGCGGGCCGGGACTTCTGGACCTACCTCCATTCGGGCACGGGCGGGATCGGCTATCCGCAGGACGCGCAGTTCGTGCTGCGGCGCATGGGCTCCACGCTGATCTTCTTCTCGTGGTCGCCCTCGGTCTCGCCCGATCCCGCCGTCGCCCGGCTCGCGAGCGTGCTCGCGGCGCTGGGCAATCCGCTCACCGGTCAGTAGCCCCCGCGCCCGGCTCGGCGTCCCCCCCCGCCCGTCCCCCGCCCCCGCGGCCCGGCCACGCAC
>JBBIIL010000138.1:0-5561 GCA_037446495.1 Chloroflexota bacterium | reverse complement strand
CGACCAGGCGCAGCGCCGGTTCGCCTGTCGATCGTCCGGTCGGCACCCAGCGCGGGCGCTCTCGAGCCCGAGGCGGATGCCCCCGATGCCGGCAAAGAGGTCGACGAAGCGGAAGCTGAGCGCCGGGCGGCGTGGCGTTTCGACCGCCAGCTCCGGAAAGAGCGGTGCGGTGCCCCCTGTGACCGACGATGGTGCAAGCGGGTACGATCAAGTGGAGTTGGCAAGGAGGCGGACCGTTATCCGAAGCGAGATCGGATCGACTGGTGAGGCGCGCTCCGGCGCCCGTGCGGCTCCGGACGACTCAGATGACGTCGTAATCTCGGCCCTAGCGGAACTCGTTCGCGATGCGTGGGGCCGTCGCTTGGCGGTAAGCACCGAGGATGACATGGTGACCGATCGTGCTTGACACCGGACGGGGGCGACTTTTCCTCCCCCAGTCTCAGGATGGGTTAGCCAACCTGCGCGCCGCCCGCTGGGAGCGAGAGTCGACGAAGCAGCAGCTTGGCAAGTACGGCCCGGAAGCACAGCGCGAGATGCAAGACCGCGCCATCGCCGAACTCGGACTCGTCGACACCGGCTTGTCGTGGAGGGTTGCCAAGTCAGGTTGGTCCGGTCCTGAGTCCATGAACGAACCGCCCGCCACGCGGTCGCCTGCGTTCAAGGCAATGGTCGCCGCGGCCCAGCGCGGGGAGTACGACGTGCTGCTCGTCGCATACACCAGCCGGTTCATTCGAGACCTTGCGCTCGCCCTGCACTACAGGCGGGTGTTCCACCGTGCGGGCGTCGTGATCTTCATGTGCGACGACGGGATCCTGACTTCGGACGATCGAGACTGGGATCGGTTCGTCGAGAAGTGCAAGGCCGCGGAGGTGTCAAGCCGGGACCAGTCCAAGAACGTCAAGTCCGGCTTGATGACCAAGAAGGTCCGATATCGAGATCCCGGGGGGCTCCCTCCGCTCGGGTTCCGTCGGCGGAAGGACGCCTCGAAGCTAATGGAGCCTGACCCGGATGCCCTCGGCACCGTTCGCAGAGCGTTCGAGCTGTCCGCGAGCGGGATCATCGACCGCGAGATCGCGGCGGAACTCTCGTTGACGGTCCACGTGGTCCGGGGAACCCTGCGCTCGCCCTTGTACATCGGGCGTCTTCAGGACGGCACCCCCGCCAGCTGGCAGCCGGTGATCAGCGTTGATCTCTGGAACAAGGTGCAGGTCATGCGGTCTACGCGCGCCACAACGGCCGGGCGTCCAGCGAGCCCAAGCCGGCCGTACGCCCTGTCGGGCCGCTTGAAGTGTCGAGCCTGCGGAAAGGGCTTGATCGGCGACACTGGGTTCTACCGACACAACGACGCCTGCCGAGCGTTCCGGCGCGCGACGCCCGAGCGCCCCCGGGATGGCACGGTCGCAAGGACGGCAAGGGCTACCGCCGCGAGGCATACGAGGACGCCATCGGCGACGTCCTCGGGCTTGTCAGCCTGAACGCGGACCAACTCGTCCGCGTTGTCAGCAAGGTCGCGGGGAGGAACGTCGGGCCCGACCGCATCGCGCTCAAGCGGATCGAGCAAGAGCGGCAAAGGGCGGCCCAGAAGGTCCTTGTCGATCGGGACTATGAGGCCATGCGGGTCACGCTGGAGAGGCTCGATCTGGAGACCGCGGAAGCCGAGGTGGCTCGAGTCGTAACCGGGGTCCCGGCAAGGGCAGCAGTCCGCTTCTTGCGCGACCTGTCGAAGACGTGGCGGCTTGCGGACGGGGGGACGGGTCGGAAGCGGCTGGTCGAGGCCCTGTTCGAGACCGTTGACGTGCTCGGCTTCCGGGAGATGTCGCTGCGCCTAACGCCAGAGGCGGTCGCTCACGGCTTTCACGAGGTCATTCCGGAGCGATTCGTGCTCACTGTTGGGAATGGTCGGGGCGAGAGGATTTGAACCTCCGACCTCATCGTCCCGAACGATGCGCGCTACCAAGCTGCGCCACGCCCCGACCGAAAGCCCGTGAAGGGCCCGCAGATGATAGCGCATGCGACGGGGCCACCCAGTCGTCAGAGCGCCAACGCGGCGGAATCCCGCTAGGAGGTCGTCAATCGGTCCCATAGAGCATTCGAGCCCACCGCCAGCGCGATGGGCCCGACTGCTTCTCCCCGGTTTCGGCGGCGCTGCCGCCACTGGGGGTGGCCGCGCGGCTCGCCTACACCTCCCGCCCCCGACGGGTGCGGTCTGAGGGTATCGAAGTGACGTGGGTTGCGACACGGACGAATGCCGTACTTACGAATGCAATTCGGTGACGTTTCGGGGCTGGGCGAGCGCTTCGCCGCTCAATAGGCCTCGAGGTAGCGGTCCAGCTCCCAGCCGGTGACTTGGGTGCCGTACTCCTCCCACTCGGCGCGCTTCGCGTTGACGTAGTGGGTGAGGACGTGGTCGCCGAGGGCCTCGCCGACCACGGCGTCGCTCTCCAACTCATCGATCGCCTCGCCCAGCGTGCCGGGCAGCTCGCGGATCCCCTTCTCGGCGATCCGAGCGGCGTCCATCTCGAACAGCGACTCCTCGACCGGCTCGCTGAGCACCAGGCCGCGCTCCACGCCGTCGAGCCCGGCGGCGATCATCGCGGCGAACGCGAGGTACGTGTTGGAGCTGGGATCCGGGCAGCGGACCTCGGCGCGGGTGCCCTCGATGGACTTGCCGGGCGAGATCATCGGCACGCGGATGAGCGCTGAGCGGTTGGTGCGGCCCCAGGTGATGTAGGTGGGCGCCTCGTAGCCCGGGACCAGGCGCTTGTACGAGTTCACGAGGGGCGCGAGGATCGCGGACATGCCGCGGGCGTGCGCGAGGACCCCGGCCATGTACGACTTCGCGATGTCGGACAGGCCGTAGGGCGCGCTGGGATCGGCGAAGGCGTTGCGTCCCTCCGCAATGGAGAACAGGCTCTGGTGGACGTGCATGCCCGAGCCGTTGATGCCGTGGATGGGCTTGGGCATGAAGGTGGCGTACAGGCCGTGCTTCTGGGCGATGGCCTTGAGCGTGAACTTGAACGTGATCGCGTTGTCGGCGGTCTTGAGCGCGTCGGCGTACTCGAAGTCGATCTCGTGCTGGCCCTGGGCCACCTCGTGGTGCGCCGCCTCGACGCGGATGCCGAAGGCCTCGAGCGCGTCCACCATGTCCTGGCGGACCTCCTGGGCGAGGTCGGTCGAGTAGTCGAAGTAGCCCGCCTGGTCGTGGGGCAGAGGCTTGATCGAGCCGTCCTCGCCGCGGCGGAGGAGGAAGAACTCCAGCTCCGGGCCGGTGTTGACGATGTAGCCCATCTGGCGCGCCCGCTCGACCTGGCGGCGAAGGACATAGCGGGGGTCGCCCGCGAAGGGCTCGCCCCGTGGCGTGAATACGTCGCAGATCACGCGCGCCGTGCCTCGCGGGCCGCTGCCCGGCTGCCACGGGATCTCATTGAAGGTGTCCATGTCGGGCGCCAGGTACTGGTCCGACTCGGCGATCCGCGTGAAGCCCTCAACCGAGCTGCCGTCGAACCAAGTCCCGTGCTGCACCGAATCGAGCAGCCTGCCGATGGGGATCGTGACCGCCTTGACGATGCCCAGAATGTCGGTGAACTGCAGCTGCACGAAGCGGATGCCGCGCGCCTGCGCCGCCTCGATCTGCGTCTCGGGGTCCAGTCCGTCCGTCACGCCGTGGGTGCCTCCGTGGCCAGTCTTCGTCCCGGCAGCGGTCGGGCCGACGCCGGACGCGGGCTCAGTGCGGAGTCTAGAGCGCCGTCTCCCGGCCAGCACGGAGGTTCCGGTTGCGGATCGGGGGAGGCGGGGTGTCGAGTTCGTGCCCTTGGGTGCGGTCTACCCGCTGGAGGCCGCCCCGGAAGGCCGCCCGGACGCTGCCTCGCGCGCTGCCTCGCGCGCCGACACCAAGTCGTCGAGGAAGCGGCCGAACTCACGCCCGACGTCCACGTACCGATCCGCCTTCACGGTGAGCGCGAGCTGGCCCTCGGCGGTCAGGCGGCCCCAGATCCGCCGCCGGGGCATCCAGAACGTAATGAGCAGCCCCACGATCAGCAGGCCGAAGGCGAGCCAGGCGATGTCCGCGCCGGGATCCTTCTTCGCGATCAGCAGTGTGTACTGGCTCACGCCCGCGAAGCCGATCGAGAAGTCGGTGCCGCCGGGGACCGCGGCCTCGCCCTGCGCCAGCGCCAGCGGCCCGAGTCCGACCGTCGTGGTTGTGCCGTCGGCGTTGAGCGTGCCGCGGAACGGGAGCACCAGTAGGATGCCGGTGCCGCTGGCGTCCTTCTGGAGGACCAACTGGAGGGCCACGTCGCGGCCGGGCACGGCGAACTGGGCGAACGGCAGACCGTCCACCGAGTCGGTCATCGGGACCGCGCCGGACCATAGCGGCTTGCCCGCCGCGTCGCGGATCACGAGCGAGGGCGCCGGCCCGAACCCGTTCTGGTGGAACGTGTAGCCGGCCACCACCAGCGGATCATTGACGCGGATGGTCTTGTCGGCGATCTGTCGGCCGTCCTGGTAGACCGCGAGGTGCGTGGTGTAGTCGGTGGGATGGCCGGTGTCAAGCCCCGGAGCGGCAAAGCCGAGGTTTCGCACCAGCAGGAGCCCAGGAGTGCCGATGGGCTGGACGGTCAGCGCATCACCGTTGGCCACCACGAGCGCCTGCTCGTCCCCGAGCGCACTTGTCGCGGCGGCCGCGACGAGGAACAGGACGAGGCCCGCGTGCGTGAGCAGCGTCGCGAGCTTCACCCAGCGGTGGCGATCGCCATAGAGGAAGGTCACGCCGTCGGCCTCGGCCTGGCGGACGCGGTAGCGGTGACGTCGCAGGACCCGCGCGACCGTTGCCGCGCCCACGCCGTCCATCGCGGCTCGGTCGGGCAGCCGGGGGTCGAAGAAGGGCTCTGGCTGGACCACGCGGATGTCGGCACCGGCCCGCCACAGGCGCGGCGTGCGGTCGATGGTGCAGGCGACAATCGAGAGGATCAGGATCACCAGTCCCACGCTGAACCAGACCGAGGTGAAGACGTGGAACAGCTGCAGCCGCTCGAGCGCAGTGACGACGCCGACGCCCATGACCGGGTCGTACTGCTGGTGGAGCTTGTCCATCTCGTTGGCGTAGTCGGTGGCCGAGCGGAAGGCGAAGCCCGGCAGCTGCTTGATCGTCATGCCCACGACCGCGAACAGTCCGAGCACGATGATCTGGACGACCGCGAAGTCCACGGACGTCAAGAGCCCCCAGATGGCATTGCCGATGCGTGACGCCAGCCCGGGCACGAGGCGTGCGGCGGGACGGCCGGCGACCAGCGTGGTGATGAGCGGCTCCTAGCGCTTCAGGCGCGGAGCGGGGGCGCGGGGACGCGGCTCGCTCGCCCAGCGATGGTACCGCGGGACCGGGCGAGGCCTGTTTCGGCTGGTCCCGGGCGGTCTGGGCTGCTCGCCCGGCGCGGCTGGGGGAGGTCCCCCTGGCGGCCGCGCAGTCTCCCTCGCGGCGGGGGCCCTCGCCCCGGGCGGCCGGGGCCCGCTTCGTGGGCGGCCGGGGCCCGCTTCGTGGGCGGCCGGGGCCCTCGCCCCTGCGG
>JBBIIL010000137.1:0-5747 GCA_037446495.1 Chloroflexota bacterium | reverse complement strand
CGGCCCGCCCGGCCCCGTCGCCCTCGCCGATCGAAAAGGCCCCCACCTATCGACCGATCACCATGCGTCTGCTGTATCTGCTCTGGCCGCACCTGCCCCTCAGCCTCGCACGGGCTCGCCACGAGGCGGGCGGCGCCACCTCCGGCTCGTGGCCAACCGGCCCGATCGTTCTGGGCGGACAGCCCTGGACGGACGGGATCGTCCTCGACGCGGATCCGCTCGCCCGGGCGCTCGGCGTCCGACGGGGGATCCCGCTGGGGTCGGCGCACCGCCAGGCACCCGAGGCGGTCTTCCTGGACGCGGCGCTTGACGAGGACCGGGCCGCGGTCGAGGCCGCCTGCGAGCGACTGGCCTCGTTCAGCCCGGGGATCGCCGGGACGAGCGACGTCACGAATCCAGCGTTCGGACGGCTGATCGTCCACGCGGACGGGCTCGTGCGCCTGTGGGGCGCCGAGGAGCGGCTGGTCGCCCGCCTCGACGAGGCGCTCGCGCCGGTGCTGCCCGGCCCGCCGCGGGCGGGGATCGCCGGGACGGGGTTCGCCGCCGGGGTTGCTGCCGCGCACGCCCAGCCGGGCGGGCCGCCGCTGCTGGTTCCGCCGGGCGACGACGCGTTGTTCCTGGCCCCGTACCCGGCGAGGCTCCTGACGAAGGACCCCGACATTCGGGAGCGCTTGGCGAGGTTCGGGCTGCGGACGATCGGTGCGGTGGCCGAGCTGCCGCGCTCGTCGATCGTGGCGCGCTTCGGCGACGAGGGGTCGCGGGTCCACGCGCGGGCGAGGGGCGAGGAGACCGAGCGGTTCCGCCCGCGCAAGACCCCCGGGCGGATGGCGCTGGGGCTGCCGCTGGACCCGCCCGCCGAGGGCCTCGACGCGCTGCGGTTCGTCCTGCGGCGGCTGTCGGCCACGCTGGCGGACCAGCTGGCGGCGAGGGGCCAGGCGGCGGGGCTGGCTCGGCTGGCCGTCACGCACGACCTAGCGTTCGCCCGGCGGGGGACGCCGGCTGGCCTGCGGTTCGAGCAGCGGTTCCCGGAGCCCACCTCGGACGCCGAGGCGATCGAACGGCTGTTGCTCGCGCGCTTGGAGGGTGCTCCGCCACCGGCGGCCGTCGCGCGCATGGAGCTCGAACTCGGGCTGGTGGAGCCGGCACGTGGCCAGCAGCTGCCGCTGTTCACCCCGCAGGCCGCCCGCGGGGCACGGCTCGAGTGGCAGCTGGCGCGTCTGGCGATCGCGTTCGGCGCGGACCGGGTCCGGCGCGTCGAGTTGGGGGACACCGACGCGCCGCTCGCGGAGTCGCGCTGGGCCTGGCGGCCGGTGGCGGGCGTCGAGGTCACGGGCCCGGCCGATGGTGGGCGGGCAGCCGGCCCGGCCGAGACGGGTCGCCAGGCCGGGGGCCCCGTCCGATGACGCGGCTCCTGCGCGAGCATCCGGCCGTAGACGCCGAGCTCGACGACGTCGGCCGCCTCGTCGCCATCTCCTGGAACGGGCGCCGGGAGCCGGTCGAGGTCTGCAACCGCTGGCGGGTCGAGGAGTCCTGGTGGCGTGAGCCCATCGCCCGCGACTACTTCAAGGTGGTTGGCCGGAGCTGGCTCGCCTTGGTGTACCTAGACCGCCTCGCCGGCACGTGGCACCTGGAGCGCCTGTACGACTGAGCGCGGCGCCGGGGCACGCGATCCTGCTCGGGCGGCTCCGGGCACGCTAGCACGAGGGCCCGAGAACCCGAGATTGGCGGCGACCGGCCCGGGCGGATCAGGAAGGACGAGAGGTGCGCCGGTCGTGGGCCGGGCCGCGTCAGCGAACCGGAACGCCGAACGGGGCCGTCAGCGAACTGCCGGCGACCCGAGCGCAATCGAGGTGACGAGCAGCACGAGCAGCACCCCCAGGACCAGTGCGAGCGCACCCAGATCCTGCTGTCGGCTCGTCTGCACCGGCACTACCCCCAATCACTCCCCGACCACTCCGGCCGGTCGCCGGACCTCAGACGCCGACGGGAGGGGAAGTGTTGCGCGGCCGGTGAACGACGGCGCCGGACAGCCGCGGCGGGCGACCTGGGTGCAGCCCCCCCGCGATCAACGAGGCACGGCGGTCAGTGCTGCGGCACGGCGGCCGCGACCAGGAGCACGAGGAGCACGACCAGCACCAGAACCAGGACCCCAGCCCCGACGACTTCGCGCGTGCGGACCTCCATCGGCTTGCCCTCCTTCGCTCGTCAGCCGCCACCGACACAGCCGGTGCCGAACAGCACGGTGATCATCGTCGATTCGCCCAGGGCCTTGACGGTCACCTGCGCCTTGCACTCCGGCGTGTCGCCCTGAGCGTCGAGCACGTGCGTGCCGTCCTCCAGTGCACCGCCGTCGTCGACCTTTGCCCACTTCGCGGCCAGCAGCGCGTCGTGGTACCAGCTGGCCACCTCGGCCACCGGTGCCTTCGTCGCCCATGCCTCGCTCACCGCGCCGCCGGGAGGCGGGTCAGCCACCGTCGCGCCGGGGAACTTGGGAAAGGCGGCCGGGACTGCATCGAGGATCCTGCCCCATGGCGTCTGCGTGATCCCGACGGGCGTTGCGGCGGGCTCGGAGGGCGCGGCGCTCTTGGCCGGGCCGGTCGTGGCCGCACGGGTGCCCTGTGCGGCCACAGTGGGCCTGTCGGCTGCCGCCGGCGCGGACGCGATCCCCGACCGCTCAGCCGACGCTGCCGACGAGGCGGTGCAAGCGCCGACGAGCCCGACCACCACGAGAAGGACGACGGGGAGGGCGAGGGGGCGCACGGCGGATCGCATGCGCGCATCGTAGCCCTGCCGCTTCGCCGCGCAAGAAAGGACCCCCGCCGATCGCTCGATGGGGGTCCTCTCGGTGACCCGCCAGCTGCCCAGGGCCGGACGGGTCAGGTCAGCGGTCGCCATCGTCTGCGGCCGCCGCCATGAGACGTGCGTCGTGCGGCTGCCGGGTCAGCCGGCGAGCTCGGCGAGGATCGGGAGGCCGACGAAGATGAGGAGCACGAGCAGCGCAATCGCGATCACCCGAACCAGCAGGTCCACCGCAGGTCGGTTCCTGACGTCGCGCGGCGGTCCGGTCATCGCTGGCCTTCAGACGCACGGGGATCCGATTTGTTGCGCCGTGCCCATGCCTTCCGGATGGAAGGCCTCCGCCCGTACAATCCACGCCCGTGAGCGCCCTCGTCCTGCCCGGTCCCTTCCGTGCCGTCCTGTTCGACATGGACGGGCTCCTCCTGGATTCGGAGCCGCTGTGGGCCGCGGCCGAGGGCGAACTCCTTGAGCTCCATGGCGGTCGGCTCACGCCCGAGGACCGGGCGGCCACGCACGGTCGCGCGCTGGCGGAATCCGCGAGGGTCTACGCGGCCCGCCTGCCCGGCACGACGCCCGCACAGCTGGAGGTCGAGCTGCTCGAGCTCATGCACCTGCGGTACCGGGCCGGAGCGCCGCTTCACCGTGGCGCTGCGGAGCTGGTCCGCGCGCTTGTCGGCAGGGTCCGGCTGGGGGTCGCGACGTCAACCGCCACGCCGCTCGTCGAGGTGGCGCTCCGGGCCGTCGGGCTGCTGGACGCGTTCGAGATCGTGTCGTCCGGCGCGGACCTCGGCCGGGGCAAGCCCGATCCCGCGGTCTTCCTTGAGGGGTGCCGTCGCCTGGCCACGGATCCCGCCCACGCCGTGGCGTTCGAGGACTCGCCGGTGGGGGTGATGGCGGCACATGCGGCCGGGATGTTCGTCGTGGGCGTGCCGGACCGCGACGGCGTGGAGCCCGCGCTGATCGCCGCGGGTGCCGACCTGATCATCAACTCACTCGCCGACGTGGTGCTCGAGGCCGCCTGACGTGAACAGAACGCATGTTCTATGATTGGTCTTCGCCCCGGAGACCCATCGCGTGGCCACCATCCCCTTCGCCGAGCTCCACTGCCACACGCACTTCTCGTTCCTGGACGGGGCGTCAGCGCCTGACGACCTCGTGGAGCGCGCCGCCGAGGTGGGTCTCGCCGGTCTTGCGGTCACGGACCACAACGGGCTGTACGGGGCTGTGCGCTTCACGAGTGCGGCGGATGCGGCCGGGGTTCGCCCGGTCATCGGCATCGAGGTGGAGATGCTCGACGCCGCGGTGCCGGATCCGGGCGGGATTGCGGTGCCGGGGCGTCGGCCGTGGCGTCCGGGGCGGCGCATGCCGGCGCCCGCGGAGGAGCCCCCGCGAGCCGTTGAGGGCCACCCGGTCCGCCCGCGACCGGAGCGCGTGCGGCTGCCCGGCCGCCGCGAGGTCCGCAAGGAGGACCACCGGGGGATCGGCGAGGCGGAGCGCGGCCCGCACCTGGTGCTTCTGGCACGAGACGCGACCGGCTGGCGGAGCCTGTGCCGCATGGTGTCGCGGGCGAACCTGGCGGGGACGAAGGCGGTGCCCAGGTTCAGCCACGAGCTGCTGGCGGCCAACGTCGAGGGGCTGATCGCGCTGTCCGGGTGCCGGCACGGGGAGATTGCGCGGCGCCTGCGGGCCGGGGACCGCGAGGGGGCGCGGGCGGCGGCGGAGCGGTACGCGCGGCTGTTCGGCTCGGGTCCATCGGCTTCGTCGTCGTCGTCATCGGCGGCCGCGGCCGGCTTCGTTCTCGAGCTCTCGCACCACCTGCTCCCCGACGACGACTGGCTGGCGTCCGAGACCGCACGTCTGGCCTCCGAACTGGGCCTGCCCACGGTGGTCACGAACGACGTCCACTACGCGCGCCCCGCCGGCCGGGAGCTCCACGACGTGCTCACCGCCATTCGCCACGGCCGAACGCTGGCGGATCTGCGGGACCTGCGACGACCCGACGGCGAGTCGTACCTCAAGGGCGGCGAGGAGCTGCTGGCGCTGCCGCCCGGCGATCCGGCCACTGCAGCCGCCGACCCTGTCCTCGCGCGCGCCTGGCGGGAGGGCATCGCGAACTCGGTGGAGATCGCCGGCGCCTGCCGCGTGGAGCTCGCCTTCGAGCGCTATCGCTTCCCGGGCTTCGACGTGCCCAAGGGCGAGACGCCGCTCAGCCACCTCTCCGCGCTCTGCTGGGAGGGGGCGCGGCGGCGGTACCACCCGCTCGCGCCAGCGGTGATGCGCCAACTGGCGCACGAGCTCGACGTCATCGAGAAGGCGGGCCTCGCCGAGTTCTTCCTGATCTGCTGGGACCTCATGCAGTTCGCCAAGCGGCGGGGCATTCCAGCGCAGGGGCGGGGGAGCGCCGCGGATTCGATCGTCGCGTACGTGCTGGGGATCACGCGGGTGGACCCCATCCGCCACGAGCTGCTGTTCGAGCGGTTCATCAACGAGGGGCGGACGGCATACCCCGACGTGGACATCGACTTCAGCTCCGAGCGGCGGGAGGAGGTGATCCAGTACGTGTACGGCAAGTACGGGCCGGAGCACACGGGCATGGTCTGCAACCTGGTGACGTACCGGGCCCGGTCGGCCGTGCGCGAGGTGGGGACGGCGCTGGGGTTCCCGCGGCCGCTGGTGGACCGGGTGGCGAAGGCGCTCGAGACATACGACAGCGTGATGGTCCGGCGGGACCTGGAGGCCGAGGGCGGGTTCGCCCAGTTCTTCGCGCGGCCGGGCGAAGAGGGAGGTTCTGCGCCAGCGGCCTCGCCCTCGCCCTCGCCGCGCAGCGGCGCCTGGGAGGGTGCACCCGGGTCGCGGCCGACGATCCGCGGCGGCACGGGCGATGACAAGGGAGGCCCCGGCGACACACCGGTGAGCGTGCGCTGGCTCCGCGAGGGCCCGCCGCCGCC
>JBBIIL010000136.1:4524-5779 GCA_037446495.1 Chloroflexota bacterium | reverse complement strand
GCCTCCAGGCCCTCGAGCCGCCCGACGTGCGGCAGGTCGTGAACGCCCGCGAACAGGGAGGGGCGGGCGAGGATCTCAACAAGCGGGGCCATGAGCCAAAGACTACGTGGCCTGTCCTTCAGCTGCCTGTCCCGCGACCGTCGGGCGGTCCGGGCGTGACCGCCGGCACCTCGCCGACGCCCGCCGGCCCGACGCCCGCGCCGGGCGCAACGGGCCCGCCGGCCGCGACAGGCGCCAGCGTCATGCTGCAGGCGGCGAAGCGGCCCGTGGCGTCCAGCGTGCCGGTGACGAGCACACGGTCACCTCCGCGGGCCGTAGTCCCGACCGTCCGCCCGATGACCTCGACCACCGCGCCCGGGAGGAACCACGCCGATGTGCCGGGCGGCCAGACAACGGGCCGCTCCCCCACCCAGGCAACGCGCGGATCCCACGGCGAGCCCCGAAGCGGGCCGACCACCTCGTGTGAACAGGCGCCGCCCGTCGGCTGCGCACCCGCCGTGGGCAGCGGCAGGGACGGCCGCGCCAGCAGGTCGAGGACGACATCCGGGAGCAGGCTCTGGGCCGTCGGCGCGAACGGGCCGGTGGCGCCGGCCGACGTGGCAGCACGCAGCGCCGCCGTGGCCACCGGCCAGTCCTGAGGCGTGGCCACCGCCACAGCCGGCCGGTCGAGGCAGTCCAGGGAGCGCTGTCGGCAGGCCGCGATGGACACCGTCACGTCGCCGGCCGCGTACTCGATGCCCGGCACGTCCACGCGCGCCCGCGACAGCAGCTGCAGGCAGCTCGGCAGGGCCACCCCCGTGCAGGTGACCGAGCGCTGCCCGTCGATGAGCGTCGGGACGATCCACGGGCCGCACGTCCCGTCACCGACGACTTCGTCCCCGGTCATCACCCACGCCGTCCGGCCCGCGGGCGTCGCGATGGGCACCCAGCGCGTCGCGCCCGACCGCCCGCCGAGCCACACCTCGCCGATGGGGCCGACCGCCACGACCGGCTGACCGACGGCGGAGGCGAGGTCCACGAGGTCGTCGCCCAGCCAGACGCGCGTGGACGCCTGGACTCCCGGCGGCACGAACAGCCAGCCCGCGCTGCGACCCGCGGCTGCCGCCACCGCGTCCACGTCCACCCCCTTGACGGCGGGCGTCAGCGGGAAGCCCGTGAACGGCTTGGCCTGCGGGCAGCCCGTGAGGGCGGCGAGTGCGCCCATCGGGTCCGCCACGCCGCGGAGGACCACGACGGTGCTCGCCACGCGGGCCGT
>JBBIIL010000136.1:0-4424 GCA_037446495.1 Chloroflexota bacterium | reverse complement strand
GCGGCTCCGCTACGGCAGCAGCTGCCGCAGCGCGAACAGCACGTTCGCCGGGCGCTCCGCCAGGCGGCGCATGTACCAGCGGTACCAGGCGGGGCCGTACGCGATGAGCGTCTGCACCCTGTACCCGCCGCGGGCCAGCGAGCGCTGCTCCTTCGCGCGGATGCCGTACAGCATCTGGACCTCGAACGCGCCCTTCGGGATCCCGGCCGCGCCGGCGTGCGTGGCGATCTGCTGGACCAGCTCCACGTCGTGCGTGCCGAGGCCGATCCGCAGCGGGCGGTTCCGCGATTCCCGCAACAGCGTCACTGCGATCCCGAGGTAGTTCGCGTCCACCTCGCGCCTGTGCTGGAACGCGACCGCCCTGGGCTCGTCGTAGGCGCCCTTCACCAGGCGGATCGCCGGGTTGATCGGCAGCAGCCGCTCCACGTCCTTCGCCGTCCGGCGCAGGTACGCCTGGAGGCACACGCCGGTCCGCGGGTACGACGCCCGCAGGCGCTGGTAGAGGTCCAGCGTGCGGTCCACGTACCCGCTGTCCTCCATGTCGATCCACAGGTACGAGCCCTGCGCCTCGGCGGCCGCCGCCAGCGTGCGCAGGTGCGCGAAGCAGGCGTCCTCGTCGATGTCGAGGCCCAGCTGCGTGGGCTTCACGCTGATCTCGCCGTCGATCTCGGACGTCCTGATGCGCGCCAGCAGCTCGAGGTAATGGTCGGCGACGCCCTGCGCCTGCGACAGCTCGGTGAGGGCCTCGCCGAGCTTCGTGTACAGCGTCCCGATGCCCAGCACCTGGAGCGAGACCGCCGCGCCCAGCGCGTCGTCGATGGTGTCGCCCGGCATGAACCGGCCCACCGCGCGCTTCATGAACGGGACGTTGGGCAGGTGCTCGCGCAGCCAGGTGTTGCCGGCGCACCAGAGCAGGATCTTGCGCAACGGGCGGTTCACAGGCGTTCGAAACGCTCCACGGGCACGACGAAGACGGTGGCGCCGCCCACTTCCACCTCGAGCGGGTAGGGCATGAAGAACTCGCCCGGCTCCATGATCGGCGGCATGGGGTTCACGATCTGGGTGCGCGGGTGGCACATCTGGTTGACCAGGCCAAGCACCAGGTCCACCTGATCGTCATCCACCCCGACCATGACGGTCGCGTTGGACTGCTTCAGGAAGCCGCCCGACGAGTGGAGGCGCGTGGCGCGGTACTCCCGGGCGAGGAGCGCGTCCACCAGCGCCCCGGCGTCCTCGTTGTGCACGATGGCGACCACGAGCTTCACGAGGCGGAGTCTAGCCGACTGCCGAGGACGTGACGTGCGCGTGTCGTGCGCGAACAGCCGGTGGGCCGACCACGGCCCCGGTGTAGGATGCGGTCCTGCCACCGATCACACACGGAGGGGACTCGTGTCCGACACGACCGGCGCCGACAGCGGCGCGCTCGCCGTCCTCTCGGCGGGCGGAGCGGCACTCGCCCGCGCCGCGGACCTCGACACCGCGCTCGCGGTGATCGTCGAGGCGGGCTCGGCCGCAGTCGGAGCCAGCGCGGCCGCCGTGTTCGGGCAGGATCCCGAGCGCGAGGCCGTCGAGCTGCTGCTGACGCTCGGCATGGCCGACGACCGCGTGCGCTCGTTCGCGGCCGAGGTGGCCGGCGACCCCAACCACCCGATCAACCTTGCAGCCCTGGACCGCTCCGGCACGCTGGGCCGCGTCGTGGCCGGCCCCGACGGGGCTCCGTGGACGGGCGTGGACCTGCCGCTCGTCGTGGCGGCGGGGGGCGGCGTCGAGGACTGCGTGGGCGTCCTGACCATCGGCTGGCCCGGCGAGCACGAGGTGGACACCGCCGAGGAGACCCTGCTCGTCGGCCTGGCCGACCTGGCCGCGGCGGCGATCGCCATGTTCCGCCTGTCCTCGATGGTGACCGAGCGGGCGGAGTGGTACGAGCGCGTCTCGCACACGGACGCGCTCACCGGCCTCGCGAACGCGCGCACCGTCCGCCGCGTGCTCGAGCTCGAGGTTGCGCGGGCGCAGCGCCAGGGCAGCGACGTCTCGGTGGCGGTCTTCGACGTGGACGACTTCAAGCGCCTCAACGCCGACGCGGGCTCCCGCGCCGGGGACCTGGTCCTGCGGCAGGTCGCCCAGATCCTCGCGGAGAGCGTCCGCCTCGTTGACACCATCGGTCGCGTGGGCGCCGACGAGTTCGTGCTCGTGGCACCCGGCTCCGGGGGCGTCACGGTGGCGAGGCGGGTCACGGACGGCGTCGCGCGGCTCAGCCCGGTCGAGGGCTACAGCGTGACGGTCAGCGCCGGCGTCGCGCGGTTCCCGCAGGACGGCACCGACGCGGAGTCGCTGCTGGCCGCCGCGCGGACCGCCCTCGCGGCGGCATCGCACCCGGCGTCGATCGGCGAGGCGCCGAACACGCCCTGACCGGGCCGACCGACCCGGACGGCGCTGCAGACCCTGACGGCGCCGCTGACCCGAGACTCGACCCTGCCCGAGTTGCATCCTTGAGGCCCGGGCCGGGGTCTGCCACACTACGCGGAAACTTGGACGCGGACGCCCCTCGACTGATCTCCGTCACACGATCGGACCGATGGACCCTGCGGGCCAGGCGGCGATCGGGTGGTATCGGGCCGCGGTCCCCAGCGGCAGCGTCCTCAACACGGGATTCGACTTGCCGGAGGAGGGAGGGAGGCCGCACGTGCACGATGGCCAAGGTGGACGCGAGCCTCGAACAATGGCCGGCCCCGAGCGCGCCCAGCCCCGACGAGCGGGCGTGGGATGCCACCCCGTGTGTCAGACTGGGCCCGACTGCGGTTCCACGGACCGTTGGGAGGCACGGTGAGAGACGTCCGTGACGAGCGCGACCTGGCACGACGGTGCAGGGCGGGTTCGGAGGCGGCCTACGCCGAGCTTGTGCGCGCCCATCGTCCGCGCCTGTACCTGCTCGCCTATCGCCTGACCAGCGACCGCCAGACGGCGGAGGACGTGGTCCAGGACACCTTCCTGGCGGCCTTTCGTGCGATCGAGAAGGTGGAGCCCCGCCCGTCCCTCAGCCCGTGGCTGAACACCATCCTGCTCCGAACTGCGGGTCGAGCGGCGCTCCGGCAGCGTCTTCGCCGGGCCGCCAGCCTGGACCAGCCGGCCCGCGGCGACGCGCTGGAGGAGTTCGACCAGGATGCCGGGACAACCGGATGGCTGGTGGACCCGACCGCCGCCGCCGATCCGCAGGCGGCGGCCGAGACCGCCGAGCTGGGGCGGGCGCTCGCCGCCGCCATCGGCGCGCTCCCCTACAAGTACCGCGCCCCGGTCGTCCTTCGCTACGTCATGGGGTTCGAGTACATGGAGGCCGCGGCGCAGCTCGAGGTTCCGCTCAACACCTTCAAGAGCCACCTGCTCCGCGGTGCCCGGATGCTCCGCGAGGCGCTGGCCGAGCAGCTCGGGACCACCGATCTGGAGGGCCTGCCCGCCGCGGGCCAGACCGCGACCGCGACGTCCGGGGCCGGAGCCAAGCGTGGCGAGGTCGGCGTCTCCGCCGATTGACCCGCAGGCGACCTCAGACGGCATGGCTCACGTGGGGCGCCCGCGCACCTCGAAACGTCGCGCTGCAACTTTTGGCGGCGTTCATGTCATGTAGGGAGTGTGACGAACCCGCCCCTCGGACGCAGCCCATGGTGCGATGGCGCGCGCGCGCTCATCGACTCGCAGACGCTTGAGGAGCTGCGCCCAGAGGAGTCGGCGTGGCTGAGCGCGCACGTCAGCGGCTGCTCCGCATGTCGCGCGGAGCTGGCGATCACGGAGCGCGTTCGCTCGCTGGTGGCCACCCTGCCCCTCCCGGACCCGTCGCCCGATCTCGACGCGCGGATCCTCCGAGCCTCCGTCGAGGCCCGGGCGCTGCGTCTTGAGCAGCACTCCTGGCTGGCGGGCCTGCGGACGCAGATCCTGCGCGGGACGGTCCGAACCACGGGAACGCTGTTCGCGACGATCCTGACGGTCGCGCTGCTGGGCGGCGCACTCGTGCTGGCCGCGTCCGAATTCATCAACAAGCTGCCCGTGCCCGTGGAGCAGAGTGCTACCATGGCCCCAGTGGCAACGTCGACCGCACCTGCCCCTGCCACGCCGGCGGCCGTGTCTGCAACGACCCGGCCGTCGGCCGCTACCCCGTTGGCGGCCCCCCCGGTGACGGAACCGCCAGCTGTCGGTCCGCAGCGGAGCGCGGTCCCATCGCCCGCGCCGAGCGCGACGCCCAGGCCCACCCCCTCGCCGAGCGCGACCGAGGAGCCCTCGCCGAGCGCGACGCCGTCACCCACCCCCACGCCCAGCGCGACGCCCACCCCCTCGCCCAGCGCGACGGTGGTACCGTCGCCGAGCGCAACGACCGTGCCCACCCCCTCACCAGCTCCGACCCCGACGGATACTCCGCTAGTCACGCCACCACCGTC
>JBBIIL010000135.1:3267-5793 GCA_037446495.1 Chloroflexota bacterium | reverse complement strand
CTTGGCGGGCTTGCCGCCGCGCTCGACCTGCTGCTGGCCGGTGACGTTCTCGACCGCCGGCGTCTCGTCGCCCTCGGGCGTCGTGTCGGCCTGCTGCTGAACCGAGGGGGAGTCGTCGTCCTGGGTAAACAGGCCGCTGGTTCCCGTGGCCCGGCGAGTGGCCGCGACGAGGCTTCGCTTGGCGGCCATCTGGAGCAGCGTCTCGGCGAGGCTGTACGGATCGGTGTTCTCGATCTTGCCGCCCTGCACGCGCTGGTCGCCAGCCTCGAACGTCGCGTTGCAGCCGCCCATGTCCTTCCACGACGGGCAGTTCCACTTGCCGGCCATCTGCGGCGGGCTCTTGCGCTTCACGAGGCCCTCGCGCCCACAGTTGGGGCAGGCGGGCTTCGCCCACATGTAGCGGTACTTCACCTCCCACGAGGACGCCTCGCCGTACCCCATCGCCACAACCGGCCCGTCGAACGAGCCGAGGTGGATGTACGTCTTGACGTGGTAGACGAGCGGCGCCGTCTCCCACTGGTCCGTGACCGTCTCGACGCCACCCACGACGAGGCGAACGTGGCGGCCCTCGATGCGCTCGGCCTCCTGACGGGCGGCGAGGCCGTAGAGCAGGCACAGCTTCTCGGCGCCGGGAAGGTGGAGGAACGGGCGGTCGATCCCCTTGACCGTGCCGTAGTCCTCGCCCCTAGTCATCGCGCGCTGCATGAAGTCCTTGACGCGAGCGAGGCCGCGCTGGACAACGGCGATGGCCTGCTCGTACTCGGCGTCGTCCATCCGTGCGAGCGCCGCCATCCCCGTCACGATGTGGTGCTGGGCCTGCGGCTGGATCGATACCAGCGCCCGCTCCTCTGCCCTCACCTCGGGCGGCAGTTCCTCGAACGTCGCCTCGTCATCCGGTGTCGCCGCTTTCGCCATTCCAGTCTCCAGTCCTGCTTCCTCAGTCACAATCCCCGCCGCCTGTTGTCTCCACTCGGCCCACTCGTCGGTCATCGCGGCCAGTCCTCCACCATCTCCCAAGCGGGGTCCAAGTAGTCGATCTCGCCCGGCAGGCCGCCCATCGAGTCGAGAACATCGCGCCCGCCGTGCATCCGGTTCACGAGAAAGTTCCACGATGGGACATCCGCAGCCTTGACCGTCAGCACCCACCATGCGCTCGCAAACGCCCGCGTCGCGTCCGGGGCGACGAGCATGTACTCGACCGTCTCGTACTTCCACACCTGCCCGAAGCGCGGACTAGTCGATGACGGCATGGGCGCACCTCTCCCGGTACTCGCACCAGCCGCATCGGCCCGCCGTCGCGCCGGTGGGGTCGTAGTCCTCTCGACCGATGCCGTCGCGGGCGATCGACACGAGGTCGAGGGCGGCCGCCACGGACGGGTCCCGGTCGTAGGCGCGGTGCTTGCCGGCCCGCGTCAGCACGTCGAGTCGCACCCGCTTGGGCCGGCGCCCGGTGAGCGCCTCGTAGCCCAGCCGGTAGAGGCCCAGCTGGAGGTCGTAGTTCTCCGGGTCGAAGTGCGGCTTGACCCCGTTGATCGTCTTGCCCGCCGTGGTCTTGTGGTCGCGCACGTCGTCGGTCCGCGAGTCCGCTGCGTCGATGACGCCCGCGACCACCACGTCCATGCCCCGCGGCACGAATGCGAACGGCTCCTCGACGAGGTCGGGCGAGAACGTCGGCATCACCGCAGCCCGGTAGACGCCGGGTATGGCGAGCGCGTCCCTGAGACCGTCGGGGTCCGCCGTCTGGTCCTCCGCCGGCACTGTGGCGATCCCCTCGTCCCACGCCGCCAGCAGTGGCCCCCGCGGCTCGCCGCCGCGCAGCATCGCCTCGATCCCCGCATGGGCGGCGGTCCCCACCAGCATCCGCACCGACCCCCGCCGCGGCGCCCGGTAGACGTGCTCCAGCAGCCACGCGTGGTGGCACCGCAGGTAGCCCGCGACCGAGGACGCGGACAGCACGAGGCCGCTCACTCCAGCACCATCCAGTCCATGTCCGAGGTGCCCGGCCTGCCGGCGATCCGCTGCACCGACCCGGCCGGCCACCCGAGGCGCATCGTGCCGGGGTCGCTCAGGACCACCGCGTCCATCTCCCACGACCACCCGTCGTTCCGCGCCTTGGCGCCGGGCCGGTGCTCCCACAGGCTCCACGAGAGCACCATGACCACGAGTCCGCGCTGCGTCGGGCTCTCCAGCACCATGCCGTAGCGCGGCTCAACCACGCTGTCGCTCACCCAGTCGCTCCAGTCTGTCCAGTCCCCGTGACGCGTCGAGGTAAGCATAGGGAACGGGGTAGCCCATGCGCGCGATGACCTTGCACCGCCGGACGCCGATGTTGTTCAGCACCGCGGGCGTGTTCCAGTTGCACGTGTCGAGGACCTGGCGCAGAGCGGCCCGCGCCTCGTCTCGCGTCCGGCTCCCCGACTTGGCGTTCGAGGCGTCCACGAGAACCCGCAGCAGGGGCCGCAGGTCGCGCTGGCTGACCAGCCCGACGCGGCGGTGGCCGTTGTTGTCCTGCTGCCAGCCGCTCAC
>JBBIIL010000135.1:0-3167 GCA_037446495.1 Chloroflexota bacterium | reverse complement strand
TCGCTGGTGTAGGGCAGCCAGTCGGGGAACATCTCGGCCTGGTCTGCTGGACGCAGCCCGCCGTCGATGGCGATCTGGATCGTCTGCACGCCTTGGCTCTCGCCCCACCGGACGACCTGCCGGACGTGCGCCCTCGCCCTGCTGCCTCCGTAATCATGCCCGCTTGGCAGCCCATCTGACAACACGAGCAGCACCTTCTGGGGCTGTTCCATCTGCCGCAGCCGGTCGGCGCAGTAGCCGATCGCGGCCCCGTCGTAGTTGTTCCCGTTGTCGAGGCTGCCGATCAGGCCGAGGCGGGTCGCCGGGTCGCCGGGCTCCCAGATCGTGAAAACGTCCGCTCCCGCGCCGAGTTCGCTGTCGCCCGTGTGCGCCCACACGAAGGGCGTCAGGCCCTCGGTGTCGAGCGCCGCCGCGAGCAGGATCTGGGCGAGGCGCTGGGCGGTCCGCAGCTTGTCCCCGAACATCGACCCCGAGATGTCCACCAGCATCCCGAGCGCGGTGTCGGGCCGGTCCTCGACGGCGTGCTCGGTGAACACGCGATCGTCGCCGGCGGCCCAGCGCCACAGCTCCTCGTCGTCCATCTCGCCCCGGCGCTGGAGCTTGATGTCCGCCCGAGCCCGCTCGGGGCGGAACACGAGCGCGGCCCGCATCGCCTCGGTCAGCGGGTCGGGCTTCCCGATGAACGCCCGCCGCGACTCCGGCGTCTCGACCGGCTTGCGGTGCCGCATCTCCGGCTGCCGCGCGCCCTTGGCGGTGATGACGGACTCGACCTCGACCAGTCCCTCGCGGACGAGCGACCTCACGGCCTCCGCCGTCTCGGCGTCGAGGCCCGACGGCCCAAGCGAGTCCACGGCGCACGCCTCAACCCCCGCGACCCCCTCGTTCGCCAGCCGTTGCAGCATCTGCCGCAGGCTCTCGTTCCTGCGCCACTCTCGGCTGTCCTTGGCCGTCATCTCGGCCATCTCGCGCTTGGCCTCCGGGTCCTCCCCCACCCGGTCGAGGCCGCGCTTCACCGTCTCGGCGGGCGTGGCCCGTCCCTCGGTGTAGTCGTCGATCCACGCCTGCCACCACACGCACTCCTCGGCGAGGGCGGGGTCGGACGGGGCGAAGCGGTCCCGGTAGCGGGCGCCGAGGAACGCGACCCGCAGCCGCTCGGTCAGGGTGTGCCCCTCGGCCTCGGGCAGCGCCGCGTCCTCGCGCCGTGCCTGCTCGTCCCACAGCCAGTCGAGGCCGAGGTCGAAGTAGCCGCGGAACCCCGGCCACTCGGCCTGCGTGTTCGCCTCGCTGCGGATGTCCTCGGCGACGTTGAGCAGCCACGACGCGACGCGCAGGGGCTCGAACGCGGGCCGCTCCACGCCGTTGTCGGTGGCGAGCAGGGTCGAGTACCACAGGTCGCGCGTGTCGCGGCTGTGGCCCGCCTCGTGGAGCGCCTGGAACACGCTCACGTCCACCTGCCGCTCGGGCGGCAGCCGGCCCTCCAGCACCGGCAGCGGGTTGATGCGGATCTCGCCGCCGCGGAAGTCGGTGTAGGACATCGAGAGCGGCCCGCTCTTGCCGTCCTGCACGCTCGCCCACAGCACCCGCATCGGCGGGCGCCTCGGGTCCACCACCCGCACCGCGGCCTGCACCGGGGCCAGCACCAGCGCGAGTCGGTTGGCCTCGTCGGCGGCGGCGAGCCTGCGGTGGACGCCCGCGGTCCAGTCGTCGGACATGCCGTACCGCTTGCTCACGGGAAGCACACCATGCACGGGTCGGCGATCAGGTCGGCGGTGTCGCGGCGTATTCTCGTCCACTGCTCACGCAACGCCATGTCGTCGCTTCCGTCCCAGACCTTGTGGCCGCATCGCGTGACGAACACGCGTCCTCGCCAGCGCGTACCGTGGTAGCGCAGCGGGCCGCCTCCCCGTGCCGCGAAGAGCACCAGTTGCCGCTGCGACATGACCACGACAGTCGTCTCGTAGGTCACGCCAGCGCCCCTTTCATGCAGGCCGCGAACTTCATGCGGTCGGACTCGGCGCCCGCGACGCCGTTGGCATCGCCGTCGTACATCGGCAAACCTGTCAACGACAGCGCCTCCTTCTCGGTCATGCCCGAGGCCACGAGGTAGGCCGCGAACACGAGGGTGCGGGTGCTGACCGGGGACCGGAGGTCGCCCGCCTCGAACATCGCCCGCGACTTGGCCGCGACCTTGACCAGCTGCGCCGCGCCGTCCTCGTCAACCCCGGTGCGGGTCGAGAGGATGCGCGCCTCGGCCTCGGCGGGCGGGAACGGCCGCTCGATGGTGTACGGGAACCGCTCCCGCATCGCCGCGTCCATGCGGTGGGTGGCGCCGTACTGGACGCCCTGGTTGGCGGTGGCGACGAACACGGTCTCGGGGTGCCGGGTGACCGTGACGTTGAGGTCGCTCAGGTGGACCGCGTTGCTGCCGTCGAACAGCGACATGATCCCGTTGTGCAGGGTCGGGTGCAGGCGGTTCACCTCGTCGAGCTGGACCACGTCGCCGCGCTCGACCGCGAGCACGAAGTCCGACTTCTCGTACCGCGTGCCCTCCGGCCCCACCTCGCGCCGCCCGAACCACTTCTGCGGGTCGGTGACGGTCGCGCAGTCCATGCGGAACAGCCGCAGGGACAGGCCGTGCGCGGCGTTGATGCGGGCGATGGCGTGCGGCACAGACTCGCTTTTCCCCGATCCCGAAGGGCCGGTGATGAGCAGGCCGCCCGCGAACACGGGGCCGAGCGCCCGCCGCACGAGGATGTAGTGGTCGAGGAACTCCGCCTGCTCTGGGTCGTCCCACCAGTAGGGCTCGCCCGTCGGCTGCGGGATGACGAGCGTGCGCTCGCCGCGCGGCTTGGCGGGAACGGGCTGCGGCGCGGGCGTGTACGTCTTGCCGCCGTGCTTCCCCAGCACCTCGGCCAGCCGCTCGCGCGCCTCGGACTCGACCAGCCCCTCGGGGTTGCCTTCCTTGGCGATGCAATTCCACGCGTTCGCCCAGATGGCGTCGAACTCGTCGTCGAAACCAGGGGCGGGCGCGGTGCCGGTGACAGGTGTCGTCATGCTCCCTCCCCCGCCCTAGAAGGGCATCTCGTCATCGACCGCGCCCGCGACGGCCTGCACCGTCAGCGCGCGGATGTCGGTCGAGGTGCGGTCCTTTCCCTCGTACTGGTAGG
>JBBIIL010000134.1:0-5909 GCA_037446495.1 Chloroflexota bacterium | reverse complement strand
GACAGGGGCTACGAGCCCGCGACGACCCCTGCGAGCTCCAGCATCCGCTGGGCCGTGTAGGCGGGGCCGTCCTCGCGCGTGAGCTGGGCCAGCACGTCGATCGGGAGGTTGTCCACGATCGAGCCGTTGGGGTTGAACAGCAGGTGCTGGTCCACGGCCAGGCCGAAGGCCGAGCCCTCCTTGACCGCGTGGTACAGGTTGCGCGGCGCAACGGAGTCGCCCACGTTGAGCACGGGCACGCCCGCGGCGCGGAGCGCATCGAACAGATCGGTCACCGGCCGGGTGTGGCAGGTGACGACGTCGTCGACCTCCAGCTCGCTGAGCGCGAAGTCGCGGTCCTGCAGGACCACGGAGCCCTCGCGGATCTCGTGGACCGTGGTGGAGGTGAGGACGGTCACCGGGAACTTGTACGGCTTGGAGTGCAGCACCTCCGCGTCGGTCTGGGCGAAGCGCTTCCAGGCGACGTACATGTGGATGACCTCGCAGTCGGCCGCGAAGTCGCGGTTCTCGGTCACGATGGTCACCTGGCGCCCGATGTCGGCGAGCCAGGCGGCCGTGTCCACCGCGGCGTACGAGTCGCCCCAGAGCAGGACCTTCTGGCCGACCTTGCGCATCTTGCGGCCGCCCGGGTGGCACTCGCAGGCCACCTTCGGGCACGCCATCGTCTCCTCGAACGGCACGACCCGCGACGCGTCCCCGACGACCGGCGGCACGAACGAGGCGGCGCCGGTGGCGTTGAGCACGACGTCGTATCCGCGCAGCTCGTCCACCGAGGGCGCGTGGTTGAGCCGGATGTCCACGTGAAGGTCGATCAGCTGGTCCCGGATCCAGTCCAGGTACCAGCGCATCTTCTCCTTGCCGGGGACCAGGCAGACGAACTTCATCGCCCCGCCCAGCTCGGCCGATCGCTCGTACAGCGTGACCGCGTGGCCCCGCTCGGTCGCGATCCGGGCGGCCTCCATGCCGGCCGGCCCGCCGCCCACCACCGCCACCTTGACCGGGCGCTCGGTGCGAGTCATCTCGTCGTACGCGGGCTGCCCGCAGGCGGCGTTGATGGAGCACGCGATCTCGTGCTTGGCCATCAGCGACTCCTGCCAGCAGCCGCCGAGGCACGAGATGCACTTGCGGATGGACTTGACCTTGCCGTACTTCGCCTTGACCGGCCAGTAGGGGTCGGCGAGCAGCTGGCGGGCGAGGCCCACGAGGTCCGTCTTGCCCTCGGCCAGGATCTGCTCGCAGTACTCCGGGTCGCGCAGTGAGTGCGAGGTGATCACCGGGATCTTGACGACCTTCTTGGTCGCCTCGGCGGCGTAGGTCGCCCAGCCCTCGGGGTAGTGCATCGGGTCGAAGCCGGCGCCCGGCGACTCCTGCATGCCCTGCGACAGGTCCAGCGCCGCCACGCCCGCCCGCTCGAGCACGCGCGCGGTCTCGAGGCCCTCGTCCATGCCCCGGCCGCCCTCGCACCACTCCTCGAACGAGTAGCGCACGAGCACCGGGTAGTTCTTGCCGCACTTCTTCTTGATCGAGTCGATGACCGCCAGCGGGAATCGCATCCGGTTCTCGAACGACCCGCCGAAGCGGTCGGTGCGCATGTTCAGGTACGGGCTCATGAACTCGCTGAGCAGGTACCCGTGCGCCGCGTGGAGCTCGACCGCGTCGAAGCCCGCCTGCTTCACGCGCCAGGCCGCCTCGGAGAACAGGTCCACGAGCTCGAGGATCTCGGGGATCGACGCCTCGCGGATCTCCTTGCCCTTCTCCTCGGCGTTCTCGTAGACGATCTCGTGGCCCGCGGACCAGGGCAGCTTGAGCACGCGGTCGGTGGCGCCCAGGGTGTTGTAGCGGGGGATCGCGCACTGGCGGCCCGGGTGCTGCAGCTGGACCGCGCACTTGGCGCCGTACTTGTGCATCGACTCGGCGAGGCGCGCGAGGCCCGGCACGTAGTTGTCGCCGTCGGCCACGAGGCAGGTCACCGTCGGCCGGCCGGTCTTCATGTCGGGCGTCGTCGCGCCCACGATGACGAACCCGGCGCCGCCCTTGGCGATGGTGCTGTGGTGGTGGATGTCGCGCTCGCTGACCTCGCCGTCGGCGTTGGACGAGCTGATGTCCGTGGGGACGTGGACGATGCGGTTGGGAAGCGTCAGCGGCCCCATCTGGAGCGGGCTGAACAGGTGAGCGAAGGACATGCCTGACTCCTGTCGAACCTGCGCGGTCGATGGACCGATGCTCCGCCCGGCCGTCGGGCGCGGCAATGCCAGCTCCGGTCGAAGCAGTGGCAGAAGCGGTCGCGCAGGCGCGGCGGTCCCGGCGGATCGCTCCAAACGGCCCTGTCCGATCCGGCTGCGGACGCCCGAATCTCGGGGCGTGGCGGTGTACGTGTGGCAGCAGGCCATGGACCCGGACTTCCCGCTCGCGGTGCTCGACTACGAGGTGCGCGGAGATCGGGACCCCATGCACTGGCACGACCACTTCGAGATCGCGCTGGTGACCGAGGGGCGCGGCGTGTTCATGTTCGGCCGGCGACCACTCGAGGCGGAGACCGGCGACGTCTTCTTCATCGACAACTCGCAGCCCCACGTCGCCCTGGCGGACCGCGGCGGCCCGATGCGCCTGCTGCTCGTGCTGTTTCGTCCGGAGCTCGTGGCGCCCCCCGGCTGCCGGGAGCTGGAGCGCGGCTACCTCGCGCCGTTCCTGCGCACGGATGACCGCTCCCCGCGAGTCCGGTCCGGGACGCCGCTCGCCGCCCAGCTCGCCGGGCTCCTGGCAGGGCTCCGCAGGGCGGCCGACCACCGGGACCCCGCCGAGCGCCACGTCATGGACGCGACCCTTCGACTGGTGCTGGGCCTGGTCAACTGCGACCCGGAGACGGGCGCCTCGCCGGACGCGGTGCGGGCCGCCGCGGACCGCCGGGAGCAGATCCGGCCGGTCCTCGCCTACGTGGACCGGCACCGCCGGGAGGCGATCACCCTCGACGACGTGGCCGCCATCGTCCACGTCAGCCCCTCGCGCGTCCGCCACGTCTTCAAGGAGGTGACGGGCGTCGGGTTCAAGGCCTACGTGACCCAGGTGCGGATCGCGGAGGCCAAGCGCCTGCTGCTCACGACGGAGCTCTCGGTGGCGGACGTCGCCCGGACGGTCGCCTACACCAACCTCAACCAGTTCTACAAGGTGTTCTCGCGCGCGTGCGGCATGTCGCCGGGCGAGTACCGCCGCCACTACGCGTCGGCGTCGGTCGAGCCCGAGCCGGTGGCCGCAGCGCGCTGACGACACCCCATGCCGAGCGGCCGGGCCGCGCGGCCGAGGAGGACGCACCCATGACGGTCGAAGCCCCCGAGGCGGTGGGCATCCGGATCCGCGAGGCGGTGGACGCCGACTGGGAGGACGCCGGGCGCATCTGCTACGAGGCGTTCTCGACGCTCGCGGACGAGCACGGCTTCCCGCACGACTTCCCGACCGTGGCGGCCGCCGCCGAGCCGATCCGGTGGCTCATCAACCACCCGCGGGTCTACGCCGTCGTGGCCGAGAAGAACGGCCGGGTGATCGGCTCCAACTTCCTCGACGAGCGCGGGACGATCTCGGCGATCGGGCCGATCAGCGTGGACCCCACGAGCCAGGACCGCCACGTCGGGCGGCTGCTCATGGACGCGGTCCTCGCCCGCGCCGAGGCCCGCCGCGCGCCCGGCGTGCGGCTGTTGCAGATCGCCTACCACAACCGCTCGCTCAGCCTCTACGCGAAGCTCGGCATGGAGGTGCGCGGGGCCTTCGCGGCCATGCACGGTGCGCCGATCCGGGAGCGGCTCCCGGGGTACGACGTGCGCCCGGCCACGCCGGACGACGAGGACGCGATGAACGCGCTCTGCCGGCGCGTGCACGGGCACGCCCGGGCGGGCGAAGTGGCCGAGGCGATCGCCTCGGGGTCCGCGCGCGTCGTGGAGCGTCTGGGCCGGGTCAGCGGCTACACCACCCAGGTGAACTACTTCGCGCACTCGGTGGCGGAGACCAACGACGACCTGCGGGCGCTCATCTGCGAGGCGGACGACTTCGGCACGCCCGGGTTCCTGGTCCCGCTCGCGAACCACGACCTGTTCCGCTGGTGCCTCGACCGCGGGCTGCGCGTGTTCTTCGTGGTGAACATGATGACGATCGGGCTGTACCAGGAGCCCGAGGGCGCCTACATGCCGTCCGTGGGGTACTGACCGCCGGTCCGGGTGCCGCTCGACGCGCTTCGGCCGTGGGCTTTCGGTCAGGCGGGCCCGCGACCGCCGGACGCCGGGCCGCCGAGCGCCTCGACCAGGTGGGCGGCGCCCGCGACCGCGGCGCGGAACCGGCCGTGCGCGCCGCCCTGGAACAGGCGCAGCTCCAGCGGCTCGAAGGCCCGTCCCGGCGCGTCAGGCATCGCGATCGCCGCGCGCACCGGCGTCTGACCAGCGTTCACGCGCGTCGCCACCGCCAGCCCGATCGACGCCCCCGCCGAGCGCGCGGCCTCGGCGGCGAGCGTGCGCAGCGCGTCGGCGTCCGGGAGGGGCGCGTCCTCCGCTGCGCGGCTGATCGTCGAGCGCGTGAGCGCGGGCACGTCGGCGAGCAGCCCGGCCAGCGCGCCGAGCGTTCCGTCCTCGATCGTCGCCAGGGTCAGCCGCTCGCGCTCCAGCGCGGCGCCCACGAGCTCGCCCCACGTCGTCTCGCCCTCGGCCCAGACGTGCCCCGGGAGCCCGTCCCGGACCGTCCGCTCCGCCTCGGCCACGAGCTGCGCCGCGCACCGCCGTCGAGCTCGTCCACCGCGGAGACCCGGATGTCCAGCCAGTCGGCCCGGGCGTAGGTCGCCACGACCGGGTTCGAGGCCCGGAAGAGCGGCTCGCCGAGCCGGTCGACCACTGTCGACTCGCCGATCCCGTACGTCCGCAGCACCTTGACGACGCGCCCGTCGCCGGCGCCGCGCGCCGCCAGGCGGGGCAGGGCCCGCTCGCGCCACATCGGGCCCATCTCGCGCGGCGGCCCCGGCAGCAGGATCGCGATCCGGCCGTCCGGCCGGTCCACCCACCAGCCGGGCGCGGTGCCGTGGCCGTTGGGCAGCGCGGTGGCCGACGGGATCAGCCAGGCCTGCTTGAGGTTCACCGCGGCGAGGGCCATCCCGCGCCGCTCGAACAGCTCCCGCAGCCACTGCTCGAGCCGCGGGTCGATCGCCGGCTCCTCGCCCACCGCCTGAGCGACGGCCTCGCGGGTGAGGTCGTCCGGCGTGGGCCCGAGGCCGCCCGTCGTCACGACCAGGTCCACGGCCTCGAACGCGTCGCGGAACGCGGCCACGACGAGGTCCAGCCGGTCGGGCAGCGCGGCGATCCGCTGCACCTCGACGCCCAGCGACGCCAGCGACGCGGCGAGCTCCCCGCCGTTGGTGTCGCGGGTCTCGCCGGTGGTCAGCTCGCTGCCGACGGTCAGCAGGTGGGCGGTGCGGACGGGACGCGTCATGGCCGGCTCAGCGCGGCGGGGCGTCCTTGGCCGGGTACGTCGTGGTGGTCTCGCGCGTGTACTTGTCCCACAGGGCGCCGGCGTTGCGGGTCTGGATGTACTCCATCATGTACTCCTGCCCGATGTCGACCGGGTAGCGTTCCGCGAACGACACGCGCGCCATCGTCTCGTCGCGGCTCCAGCCCTTGGCGATCGCGGTCGCCACGGCCGCCTCCCACTCGAGCATGAACGCGATCTGCGTGTACAGGTAGTCCTTGCGCTGCACGGGACCGTGGCCCGGGATCACCCACTCGATGTCGAGCGCCCGGATCCGGTCGATCGCGGTGATCCACATGTCCACGTTGGAGGTCATCAGCCAGGTGGTGCACTCGGAGAACACGGTGTCGCCGGTGAAGACCGCCCGCTCCTCGGGGACGTAGACCGCCACCTGGCCCGGCGTGTGGCCGGGG
>JBBIIL010000133.1:4582-5955 GCA_037446495.1 Chloroflexota bacterium | reverse complement strand
GCGTCGTGACCCAGTAGCGCTCGGCGGCGCCGTTGGGCACAGAGCCGATGTCGGCGACGCGCGCGGCGAACGCCCGGACCGCGTCGGCCATCGGCATCACCCCGCCGAACAGGCGCTCCATCTGGCTCTCGTACAGCGCGATGCCGCGGATCTTGCGCTCCAGCATGTCCGAGACGTCCGAGAAATCGCCCTGGAGGGACACACCCGCGGGCAGCCCGGCGAACGCGTCGTCGAGGTCCTCCAGCCGGCTGAAGTCCTCCCAGTGGGCGTACGGGAAGTCCTCGTAGAACACCATCCGGCCCACGTAGGAGGGGAACGGCATGATCCACGACGGCTGGTCCGCCAGGAGCTCGATGCCAGCGTCGCGCGCCAGCTGGTGGTCAACGTGCCCGCCGATGCCCATCGGGAAGTACACCCGCGACGGCTCGAGGCGCGCGATCTCGCGGCGGAGCAGGTCCGCGGGCACCGGGTCGTCCGCGCGCGGCTGGCCCAGCAGCTGGTCGTCACCCTCGTAGCCGCGGAACACCGCATCGGGCAGGTCCAGGAAGACGGTCGAGACCTCGGCGAACGCGGCGAACCGCTCGTCCTCGAGGCGGCGCTGGGCCATCGTCTCGCCCGCGGCCGCGGCGTCGAGGCGCTCCTGTGTGAGGATCGCGCCCTGCGTGGCGTGGTCGTCCATCAGGGGCTGGCCGGCCTGCGCCCGGTTGTGGATGTTGGCGCGCCGGTACCACGACGAGCGCTGCCAGAAGCGCTTGGCGGCGGCGTCGGCGTCAGCCTGCGTGGCCTCGAGACCGGCGGCGGATGCCTCCCACGGGGCCGAGGACGCGTCCTCCGGGAAGTCCGAGCGCAGGTGGGCGCGGTTGAACGCCTCGGATGCGGGCCAGACCGTCTTGGTGCCGAAGCCCAGCGCCTCGCGCTGGTACGGCGTCAGTCGCTCGCTGCCGCCGGTGCCCGAGTACAGCGTGAGGATCGTGACGTTCTGGCCCAGCTCGCGCAGGCTGGCGATGAGCCCGCCGCAGCTGAGCGCAACGTCGTCGGGGTGCGGGGCGACGAAGACATGGGTCATGGCCCGGCGAGTATAGCCGGGCGGAATGGCCCGCCGAACACGCCTGTCCCGCCGAGCACGCCCCGGGCGCGGACGCCCCGGGCGCGGACGCCCCGGGCCGTGGGGCCTACGACGCGGACGGCGACGGGGCGGCGGCCGACGGCGCGGCCGACGGTGCCACGGAGGACGACGGAACGGCGGACGACGGCGCGGCCGACGGCGAGGGGCCCGCACTGCTCGATGGCCCAGCCGACGACGAAGCCCCTGCCGTAGCCGACGATGAAGCCCCGGCCGACGCGGACGGCGCGGCAGAAGCGGACGGCGCGGC
>JBBIIL010000133.1:0-4482 GCA_037446495.1 Chloroflexota bacterium | reverse complement strand
GCGGACGGCGCGGCAGAAGCGGACGGCGCGGCCGACGGCGCGGCAGAAGCGGACGGCGCGGCCGACGCGACCGGCGATGCGGTCACCACGGGCGTGGGGGTGGGGAACAGGCCCGAGACGAAGCCCGCGTGCCCGAAGAAGATCGCGTTCACGAAGATCAGGCCGAACACCGCCACGACCGCGATCACGAACCAGCCCGAGAAGCGGTCGTCCACCTTGACGGCACGGTCGGCCACGGTCGCCGGCGCGGCCACGGTCTTCGGCTGGCCGCGCAGCCGCCGTCCGCCGGCCGGCACCGCGGCACCAGCTGCGGTCGGCGACGGGACGGCCGGCTCGGCAGCCTCGTCCTCGTCGTCCTCGTCCTCGAGCTCGTCCGACTCCTCGAGATCCTCGAGCTCCTCGGCGGTGGCGTCGCCCTCGTCGTCCTCGTCGACGGCGGCGCCCCCGGCGGCCGCAGCGTCGCGCTCCTGGTCGGTCATGTGGGTGATCGGTCTCCTGTTCGCGGGCGGCGCGTCAGCCGCGACTCGCGCGGCCGTCAGTGTACCGAAGGCGGGCCGTGGTGCGGACGCCGCTCTCTCGTTGCGAACGCCGAAGCCCGCTACGCCTCGCGGACGGCCCGGACGAACAGCCCGCCGAGTCCCGCGGCGATCGAGATCACGCCGCCCAGGGCGATCACCGGACCGGCCCCCAGCGGCCCCATGAGCAGGCCGCCGATGCCCATCGCGATGGACATGCCGCCGAAGACCAGCGCGAACCGGAAGCTCACCACGCGCCCGATGAGCTCTGGCGGCGTGCGCTCCTGGAACAGCGTCTGGCTGGGGATCACGAACGCCATGTTCGCCACGCCCACGCCGAACAGCAGCGCAAGCACCACCGGGATGGCGTTCGCGAAGCCGATCAGGACGAGCAGCGCGCCGAACGCCACGTACGCCATGGCCGCAAGCAGGCCCTTCCTCGCGCGGCCGGCGACCAGGCCGAGGACGAACCCGCCGACAAGGTTGCCCATGCCGATCGACGCCTCCATGAACGCGTACGTGGCGCGGTACTCGTCGCCCGGGGACGGCGTGATGGCCCTCGCCAGCACGATCGAGCCCACCGTCAGGATGCCGATCGCGAACTGGCCGGCGGTGCCCTGGAGCGTGTTCGCCAGGAGCACGGTCTCGTGGCGCAGGAACGCCCACCCCTCGCGCAGGTCCTCCAGGACCGTCGTGGGCGTCTGCTGCGCGTCCTCCCCGGCCGCGTCATCGGCGCCGTCGTCGGCCTCGCCGGCCCCACCGGCGGCGCCAGTCGCCACGTCCGCCACGCCGCGAACGCGCCGGATCACCGGCGGCACGACCATCGTCGTGATCAGCGCCGCTGACGCGAGGTACGTCGCCGCGTCGAACCAGAAGGCCAGCGGCAGTGACGACGCCAGGAACACCACGAACAGGCCCGCCAGCGGGTAGTTCACCACGTCGGCCAGCGTCTCGCCCACCCACATCGCGGAGTTCGCGGCGAGCAGGTCGTCTTCCGTCACGATCCGGGGCAGCACCGCCGAGCGTGCCGGGCGGAAGAAGATCGACACCGTGGTCACCAGGAACACCAGCGGGTACGCCAGCCAGACGTTGATCAGCACGGCGACCGGGATCAGCAGCACGAACGCCGCCCGCAGGATGTCGGACACCACCAGCACCTGCTTCTGTTCCCAGCGGTCCACGAACGTGCCGGCGAGCGGCGAGAACAGCAGGTTCGGGATGGTGCCCACCAGGAAGGTCAGCGCCACGGCGAGCGGGGAGTCGGTGACCTCGTACACGAAGGCGCCCAGCGCGATCTGGTTCACGCGATCGCCGAACAGGCTGATCAACTGGCCCACCCACAGCGCGGAGAACGTGCCGTTGAGCGTCAGGCGCACGTACGGGTGGCTGCGGGCGCGCTCGAGGAGCCCGGGCTGCGGGCTGGGGAGCGGGATGGCGCCGGCGTCGGTGGCGGTCATCGTTCCGCCGGCCGGGGCCTCGGGCGCCAGCATCACCGACGACGGGGCCGCGAGGCCGATGCCGCCACCGCCCAGGAGCCGCGGCCGCTCGAGGGCCACCGTGGCCGCGAGCGCGGAGGAGAGTCCCGTCTCCAGCGAGACGGGGAAGCCGTCCGCGTCCACGTCGATGCCGGGGCGAGGGGCGCGCGTCGACGCGATCCGCGCGATCCGCGCGTCGATCAGCGCCTGCTGGATCTCCTCGGGCGCCCGCATGACCGTGGCGAACAGGAAGATCGCCAGGCCCGCGGACAGGAAGAGGTCGCCCACCGACGCCACGTTCTGGAGCGGCCAGACCGGGATCGGGATCACGTCTGCCAGCGGGCCGAGGTGCCGGAAGAACTCGGCGGCCGTGCCCTGGTCGAGCAGGAGGTGGAGCGCCGACTCGAGGTGGCTGGGCAGCCCCGACGCCTGGAGGGCCGGCAGCCAGACCGGCATGAAGCCCTGGTTCCAGACGATGACGATGCCGTTGGACGCCACCCCCACGAAGGCGAGCGCCAGACCCGGGTAGCCGCGGTTGTGCCACAGCGTGACCGCGAGCAGGCCGTAGGCGATCGCGAACAGCGGCAGGCGAAGCGTGTCCCCTACGGCGACGCCCGCGTTGAGCAGGATCTCCGTGCCGAAGCGCAGGACGACCGCGATGAACAGGAGCGGCAGGAAGCGCAGGCGGATCTCCGCCACACGCTCGATGCGCCCCCCGAGCACCAGGCCCAAGATCAGGCCGAGCGCGATCCCGCCAGTCAGCATTCGGTGATTGTGGGGGTGGTGCGGGGGTGCTCGCGGGCCCTGCCGTCAGGCCGACGGTGCGCCGGTGGGGCTGGCGGAAGCCTCTCCCGCGGGCCCTTCGGCAGCCGCCTGCGCCGCGTGCTGCGCGATCATCGGGATCGGCCGCAGTGGCGTCGGGCGCCCCGGGTCGGGCACGCCCTCGACCCACTTCGTCTGCACGAAGGCGTCCACGATGCGCGGGTCGAACTGGATGCCCGCGAACTTGCGCAGCTCGCCCAGCGCCTGCTCGCGCGTCAGCGGCGTCATCCGGTACGGCCGTGCGGCCGTCATCGCCTCGAACGCGTCCGCCACGTGCAGGATGCGCGCCAGCAGCGGGATCTCGTCCCCGATGAGCCTGTCCGGATACCCCGACCCGTTGTACCACTCGTGGTGGTTGCGGATGATCGGCAGCTCCCGCGACAGCCGCGTCACCGGCGCGATGATCTGGGCCCCAAGCACCGGATGCGAGTTCATCTCCATCCGCTCCGCCTTGGTCAGCCGCTCCGCCTTCTTGAGCACGGCATCCGAGACCCCGATCTTCCCGACGTCATGGAGCAGGCCGCCCCACTCAAGCGCCTCGAGGTCCACCTCGCCAAGCCGCATCTCCCGCCCGATATCCCGCGCGATGAGCATGACCCGCTTTGAGTGCAGAGACGTGAAGGGATCTCGCTTGTCGACCGCCTCAGCCAAGACCTCGATCGTCTGCGTGAACATCTCCCGCATCTCGACGATCTGGGAATAGACCTGGCGTGTCGTGTATAGGGGCACTGCAAACACAAGCGCGGCCCACCAGCCCCCCTGGCCCTCGGCAGCGTAGATGCGCGCCATGAGCCATCCAAGAGGCGCGAGCGCCAACTGGCTCGAGGCGAAGATCCGAGTATCCGCGTACAGGGCGTTGCGGATCGACGAACCAGTTCGCAGGCTCAACAGCACCGAGACCGCGAGGATGTTCGCAATGAACATGACAGTCGCTCCGACGGTGACAGCGACGAAGGACTGGAAGTGCAACTCCTGCGGGCGACCGCCGTTGACGTAGTACATGACGAGGCCGCCGAGGATCGCTGGAGGGACAACTCCGGCGTGATTCGCCAAGGAGCCATACCACGGAATCCTGCCGCGAAGCTCGCGGTTGTCGAAGGTCCCCAGAAGGGCGACCCACGCCCCCGCCGCAGGCCCGCCGAGCGCCATCGCCGCGTAAATTGGTGCGGACGATACGAACACGACCATGCCACGGGGCATCTTGACTGGGAATGACGTCGCAGCCAGCGTGATGACGATCCAGTAGGCCAGTCCGACGAGGACTTCCGGACTAGTGGCGCTGTCGCCAGGAGTCCACCTGATGGCGATATGGTCGTCGATGCCAAACGCAAAACTCGTGGAGATCAGCAGCGCGCTGCTAAGCACCACGAGTCCTGCAATGTAGAGCTTTAGGGTCCGGGGCATATCACCTCGTCAACGGCAAGGCGAGAGTACCACCGCTCCTGTCGACCTCTGCAGGCCGTCAGCCGAGTCCCTAGAAGCCCCGAAGGGAAGCACCACCGGCGAGCGCCAGTGCGGCCACACCACCGAGGGTGGCCAAGATCTGGATCACACGGGATCGCATCGGTCGATCTCCAGCGGTGTCTCGGCTACCAGCCCTTGACGAGAGATTCCTGTGCCACGCTCGTACCTCCTTGCGGCTCCCGTGTCCTGATGTGCCCAGGAACACG
>JBBIIL010000132.1:4534-5997 GCA_037446495.1 Chloroflexota bacterium | reverse complement strand
GGTCATGGCGGTCAACGTCCGGGGCGTGTTCCTGGGCTGCAAGTACGCCATTCCCCAGATGCTCGAGCAGGGCGCGGGCTCGATCATCAACATCGCGAGCTTCGTGGCCATCCTCGGCTGCTCCGTGCCGCAGGACGCCTACACTGCGTCGAAGGGCGCGGTCCTGGCGCTGACTCGCAGCCTGGCTGTCCAGTTCGCCGGGCGGGGCGTGCGCACCAACGCCATCAGCCCGGGACCGATCGAGACGCCGCTCCTCATGGACTGGCTCCTCAAAGACGAAGCCGCGAAGGCGCTCCGGCTCAACCGCAACCCGTCCGGTCGCTTCGGCAAGCCCGAGGAGATCGTCAACGTGGGCATCTACCTCGCCTCGGACGAATCCCGCTGGACCAACGGCGCGAACTTCGTCATCGACGGCGGGATCACGGTCAACTACTTCTAGCCAGCGTGGCGCCGGGCGCGAACCCGCTTCGGGTCACGCACCACCGCCCAGCGGAGTACGCCTGATGGACACCGAGCACGAGGCCGTTGACAAGCCCGCCGAACCCTTCGAACCGGACGAGGCCGAGGTGGCAGGCGCGGTCGAGCAGGCGGAGGAGCTGGTCGAGGACCATCCCGACGAGGGTCTCGCGGAGGACAAGGCCGCCCCGCACGCAGGCCCGGCCGTGCCCATCGCCGGCCGTCGCGTGGCAATCGGGGTGGACATCGGCGGGAGCGGGATCAAGGTTGCCGCCGTGGACCTCGACACGGGCGACATCCTCAGCCAGCGACACCGCGTGCCCACGCCCCAGCCGTCGGCGCCGGCGGCGGTCATCGCCTCGATTGCGCGGCTGGTCAAGCGGATCGGCAACGAGGTCCAGCTGGCGCCCGAGACGGCTGTCGGCGTGGGCTTCCCGGGCGTGATCATCACCGGGGTCACCCGAACCGCCGCCAACATGGACCCCGGCTGGTTGGACTTCGACGCGGACGCGGCGATGGAGCGCGTGCTCCGGCGGCCGGTCCACATGATCAACGACGCCGATGCGGCGGGCGTTGCCGAGATGCACTTCGGGGCCGGCGTCGGCCGGCGCGGGACCGTGTTCCTCATCACGCTCGGCACCGGCACCGGGTCCGCGCTGTTCTACAACGGGACGCTGGTGCCGAACCTCGAGCTCGGGCACATGGAGATCCGGGGCCGCGACGCCGAGCGGCGCTCCGCCGCCGCCGCCCGTCTGCGGCGGGGCATCTCGTGGAAGGCCTGGGCATCCGACCTGGACGAGCACCTGCTCGCCATCGAGAAGCTGTTCTGGCCCCAGCTGTTCATCATCGGCGGGGGCGTCTCCAAGCGCTCCGACAAGTTCATCCCGCGCCTCACGGTCCGGGCTGAGGTCATCCCCGCGAAACTGCTCAACGACGCTGGGATCGTGGGCGCCGCGATGGCCGCCGACGAGCGAGAGCACACCGCCGACTGACCCGCAGGGCCGCGC
>JBBIIL010000132.1:1624-4434 GCA_037446495.1 Chloroflexota bacterium | reverse complement strand
GGGTTCACGTCCGGCACCCGGTTTCTCGGCGTACCGCGTCCCGCTCGGGGGCACGGGCGGCTCAACGGCCGCGCGCCCGTCGTCAGCGCCGCGCTGGTCAGGGTCGGGCGGGCCCCAGGGTCCGAGCGCCGACCCGGCCTACGCGCGCGCCTCCAGACGAGCGAGCGCCTCCGTTGAGCCGGAGGCGATCACGCGCTCGCCCTCCGCCAGGACCCGCGCCTCGGACGGGTTGGGCTCATACGCCCCGTCCGCTCGCAGGATCGCCAGCGTCACCGCCCCCTCCGCCCGGAGCGCGCCCACCGTGCGTCCCGCGAGCGGGCTCCCGGGCGGGATCTCGATGTCCTCGAGCGAGAAGGTGAGGTTGCCGTGCGAGAGCGCGGCGTCGATGTAGTCCGCCACGTGCGGGCGCACGGCCAGCTCAGCAAGCCGCCGCCCCGCGTTGGTGTAGGGCGAGACGACGCGGTTCGCGCCGGCCTGCACGAGCTTGGCCTCCGACCCCTCGGTGTTGGCCCGGGCCACGATGAACAGCGTCGGCTGCATCGCGCGCGCGGACAGCGTCACGTAGACGTTGTTCGCGTCGGAGTCGATGCAGGTGACCAGGCCGCGCGCCCGGTCCACGCCGGCCGCGCGCAGCGTGGCATCGTCGGTCGCGTCGCCCTCGACCACCAGGTGGCCCGCCTTGGCTGCGCGCTCCAGCGACGAGGCGAGGATGTCGATGACCACCAGCGGCTCGCCACTGTGCTCGAACTCCCGCGCCACTGTCGCCCCGACGCGCCCGTACCCGCACACGACGAAGTGGCCCTGGAGCGCCGCCACCGATTCGCGCATCCGCCTCACCTCCCGACGGCCGCTCGCGGCCTCGCTGATGATGGTCTCGGCGACGATCCCGATCGTGCCGTAGATGATCGCCACGCCCGTCACCGCCAGGATCATCGTCCACAGGCGCTCGGCGAACGTGGTGAGGTCCCGGACCTCCTTGAAGCCGACGGTCGTGAGCGTGATCACCGTCATGAACAGGGCGTCCGAGACGTCCCAGCCGAAGAACAGCATGTAGCCCAGCGTGCCGATGGCCGCGAACAGCAGCACGACCGCGAACCAGACGCGCAGATGGCGGCCTCGGACCGCCTCTGAGACCACGCGCAGGGCGCGATCGGTCCGATTGCGCCGGTCCGTCGTCGCCATGGGTGGATGCTAGCCGCCACGTCGGTCGCCCCATCGGGCCTGGCGGCCCGTCGTGAGGGTCCGACGGTCAGGACCACGGCGCGGCGGCCACACGGCGCGGCATAGAATCGCCGCCTTGACCCGGCGAGACGCCCGTCCGGCCGACACGACGCCGCCTCCGCGGCACGAGGAGACAACGCACCCATGACCGAGTACCGGATGGTGATCGGCGGAGAGCTCGTCGCCGCGGCCGACGGCCAGACCTTCGACGTCGTGGAGCCGCATCGCGGGACCGTCATCGGCGTCGTGCCGTCGGGCGGGCCGCAGGACGTGGACCGCGCCGTCGCAGCGGCGCAGCGGGCGTTCGACGGCGAGTGGTCGACACTCTCGGCGGCCGATCGCGGTCGGCTGATGTACCGCTTCGCCGAGGTGGTCCGCGCCCACGAGGAGGAGCTCTCGCAGCTGGAGAGCCGGCAGATCGGCAAGCCCATCAGCGGCGCTCGCTGGGAGGTTGGCCAGGTCGCCAAGGTCCTGGAGTTCTACGCCGGCGCGACCACCAAGATCCACGGCTCCACCATCCCGGTCCACCGCCCGGGCTTCGACTTCACCCTGCGCGAGCCGATCGGCGTCGTGGGGCTCATCGTGCCGTGGAACTTCCCGATCATGATGGCCGCCTGGAAGGTGGGTCCCGCGCTGGCGGCCGGCAACACCGCGATCCTCAAGCCGGCCTCGTACTCCCCGCTGACCGCGATCCGGCTGGGCGAGCTGGCGCTGGAGGCGGGCCTGCCGGCGGGCGTGCTCAACGTGCTCACCGGCCCCGGCCCGGTGGCCGGCGGCGGGCTGGCCGCGCACCCCGGCGTCGGCAAGGTGGCGTTCACCGGCGAGACCACGACCGGCCAGGAGATCATGCGGACCGCCTCCGGGACCATCAAGAAGGTCAGCCTCGAGCTCGGCGGCAAGAGCCCCAACATCGTCTTCGCCGACGCGGACCTCGAGAAGTTCGCGGCCACCTCGCCGTACGCCGTCTTCGACAACTGCGGTCAGGATTGCTGCGCGCGGAGCCGCATCCTCGTCGAGCGATCGGTGCACGACCAGGTGGTGGAGCTGTTCGTGAACGCGACGAATGCCGTCAAGGTGGGCGACCCGTCCGACGAGGCCACCGAGGTTGGGCCGCTCGTGTCGATGAGGCAGCGGGCGAAGGTTGAGGCGTACGTCGAGTCCGGCAAAGCCGAGGGGGCTGAGCTGGTGGCGGGCGGCGTGCGGCCGAGCGACCCGGCCCTCGCCCAGGGCGCCTACCTCATGCCCGCCGTGTTCGACCACATGGCACCGGAGATGCGGATCTCGCGCGAAGAGATCTTCGGCCCGGTGGTGGGCGTGATCCCGTTCGACACCGAGGAGGAGGCCCTCCGCCTGGCGAACGACTCGCCGTACGGATTGTCCGGGTCGATCTGGAGCCGGGACATGGGCAAGGCGCTGCGCGCGGCGAAGGCCCTCAGGTCAGGTGTCATCTCGGTGAACTGCAACAACAGCGTGCATGTCGAGGCGCCATTCGGCGGCTACAAGCAGTCCGGCATCGGCCGCGAGCTGGGCATGGAGGCGCTCGAGCTGTACACCGAGCTCAAGAACGTGTTCGTGGACATCAGCTGAGC
>JBBIIL010000132.1:0-1524 GCA_037446495.1 Chloroflexota bacterium | reverse complement strand
TCGCCGCCCACCACGGTCGCCTCGAACGCGAGCGTCACCACCGCGGCCTCGAGCCGCGAGTACAGCCCGATCAGCTCGCCCGGCCGCACGACGAGCCCGGTCTCCTCGAGGGTCTCTCGGACCGCCGCCTCGCCCAGGGTCTCGTCAACCTCGAGGAAGCCGCCCGGCTGCGCCCATGACCCGTAGCCGGGTGCGATCCCCCGCCGGATCAGCACGAGGTTCCCGTCCGCGTCCACCGGCAGCGTGGTGACCACCAGCCGCGGGTTCAGGTAGGTGATGTGCCCGCAGCCCGGGCAGGCGAGCCGCTCGCGGTCCTCGTCGGGCGGGACCGTGAGCACGAGCTCCGCGCCGCAGCGCGAGCAGAAGTTCGTCATCGCTGCCAGCCAGCCGGGCGTGCCCGCGCCGGAGGCGATGTCCGTGGAGCGCCCGTCGGGGCCGCGGCTGAGCGCCGCCAGCAGCGCGCTCTCGTCGTCGGGCTGTCGCTCGGTCATCAGATCGCTCCCAGGGTCAGCGCCACGGCGGCGACGATCAGCGCGAGGAACGTCACCACGACGATCAGCCACGCGAGGCGGAAGAGCCCGCGAGCGCGGTCCACCGGCATCCACGCCCACGCCGAGCGCCAGATCCGGACCGCCGCGTCCAGCGTGGTGACCAGGAGCAGCGGGGCGGCCAGCAGCACGCAGAGGCGGACGATCCAGCTCTCGAAGCCTGCGCCCGCCTCGAGCGCGGTGATCGCCACTGCGCCCAGCACGAGCGCCGGTGCCGAGAGCAGGACGAAGTGCTTCTGGAGCGGCGTCGGGATCGTCTCGGGGACGCTCCTGGGCGGCTGGCCGGTCAGTGTTGCCGGCACGCCGACGGCCGCCCGAACCGGCTGGCGGTCCAGGGCGGGCATGCCGGGCTGCCAGCGCTCATCGTCCATCGCAGGGTCGAGTCTACGCGGGCGGGCGACTCGTCGGGCCGAACTGCCTGTTGCCGAAGGTCGAGTCCACGCTGGCCGGCGGCTCGTCGGGCCGAACTGCCTGTTGCCGACTCGCGCCGAGGGGGCGAGAATCGCCCGACGCCCTGGCGCGAGGAGCCACGAGGAGGTCATGGGACGCGACGCAACGTTCCTGCGGGTCTACCAGGGCTGCCTGGTCCTCGGCGGCGCCTTCGCCGTGTTCGCCGCGCTCGATGTCGGGCTTGCCCTCACTGGGATCTACGCGTGGGGCGACACGGGCCAGCCGCTCCTCCGCCTGGTCATCGGGATTGCGATCTCGGTCCTCGCCTTCGTCGGCGCCGGGCTGGCGTGGCGCGAGCGCGAGGTGCACGACCTCGGAGGGGCCACCTTCGCCGACTCGGTCATCGCCGTCGGGTTCATGCTGGTCGGAGGGTTGCTGCTCCTGGGCGTGCTCCGCTGAGTCGCTCCACCGCGAACCACGCCGACGCGGCCGAACCACGCCGACGCGGCCGAGGCGCTCCATCGCCTAGCCTCGCCTGGGCGCCTGGGCGCGCTACCGCTCCGCCGAGCGGACGCCTGCCCGGCCG
>JBBIIL010000131.1:0-6049 GCA_037446495.1 Chloroflexota bacterium | reverse complement strand
CCCCCCGAACACCGCCGGCGCCGGTGCCTGAGCAGGATTCGATCCCCAACACCGCCACGGTCGGTGTCTGAGAATGCCGCCCCGGGTCAGGGGCGGGGTCCCGGCGCCCGGCGCGGGGCGGGGGCGCGGCGGGGCGTGGCCACCTTCCGGTCGGGGCCGCTCGCGGCGGCCGCCAGGGGTGCCTCACCTCCACCGGGGGTCGCGTTAGCATGCGGTTCGAGAGCAGCTCCGCGCAGGCGCGGAGCCACGTCCGCTGACTCCATTCGCCCGAGCCCGTATCCTGACGGCGCAATGCCGCTCTACCGCCTCGAGCACCCACTGCCTGCCCTCGACCGCCCTGTCGTGCTGGCCGCCTTCGACGGCTGGGTCGACGCGGGCAGCGCGGCGACCGGTTCGCTGGCCATGGTCAGCGAGGGCGGGACGACGGTCGCCACGTTCGACGCCGACCTGCTGTACGACTACCGCTCGCGTCGGCCGACGCTCGACATCCGCGACGGGCGGCCCGCGACGCTCGAGTGGCCCGAGCTGACGCTGCGCCACGTTCGCCACGGCAGCCGCGACCTGCTGGTTCTCTCCGGTCCGGAGCCCGACTTCCGCTGGCATGCGCTCTCGGCCGACCTCCTGGAGCTGCTCAAGCGCCTTGGAACGCGGGAGTGGATCAGCCTCGGCGCCATTCCGGCCGCTGTGCCGCACGCCCGCCCGGTGCCGATCCTGGGCACCGAGTCCGAGCCCGGGCTCCTGCGGGGCAAGGTGACGGCGGTCCCAACCGGGCTGCTGCGCGTCCCGGCGGCCGCCCTGTCAGTGCTCGAGATCGCAGCGGCAAGAGCCGGCCTGCCGGCCGTGGGCTACTACGCGCAGATCCCGCATTACGTCACCGGCGGCTACGCTCCCGCGTCGGTGGCGCTCCTGCACACGCTCGAGCAGCACCTCGGCCTGAACCTGCCGCGCGGCGACCTTGCGGACGAGGCCGGCCGCCTTCGAGCGCGCCTGGACGCGGCCGTGGCCGCCGACGAGACCACGCGCTCCTACGTCGAGCGCCTCGAGGCGATGGTGGACGAGGAGCGCCGGCCGGCCGGCGACGACCTGATCACCGAGATCGAGCGCTTCCTCCGCGAAGGTCGAGCCGACGAGGGCGGCCCGGGCACGAGCCGCTAGCGCCCCGGGGCCCGCGGCTGACCCGCCGGAGGCCCTTGGGACGTCAGTACCGCTCGCGCCGGACGATCACCTTCTGGCCGCGGATGGTCGCGGTGCGCAGGGCGCCGATGACGCGCTCAGCTGCAGCTTCGGGCACCTCGACGAGCGAGAATCCGTCGGCGATCTGGATCGAGCCGATGTCGTGGCCGTTGAGGCCTGCCTCGTTCGTGATTGCGCCCACCAGGTCGCCCGGGCGCACGCCGCCGGCGCGGCCCAGCCCAACGAACAGCCGCGTCACGCCGCTGCCGTAGCCACCTCGCGCGGGACCGCGCAGGACCGGTCGGCCCTCGGGGGTCTGCCAGCCCGACGTGCGGAAGCCGTGGGGGCCGGGCTTGGGCGCGGGACGGCCCGTCGACGGTCGCGGCGGGGCCGGTTGCAGGGGGCGGTCGAACCCTTCGCCCGGCGCGCCCTGCGGATCGGCGTCACGCGGCGGGTAGGGAACCCTTTCGCCAGCCGGACGCGGGCCCGGCGCCGGGTGGGGGCGAAGCGTCCGGCTGTTCGGCATCTCGCCGCGCACCAGCGGACGACGCCCGGCACCGTGAGGCGCGCCGCCCCGAGGCGCAAAGGTCGGGAGGGTGGCGGGCGCCAGCTCGGTCGTGTCCTCGACGCCGCGCGCCTCCGCGTCCGCGAGGGCGACGGCCGCGAGGGCGATGTCCACGAGGTCGAACTCGTCCGTGAGCGGCTCCACCACGGCGCGGTACCTGTCGTGCCCGCCGGCGACCAGCGTCTCGCGCAGCGTCCCGCGCAGGAGGTCCAGCCGCTTCTCGCGCAGGTCTGACACCGTCGGCAGCCCGGCGATCTCGAGCGGCCGGCCCATTGCCGCCTCGATGTCGCGGAGGAGGCGGTGCTCGCGCGGCTCGACCAGCGTGATCGCCACCCCCTCCCGCCCGGCGCGTCCCGTGCGCCCGATCCGGTGGACGTACGTGCCCGGCGAGGAGGGCACGTCAAAGTTGACGACATGGGTGACGTGCTCGATGTCGAGGCCGCGGGCCGCAACGTCCGTCGCCACCAGGACGTCCAGCGCGCCGTCGCGGAAGCGTCCCATGATCCTGTCCCGCTGCTCCTGCGCCAGGCCGCCGTGCAGGGCGGCCGCATCGCGACCGCGGGCTGACAGCGCCTCCGCGAGGTCGTCCACCTCGCCGCGCGTGCGCGCGAACACCAGCGTGGCCGCGCCGTCCTCGAGGTCCAGGATCCGGCCCAGCGCCGCCAGCTTGTCCGCGCGCCGGACCACGTAGGCCACCTGCCGGACGCGGGCCGGCTCGCCTACGGATGTCTCCTCACGGTGGACCCGAATCCGCTCGGGGTTGCGCAGGTGGCGCTCGGCAAGCCCCACGATCTGGCTGGCGATGGTCGCCGAGAAGAGCGCGGTCTGCCGCTCGCGCGGGAGGGCGCTCAGGATCCGGTCGAGGTCCTCGGCGAAGCCCATGTCGAGCATCTCGTCCGCCTCGTCGAGCACGACGGTCGTGACCTCGTCGAAGCGCAGGGTCCCGCGGTCGAGGTGGTCCACCACGCGGCCGGGCGTCGCAACCACCACGTCAACGCCTCTCGCGAGGCGCGCCAGCTGAGCGGTGATGGGCTGGCCGCCGTAGACGGGCACCACGCGGACGCCCAGCTCGCGACCGTACCGGTGGATGGCTTCGGCCACCTGCATCGCCAGCTCGCGCGTCGGTGCCAGGACCAACGCCGCAGGTCGGCTGCCGCGGCCGTCACGCGGGGCGCCGCGGCCCTCAGGTCGCTCGCCGGCGGCGCGGGCCGCGTCGAGTCGCGCCGCGAGCGACTGGAGGATCGGGAGCGCGAAGGCGGCAGTCTTGCCGGTGCCGGTGGGCGCCTCGGCAAGGAGGTCTCGCCCAGCAAGCAGCGGCGGGATCGCCGCCTCCTGGACAGGTGTGGGCTCCTCGTAGCCCAAGCTCGCGAGCGCGGCCAGGAGACGGGAGTCGAGGCCGAGAGCGGCGAATCCGGCGGCGGGCCCGTCGCGGGAGCCGTCGTCGGAGGGCAAGGGGGCTGTGGGGGGCAGGTCGGGTTCGGGGGTCACTCGCACAGGGTAGTCCGGATCGGCACCGCGCCTGCCGCGGGGGCGGCGGCTAGGTGGTGAGGACCGTCTCGCCGCCCATGAGGTAGCGATCCACGCCCTCGGCCGCCATGCGGCCCTCGCGGATCGCCCACACCACGAGCGACTGGCCGCGCACGCAGTCGCCCGCCGCGAACACGCCCGGGACGCTCGTCATGCGATCGGGGCCGGTGCGCAGGGTGCCGCGCGCGTCGAGCTCGCACCCGAACGCCTTCGGCAGCGCGGGCTCCGGCCCGAGGAAGCCCATCGCGAGGAGGACGAGGTCCGCCCCGATGGTCTGGGCCGTCCCCGGGACCTCGCGCAGCTCGGGACGCCCGTCAGCGCCTGCGGCCCAGGCCACGTCGGCGATCTCGATCCCGGTGACGTGCTCGTTGCGCCCGAGGAAGCGGCGCGCGGTCGTCTGGTACCGGCGCGGGTCCTCGCCCCACAGCGCGGCCGCCTCCTCCTGACCGTAGTCAAGCTTGTAGGTCTTGGGCCACTCGGGCCACGGGTTGCCCGGCTGGCGGGCGTCCGGCGGCCGGGCGAGGATCTCGAGCTGGCGCCCGGACGCGGCGCCCTGGCGGATCGCGGTCCCGACGCAGTCGGTGCCCGTGTCGCCGCCGCCGATGACCACTACGTGCCTGCCCGCGGCGTCGATCGGCGCCCCGGCCTCGGTCCCGCCGTCGAGCAGCCGGCGCGTGTTCCCGCGCAGGTAGCTCATGGCGAAGTGGATCCCGCTGAGCTCCCGCCCGGGGATCGGCAGGTCGCGCGCGACGGTGGCGCCGGTGGCGAGTACAACAGCGTCGTGGTCGGCGAGCAGGCGATCCGCACTGACGTCCGCGCCAACGGTCATGCCGGTGACGAAGCGGACGCCCTCGGCCTCCATGAGCTCCACGCGCCGGCGGACCACGCCCTTGTCGAGCTTCATGCTCGGGATGCCGTACATGAGCAGCCCGCCGACGCGGCCCGCGCGCTCGAAGACGGTGACGCGGTGGCCCGCGCGGTTGAGCTGATCGGCGGCGGCGAGTCCGGCCGGTCCGCTGCCGATCACGGCCACGGCGCGCCCGGTCCGCGACAGCGGCTGGTTGGGCGTGATCCAGCCCGCCTCCCATGCGCGGTCAGCAATCTCGGCCTCGATGGTCTTGATGGCCACCGGCTCACCGTTGATCCCCACCGTGCACGAGCCCTCGCAGGGCGCCGGGCAGACGCGGCCGGTGAACTCGGGGAAGTTGTTGGTGAAGTGGAGGCGGATGCTGGCCTCCCGCCACTGGCCCCGGTAGACCATGTCGTTCCACTCGGGGACCAGGTTGTTCAGGGGGCAGCCCGAAGCCATCCCGCTGATCAGGGCCCCCGTGTGGCAGAACGGGACGCCGCAGTCCATGCACCGGGCGCCCTGCTCGGAGAGCTGCGCCTCCGTCAGGTGCGGGTGGTCCTCGCTCCAGTCGCGGATGCGCTCCAGCGGCGGGCGCGACGGCATGCCCCGGCGGGCGATCTCGATGAAACCGGTGGGCTTGCCCATCAGGCGCCCCCCACCCGCGCCAGGTCGGCTGCGTTCTCGGTGAAGGCGGCCATCTCGGCCTCCTCTTGCGAGAGCCCCGCGGCGACCATCCTCGCCTGTGCGTCGAGCACGCGACGGTAGTCGTTCGGGATGACGCAGACGAAGCGCGCGGCGGCAGCGTCCCAGTCGCCGAGGATCTCGGCCGCCCGCTCGGAGCCCGTCAACGCCTGGTGGCGCTCGACCAGGTCGCGGAGCTCGCCCGCCTGGCCACCATCGAGTCCCTCGAGCGAGACCATCTCCGTGTTGGTCCGGCTGCGGAACCCGCCGTCCTCGTCGTAGACCCAGGCCACGCCCCCGCTCATGCCTGCCGCGAAGTTGCGCCCGGTGCGGCCGAGAACCACCACACGCCCGCCGGTCATGTACTCGCAGCCGTGGTCGCCCACGCCCTCGACCACGGCGGTGGCGCCCGAGTTGCGGACGGCGAAGCGCTCGCCGGCGGTGCCCCGGACGAACAGCTCGCCCGCCGTGGCGCCGTACAGGACCACGTTCCCGACGATCACGTTCTGGTGCGCGGTGAACGGCGCGTCGGCATGCGGCCTGACGACGATTCGGCCGCCCGAGAGCCCCTTGCCCACGTAGTCGTTGGCATCGCCGACGAGCTCGAGCGTCAGCCCGGGCGGGATGAACGCACCGAAGCTCTGGCCGGCGGAACCGGTGAAGCGCAGGCTGACCGTCCCGTCCGGCAGCCCGTCGCGACCCCAGCGGCGCGTGATCTCGGAACCCAGCATCGTCCCGGTCACGCGGTTGGTGTTCCGAATGGGAAGCTCCGCCCGGACCGGCAGGCCCTCGGTGAGCGCGGGCGCGGCCAGGGCGATCAGAACCGTGGCGTCCAATGACGCCTCCACGTTGTGCTCCTGGGCCATCGCACGCCGACGCCCGTACGAGTCGGGGACGCGAGGCTGGGCGAGGATGCGCGTGAAGTCGAGCGTGCGCGCCTTGGGGTGCTCGAGCGCGGGGCGCATCTCCAGCCGGTCGGAGCGGCCGACCATCTCGTCCACGGTCCGGAAGCCGAGGCGCGCCATGTGCTCGCGAACCTCGCGGGCGATGAACGTCATGAAGTTGACGACGTGCCCGGGGTCGCCGGCGAAGCGTGCCCGCAGCACCGGGTCCTGCGTGGCCACGCCAACCGGGCAGGTGTTGAGGTGGCAGGTGCGCATCATCACGCAGCCGAGCGACACGAGCGGCGCGGTCGCGAAGCCGAACTCCTCGGCCCCCAGCAGCGCGCCGATCACCACGTCGCGGCCGGTCTT
>JBBIIL010000130.1:0-6165 GCA_037446495.1 Chloroflexota bacterium | reverse complement strand
TGGCGCGCCCGACAGGTGTTGGGCGCGCCTCTGCAACCTACGAGGTGCTGATCGAGGGTCGCGATGAGTGGGTCGCCGCGGCGAGGCGGCTGGCGTGAGGAACGGGTACTTGCGCGGCGCCCTTTCGCCGCAGGCGACGCACCGCCAGATGGACGTTCTCGCCGCCTACGTCGCTGCTGGCGGATCCGTCCAGGACGCCGCTGGGCTCGTGGGCATCCGGCCGAGCACAGTGAAGCGTCACCTCGCCGATCTGCGCGCGAGGTCGGGCCTCACCACCGAGCAGCTGATCTACAGCGGACGGGCCGAGGGGTGGCTCGTCGTGCCGAGCCTGGAGCCGGCCTGACCGGCTGCCGAATCGAGAGGTCGAGCCCGCCAACGGTGAAGTGGCACCTCACCGTGGTGGCGTCAGCTCCAAAATCAGAGGCGCTCGACGCTCGTGTGCAGCGGCACGGCGTTGATGATCGTGAACGCGAACGGGCACTTCTCCCGGGCGGCCTGCTGCCAGCGCGCCAGCATGTCGTCGTCGACGTCTCCGCCGACCCTGACCGTCACGCTGATCTGCTCCATGAGCGGGGCGTCGCCCATCCCGTAGACGCGCGACACGTCCACATCCTGCTCGGCGACCACCTGCAGCTCCGTGATCTCCACGCCTTCCATCGCGGCCACCGTCACGACCGTCGCGGCGTAGCAGGCTCCGAGGCCGGTCAGCATGTACTGGAGCGGGTCGGGCGCGAGGCCGGTGCCACCGAACCCGGGGGCGATGTCGACGGCCAACACCGTCGTCTGGTTGCCGTGCACGACGGCAGCCGCGAACGCCGGGGAGCCGTCGACGAAGCTCCAGGCGCCCTCGATGCGCTTGTGCATCTTGAACACGCCCGGATCCTGCTGGCCACGTTCCATGACGCCGGCCAGGACCGACAGATCGAGATTGTTGCGCTTCACCGGTACTCCCATCGTCAGAACGTGATGACCTTGTCGGCCCAGATGGTCCACTCGGTGAGCTCGGCGAGGGTCGAGCGCCGGGCCGGCGACGCGAGGGCGTCGTCCGTCATGCCGCGGGCGTCGAGGCAGGTGCCGCAGCAGCCCACCGCCACGCCCTTGGGCTCGAGGCCCTTGAGCATCCGCTCGAGGTTGTAGTAGCCGTCCGGGGTCTTCTGCGGCGTCTTGGCGCAGGTGACCGCGTCGCCCATCAGGAAGACCCGGACCTCCTGGCCCTCGGCCTTGCACAGCGAGAGGGCGAGGCGGAGCCCGTTGTAGGACCGCTCGTTGCCGTAGGCGGGGTCGTTGAGGATGAACAGGGTCTTCACCGTGAGCGTCTCCATCTCGGACCGCGGGTGGGGACGGGCCACGCAGGTCAAATGTTCAAACGACGAGTAGAATATCACGGATGAGCGACGAGACGGTGATGGATCAGGCGGCACTCGGCACCCGCGCCGCCAAGAACGAGCTCCATGACGCGTTCGCCCAGGTGGGCAAGGCGCTCGCCAACGGGCACCGGATCGAGCTGCTCGACCTGCTCGCGCAGGGCGAGCGGGCGGTCGAGGTGCTCGCGTCCCGGGCCGACATCTCGGTCGCGCTGGCGTCCGCTCACCTCCAGGTGCTGCGCCGCGCGGGGCTCGTCGCCGCGCGCCGCGACGGCAACCGGATCCTCTACCGCCTCGCCGACGACGACGTCTACGCGCTCCTCGCCTCGCTGCGCACGGTCGCCTCGCGCCTCGGCGAGGCGGAGCGGGCGGCTGCGCGCTTCCTCGGCGCGCCGCAAGAGCCGGTGAGCCGAGCCGAGCTCATGGCGCGCGTGCGGGCGGGCGAGGCGGTGGTCGTCGACCTGCGCCCGGCCGACGAGTTCGAGGCGGGGCACATCGCTGGGGCCCTCTCGATCCCGCTCCCCGAGCTCGAGGCGCGCCTGGCCGAGCTGCCCGAGCACGTCGAGATCGTCGCCTACTGTCGCGGCCCCTACTGCGCGATGAGCCCGCAGGCGGTCGCGCTGCTCGGGCGCGCCGGGCGTCGGGCGCGGCGACTGGAGGACGGCTATCCGGAATGGCGCCTGGCCGGGCTGCCCGTCGAGGCCGGGGGCCTGGAATGACCACGATCTACCTCGACTACAACGCGAGCACCCCGATCGACCCGCGCGTCGCCGCGGTCGTGCGCCGCCTGCTCGACGGCCCGTACGCGAACCCGTCCGCGCTCCACCAGGGCGGACGCGAGGCCCGGGCGATCGTCGACCACGCCCGCGCCCAGGTCGCCGGCATGCTCGGGGCCTCGCCGGACGAGATCGTGTTCACGTCGGGCGGGAGCGAGGCCAACAACGCGGCCCTGCTCGGCGCCTGGTTCGCGCGTCCCGAGGGCACCGACCACCTGGTCACGACGTCCGTCGAGCACCCCGCGATCCTCGAGCCCGCGCGCTTCCTCGAGCGGCTCGGCGCGAGCGTGACCATCGTCCCGGTCGACGGCACGGGGCGCGTCGACCCCGACACTGTTCGACGGGCCATCACGCCGCGCACGTTCCTCGTCTCGGTCATGCACGCCAACAACGAGGTGGGCACGGTCCAGCCCATCGCCCAGATCGCCGCGGCCACGCGGGAGGCGGGCGTCCTCCTCCACACTGACGCCGCCCAGAGCGTCGGCAAGATCGCGGCGCGCGTCGAGGACCTCGGCGTCGACCTGCTCTCGATCGCTGGGCACAAGCTCTATGCGCCCAAGGGGATCGGCGCGCTGTACATCCGCCGCGGCGTGCGCCTGGAGCCGCTCATCCACGGCGCCAGCCACGAGTCCGGCCGCCGGGCCGGCACCGAGAGCGCGCTGCTCGACGCCGCGCTCGGCGAGGCGTGCGCGATCGCCGCGGACCTCGGGTCGATGGACGGCGTCCGGGGGCTGCGCGACCGGCTGTGGGACGGCCTCCGCACCCTGTTCGGCGATCGGGTCGTCCTCAACGGCCACCCGGTCGAGCGCCTGCCGAACACGCTCAACGTGTCCTTCGTCGGCCGGCCGGGCGCCGACGTCCTCGCGGCCCTGGGCGACGTCGCGGCCTCGACGGGCTCGGCCTGCCACGCCGACTCGGTCGAGCTCTCGCCCGTGCTCACGGCGATGGGCGTCGAGCCGCGGGTCGGCATGGGCGCCGTGCGCCTCAGCCTGGGACGGATGACGACGGACGACGAGATCGGCGCCGTGCTCAGCAGGTTCTCGACGCTGCACCGCTGACTCCAGCGCGCCAGCCTCCGTTGGGGGATGGCCCCGCAGGCGTAGCACCCGGGGCGAATGGGAATCCGCCCGCCGCTGCCCGACGCTACAGGGCATGACGGCGCGCTGGTCCGATCCACACCGGCTCCCGGGCCCCCAGGCCTGTTGCGACCCCGGGTACGCCCGCGCCGTCACCCGCGGCAGCGCCCGGTGAGCGAGGTCGAGCTCGCCCTCGCGTTCCTCTCGGGCGTCGTCACCGGCGTTCTCCTCGACCGCTGGGTGCTGCCGCCACTCGTCGACCTCTGGCTCGCTCGAATGCGCCGGCATGGGCAGTGAGCGTGGCGACGATGAGGCGGAGCGCCGCACTCGGGCCGACGTCTACTCCTCGGCCCGGATCGGGGCCGCTGCCGCGCTCACGATCGTCCTGGTCGTGCTCCTGGTCCTCGACGTCGCCGTGCCCGACTACGACATCAGCCCAGGGATCCTCCTGCCGCTCCTCGGCGCGATCCTCGCGCTCCTGGGACTCGAGGCCTCGGCCCTGTGGAGGAGCGTGAGGTGACGACCACGGCGCTGCTGACGAACAAGGCGTACGGCTACCCGACGCGAGGAGCCCGGCGGCGCCGGAAGCCGACGATCCTCGCCTGCCTCCACCAGACGGCCAACGCCTCCGCCACGGCCATGCAGGAGCGCACCTACGCCAACCGGGCCGGCTCCTGGGGGCCCTCCGCCACGGCCTACGTCGACCGCGACGGGACGGTTGTCCGCGCCATCGACCCTGCCGCCTTCGCGGCCTGGAGCCAGGGCGACGTCGCCTCGCCGAACACGAAGATCCCGACGATCGCCGCCGCGGCCGCCTCGGGCGTGAACATGAACGAGTGGGTCCACGAGTCCATCGAGTGCTCGGGCGCCGGCACCGAGCCCTACACCGACGCCCAGTTCGAGGCCGTCGCGCAGCTCGTCGCCGCGGCCTCGCGGGCGCTCGGCATCCCGGTCAGCCGCAGCACCGTGGTCGTCCACGCTGACATCAACAGCGTGAGCCGGCGCAGCGACCCGTGGCCATCGGCCACACGGGAGGCGAGGGTCAAGCGGGTTATCGCCCGGGCGAACGCGATCCTCGTGCCGCCGATCGTCACGGTCACCGTGAAGTCCGGCGACACCCTGAGCGAGATCGCCACGGCGCACGGGCTCACGCTGGCGAAGCTCCTGGCCTTCCCGCAGAACGCGATGTACCGCACGAACCCCGCGATGATCCATGTCGGCGACGTGGTGCGGGTCCGCTGAAGAGGAGCACGTCATGTCCGCCCTGCTCTCCAAGCCCGCCCTGCTCGTCGGCCTCGTCCGCGCGCTGCTGATCCTGCTCGTCACGTTCGGCGTCGCCGTGACCCAGGCCCAGCAGGACAGCATCCTCGAGCTCGTGGGCGCCGTGCTCGCCGTCATGAGCCTGCTCCTGACTGGCGTGACGCTCGCGAAGACGACGCCCGTGTCCAACCCGACCCTGCCCGAGGGCACGGTGGTCGAGGTCTTGACGCCCGAGGGGCAGCCCAACCGCACCGCGGTCGTGGTCTAGCGCGTGAAGCTCTGCACGGTCTGCGGCGTGGTCACGAGCAGATCGACTGGTCGCTGCGGCGAGCATCCGCGCCTGTCGGGCATCGGTGCCAACCATCACATCCACGCGGACCCGCGATGGACACGCTTGTCGCGGCGGATGATCGCGCGCCACGTCGGCCAGCACGGCTACCTCTGCCCGGGCGATGGTCCCGAGCACCCGGCGCACCCGACGCGTGACCTGACGCTCGACCACGTCACCGCACTCCTCGACGGTGGCGCGCCGTTCGATCCTGCCAACACCCGCGTGCTGTGCCGATCGAGGAACTCGGCCAACGGAGCGCGCCTCGTGAACGCGCGAAGGGCCGACCGGGGGTCCCCACACGCGGGTCCTGCGCTCGCCGAAGTCCGCGCCTCCCAATCGTGTGCACGCGGCCCAGTTTCGCGTCTTTTGGGGGGTTTTCGCCAGTGGGGTGATGCATGACCGCTGACGCCGCCGAGGCGGCGGCCGCGGCCGCGACGATGGCCCTCCGCGCGATCCTCGCACCGCCGCGCCACTGCCCGGCCTGCGGCACCGAGCTCCCGTATCTCGGCGGGCGGGGCAGGCCGCGCCGGTGGTGCGACGCCCACCATCCGCGTCCCGTGCGCCTTCGCCCGCGCGCGGCGCAGGGCGCCGGAGCTGCGCTCTGACCCCGGCCCCGGCCACGTCCTCGACCGGGCGCAGGAGGGGCCCCGGATGCTGGTCGGGTCTGCTCCCGGGGCCCGGGCGCGCTCGACAAGGGCGCTGAGGCGGGCGATTCCACGCACGGAGGATGTCAGTCTGGTCGGGGCGAGAGGCAGAGCCCCGCGACGACCGACCATCCCGTCGTCATGCGGCTCGCCGAGCTCCCGGAGCCGTGCGACTGGCTGCGGAGCGCGTGAGGCGACGCTCCCGCCACGCTGCCCGCGCGACCGACCGTGAGGACGGAGTGGCCGCGGCGGTCCTGGCCTCCGGGTCCGAGCAGGCGGCGCTCATCATCTCGGCCCGTCGGCTTCGGGGCGTCCGTCAAGCGCGGCAGACGACGACGTCGGACGACCGGCCGGGTCGGGAGCGCGTGGACGGCCGGGGCCATTGACGGGGACCAGCCGCCGGGTCAGGCTCCGCCCACCGCCCGCACGACCGGGCGGGCCGAAAGGAGACGACCGATGAGCGAGCTCGACGACTTCCTCGCCTCGTTCCTCCCGCGCCAGATCGAGGCGGACGCGGCCATCCACAATGGAGACCTGACACCCAGGCTGGCGATCCGGTCGCGCCATGATCCGGTCACGCTGTTCGGGGCGTTCGGGCCCTGCAAGAGCGGCTGGGACGAGGTGAGCAAGACGTTCGAGTGGGTCGCGTCGCGGTTCACCGGCGGCACCGCATTCACCTTCGAGCTCGTCGCGGCCGGATTGAGCGGCGACCTT
>JBBIIL010000129.1:0-6166 GCA_037446495.1 Chloroflexota bacterium | reverse complement strand
CGGTGGCGTATCGCGGCAAGCCTCTATGGGACAGCGCGACCGCGATCCGGGATGTCGTCCGGGTTTCGGGCGCCGACCTCCTGATCGTTGACAGCATCATGCCCGCGGTCGGGCTCGGGGAGGAACGTCTCCGCTCCGATGCGCAGGTCCCGTACCTGTGGGTCGCTGCGCTCGACGCGCTCGGCATCCCGTCGCTTTCATTCGGCCACCCGCCCAAGAGGATGCCCGAAGGCGAGCCGTTCGGGTCGTTCGCGTGGGTCGCGGCGATGCGCCTGACGTGGCTCGGCACCCGCGCCGAAGGGGACGCACACCGGGTCCGCTGGCGCCCCAAGAAGCGCAACGAGCGCGGGCATATCCCCGGCGTCCTGTTGACGTTCGCATATGGCGACGATGGTCGGCCCTGCTCGGCGGAACGCGCCGACGATGACGAGAGCACGCGGGATTGGCTCCTGGCCGCTCTGATCGGGGGACCGCGCCCGGTAGGCGACCTGGCCGAAGAGATGATCTCCGAGCTGGACGATCCGCCGGCAGGCGAGATGGAGCGCGTGCGCGAACGGATCGGCCGGGCGCTCTCCCGGATGGCCCGCGAGGGATGGGTGGAGAAGGTCGGGACACGGGGGCGAGGCGCGTCGTGGACGCTCCGAATCCGGCCATGACGTGTCCCCTATTCGATAGGGGGACAGGCCGCCGGGACGCGTCCCCTTCACTGTCCCCTTATGCGTGGATCGTGTCCCCTATGAGCGTGGAGCGTGTCCCCTTATCTGTCCGGCGCCATAAGGGGACACACGGGGGACACGTAGGGTCCCCGTGTCCCCTTATCCCCTCGGGGATTCGGCAATGAAGTGCCCCCATCCATGCCGTCCCCGTCGACGCGGTGGGCACCCACGTCCCGCTGGCGTCCTGTCCTTGCGGCGTCATCCTGGCCGCCGACATGCAGGAACCCGGTCGCATCGTCTACGTCCATCGCCATGCAACCTGGCCGCGCGACGTGCCGCCGCCCGATGCGGACGCCCTGCTCTGGCGCTCCCGAGAGCGGCGAGGCGAGCCGTTTGGCGGGGGGGGGCGGGTCAGCGACGGAATCACGACGCCCCGAACGAGGACCGCATGGCAGCCGAGACGCAAACCGCACGCATGCCACGTTTGAGGTCGTGACCTGATGCCGCCCGTCCCCAAGCCTGCCAGCATCCTCCGCCGCCATAACGCGGCGCCGTCGGACGCCCTGCTGCCCGCCCGCGGACCCCGGTCCCGGCCGCGCTGGCCCTTCCCGGGACCGTCCGAGGCGGAGACGGCGCTCTGGCGCAGCCTCTGGCGGCGGCCGGTCGCCAACGTGTGGGCCACGCAGCGTGTCGAGCCCTCGATCATCGCCCGCTACGTCAGGCTCGCCCTGGTCCTCCCGCTCACGCCCGCCCAGTGCGCCCAACTCACGGCGCTCGAGTCCGCGCTCGGGCTCACGCCGGCGGCGATGGCCCGTCTCCGCCTAAAGGTCGAGGAGCCGGCGCCCGCGGCGACGGTCGACGCGGCGCCCGACAACATCGCCGCCGCACGCGCGCGTTACGAGGCATCGAGATGACCCTGCTCCGAACCTGCCTCGAGCCCGGCTGCCCGGCGCTCACGCCCGTCGTTCGCTGCGCGGTGCACAGGCGCACGAGTTCGCTCAACCACCGGGGCGTCCCGCGTCAGGCGCGCGGCCACGGTGCCGAGTACGAACGTCGGCGCCGCGAGCTGCTCGGCCTTCCCTGTCACTGGTGTGGCACGCCCGCCACGACCGCCGACTACCGCGTCCCCTGGAGCGAAGGCGGGACCGTCGCCGACCTCGTGCCGTCGTGCGCGCCCTGCAACTACCGCCGCGGCGCCGCGATCACCAACCGTATCCGGGAGACGGCCCGATGACGACCCTCGGCTTCGAGGTCGCGGCATGGATGCAGGCGCACCTGCCCGACCCGTCGGACCACCGCCGCGCACTCGCGCTCACACCAGGGCAGATCGAGTTCCTGGCCCGCTGGTACGAGCACGATGGGCGCGCGTTCGCCTACCGGCGAGCGGCGTTGCAGGAGCCGAAGGGCTGGGGCAAGAGTCCACTCGCTGCCTTCCTCGCGATCGCCGAGCTGGTCGGGCCGGTGACCGTCACTGGCGAGCCCTGGCACGACCCGCTCGTGCAGATCGCCGCTCTCTCCGAGGAACAGGCCGACTCGAACGTGTTCGCCCTGGCCCGCGAGCTCCTCGCTGCCAACGACGGTCGGGCCGCTGCTGAGCTCGGCGTCGACATCGGGCGGACGCGGTTCTACCTCCGGGGACGCCCAGGCAAGCTCGAGGCGGTGACGTCCGAGGCCGGCTCGCGGGAGGGCCAGCGGCTCACCTTCGCGATCATCGACGAGACCCATCTATGGACCCGGGCGAACGGCGGCCTGGCCCTGGCCCGGACCCTGCGCCGCAACGCCGGCAAGATGGCGGGGCGCGTCATCGAGACAAGCAACGCACCGGAGATCGGGCTGGGATCGGTCGCCGAGGCGACCCTGGCCGACGCCGCGGGAGGCCACCCGGGGCTCCTGCTCATGCGCGGGGCGCCGTCGCGACTGCCCGACCCGGCCGACAGCGACCCGGGGCTCGCCGAGCTGCTCCGCGAGGTGTACGCGGACGCGCCGTGGATCGACGTCGGGCGCATCCTCGCGGAGATCCGCGACCCCGCCACGCCCTGGGACGAGGCCGTGCGCTACTACCTCAACACCCCCGCTGGGGCGTCGGCGGTGCTCGTCGACCCGCACCGCTGGGACAGCCTGGCGTCGGCCGGCGAGATCCCCGACGGCTCGCGCGTGGCCCTCGGCTTCGACGGCAGCTACGCGCAGGACGGCACGGCTCTCGTGGCGGTCGACGAGCACGGCCGACTCTCGCTCGAGCTGCTCGTCGAACGGAACCCGATCGATCCACCGGAGTGGACGGTGCCGCGCGCTCGCGTCCACCGCGCGCTCGCCGACGCGTTCGAGCGCTTCCGCGTGATCCGCATGTTCGCCGACCCCTACCACTGGCGCGACGAGCTCGCGGAGTGGGCCGCCCGCTACGGCGCTGACGTCGTGCTCGAGCTGGCCACGAACAGCGTGCGCAGGTTTGGACCCGCCGTGGACCGATTCCGGACGGCGATCGCCGAGGGCCACGTCGCCCATGACGGCGACCCCTCCCTCCGCCGGCACCTGCTCAACGCCCGGCTCGTGCGCGGCCGAGGCGCCGCGCAGGACGATGGACATGCCCTCTTCACCCTCGAGAAACCGGGACCCGGGCGCCTGATCGACGCCGCCGTGGCGAGCGTGCTTGCGTTCGAGGCGATGGCGACCTCGCCCGTCGAGGTCGACGAGCCGGAGACCCTCGCGGACCCGCTGGTGATGTGGGCATGACTCCGCTCGAGCGCGCCCGTATCCACGAGGCCGGGTATGCCGTGGTCGGCGACGTGTGGACACCGGGGGAACGCCGCCTGATCGCGCTTCACGAAGCCGGCCACGCCGTCGCCTACCACGTCCTCGGGCTCGGCCTCGAGTACGCGTCGAACCGGCCCGGCCGCACGTTCGCGGGCGTGGCCGTGGCAGCCAGTCCAGCGGTCACCGCTGGCTTCGCCGAACTCACCGAGGTCGGGATCGCGGGGCAGCCGGTGGCCCTCCGGGCCAACGTCGAGCGGCGCATCATCGGCAAGTTCGCCGGCGAGCTCGCGGCACTCACTCTTGTGGACCGGACTGGCCACTACCAGGCCGACAACGAGTGGTCGGAGCTCGCTCGCGACGCGCTCGTCGCCCTCGGCCCGCGTATCGCCGAACTCGTCACGGAGCACGAGGAGCAAGTCTGAGCCTTCGCCGACGACGAGTCGTCGGCCTGGCATCTCGCCGACGCGTTCGCCGGCAACGCCGATGAGGTCGGTTACTACCTCGGCTGACTGCGGGCCGAGGCGCGAGAGCTCGTCGCCCGGTATACCCTGGCCATCATCCGCGTCGCCGACGCTCTCGAGCGCCGATCCGTTCTCGCGGGCGCGGAGGTCGCCGCCCTCGTCCACCCGGCGGCCCCCGCCGCCGATGCGCCGGAGGTCCATCCATGAATCAACAGCGCCGTTCACGGCTGCACGAGGCGGGCCACGCGCTCTGCGCCGACCTCCTCGGCCGGGCGGTGTCGCAGATCTTTGTGCTCGGCGGCGACGGCCACGCCGTCCACTGGCTCCCGACCAAGAGCCAGGTCGACCGAATGACCCGAGACGAGTGGCGCAGGTTCCGCGAGGCGCTGGCGGTGATCAAGCTGGCCGGCGTCGCCGCGCTGCGCCGTGGGCTGGAGCACGTGGTAATCGTACGCCCGGTGTCGCGCCCGTATGCCTGACTGCGGCCCCCGGCGCCCCGGGCGCTCCGCTCTCTTCGGAGGATGGGACGTGCACCGGGCGCCCGGGGGCCGGTCGCGAGGGCTACAATGTGGGCGGGAGGAGTCCCGCCCGGTGTCGACCGTAGGCCGCAGACGACTCGCGCTGACAATCGCGTTATTCGGTTGCCTCGGCCTCTCGGCTTGTGGCGGCCCCACGGCGACAACTCCCGCCGACGCGAGCGCCCCCGCCTCCACGCCGCTAGGGTTCGCCAACGAGAGCGCCGCATCGCCAAGCGCCAGGGTCACTGCGAAACCCGGCGCCAAGGCCACCCAACCTCCATCGGGGAAGCTGACAGCGAAGTTCGAACCCGTCGCAGCGGTATCTCCCGGAGATGAGGAAAGCGCGTCGGTGCAGACCGTGGCGGGCGCGAAGTGCACTCTCGTCGTGACCCTGAAGAGCGGACCATCGAAGGCGCAGGGCCTCGGCGCGACGCAGGCGGACGACAACGGTGTTGCGACGTGGTCATGGCACATTGGCCTGAACACCGCAAAGGGGAGCTGGCCGATGACGGCGACCTGCACGAGTGGCAGCGCCAAGGCGACCGCCACGGCAAAGCTCGTAGTCGAGTAACGGGGTTCGGCCAAGGGTGATGCGCCGCCGGACCGTCGTCATCGCGCTCGCGGTCATCTCTCTCGCGGCGGTGCTCGCGGCTGTCGTGCTGTGGCTCCCGGGGCCTCGCGCGAGCCTCCCGGTTGGCCCGTCGCCATCTACTGCGATCGTTGACGGACCCGGAACCGGCCTGCCCAATCACCGCCTGACCCCGGGAACGGTCAACCCGGCGGTGACGCCTGCGACGCTGACGACCACGATCTGTCACGCCGGCTGGGCGACTAGTGTTCGCCCGCCATCCGCTTACACGTCGGCCCTGAAGATCATCCAGATACGCGAGTACGGCTACCCGGACACGAACACGCGCGACTACCAGGAGGACCATCTCGTGCCGCTCGAGCTCGGAGGCGCGCCTCGAGACCCGGCGAACCTATGGCCCGAGCCGAATCTGACCCTGCTCGCGGACGGAACGCAGACCACGTCGAGTCAGAAGGACAACCTCGAGGATTACTTGCACGCCGAGGTCTGCGCTGGTCGGATGCCGCTCGCGGACGCGCAGCGTCTGATCGCCGGGGACTGGCACGCGGCGTGGCACGCGGCGGGCGAGCCGTAGCCGGTGGTTGCATGAACGATCGCGAGGCCGTGTGGTTCGCGCTCCACGACGCTCTGCCGCCGGGCTGGCGCCTCGGGGAGTTGACCTTTGACCCTGCGGGCGCGGTCTACGTCCTGACCGCCATGTCACCGCGCGCGCTTGGCCGCGGGCAGATGAGCAAGTACCACGTAACCGGCCGCGGGACGACAGAGCTCGACGCGGTGCGCGACCTGACGGAGCGACTGGCGACCGCGCCGAGGGACTGAGCAGCGACACGCGCCAGCCAGGTTGCTCCCCCGGCCCCCGGCTCCGCACCGCGACTCCGCTCCGGCGGGAGGGAGCGTCAGCGGGCGTCCGGGTGCCATACCGCATGCGGGCCTCGCGCTCCTGCCGGCCTTCCCTGAGCACGGCCGCGGCCGACGAATACCCCATGACTTTCGGCATGCGGTATTGGAAGAGCCGCGGAGGGTCCGCCAGGGCGTCAAATCGGGCGGGAATCGGCAGCCAACTAGGTCGCTTCTGAGATCGCGAATACCGCGATAACTGGGGCGCCTTCGCTCCTTGAAGCCACGCTCAGAAGGGCGATTCTAGGCCGCTCAGGAGCGCTACGCATGTCAAGCATGCGCTCTAACCAACTG
>JBBIIL010000128.1:3686-6192 GCA_037446495.1 Chloroflexota bacterium | reverse complement strand
GGCGCCCTCGGCGGGCGGGCGCGGGGCGCCGGCCGGGCGCCGTCAATGGGCGGGGCGCGGCCCTAAGCTCGGAAGGCCTCGCCGCGGCGGAACCGCTCGCGCCGCCGGCCCCGCCAAACCGTGATCCGGCCCATGCCATGGACCTGCCACGCTCCGTCGCGGCCCACGACTGCCGTGTGCTCGTCGATGCCGAATGCGATGGCGCCGCGGGGCGCCTGCAGCGCAATGCAGGCTGAGAAGGCCTCGGGCACCGCGTTGTAGTGCGGCAGCACGATGATCCCCTCCGCGAGGCCGAGCGCCGGCTGCCAGCGCATCGGGAAGGGCATGGGAAACGGCACCCTGGGCAACGACCAGAAACCCATCGAGCGACCCACGAGCACCATCGCACCGGCCGAGCACCCTGCCATCACAGCCCCGCGGGCGTTCGCCGCGGCAAGCGCAGCACCCAGCGGCGAATCGTGGAGAACCCGCAGCAGGTGGCGGGGGTCGCCTCCCGAGAGGTAGACGAGGTCGGCCTCGCCCACTGCTTGGAGCGCCGCCGGGTCGTGGCCTTCGGCCGCATCACGCACGAGGACGGGCTCCACCTCGGCGCCCAGCGTGGAGAAGTGGGCAACGCCACGATCTGCCCAGCCCTGGAAGATCGCCTCGCCGTCGTTGGCTGACGCCGTCGGCAGGATCACCACGCGCGGGCGCTGGCGGCCCGTCGCGGCGAGCAGGCCGCGATCGAACTCCGCCATGGTGTCCAGGAACTCACCGGCGCCGACGAGCGCCACGGGCCCGCGCATCACGGCAGGATAGTGGAGAAACGCCCGACACCCCCGCGCGCCCCTCACGGCAGCCGTTGCCGGGGACCTCCCGGCCGCGTTGACCGACGGTGTGGGGCATGAGGTGGAGGCCATGGCGACACGCTGAGCCGGTCCGGCGGCCGAGCCGCCGGGGCCGCGCCGACACGCTGAGCCACCGGGGCCACGCCGACACGCTGAGCCGCTCCTGGCACTGCTGGCCGCCAATGCGGGGCCCGGATCCCGAGCCACCCATCCGGCGAGTGGGATGCGCTCCCAACCCGCGAGACGCGCACCCGCACCAGGGACACGCTCTCGCTCCGAAGCCGAGCCACGCGCCCCGCGGGTGCACCGGCCGGGGCACGGGCCGCGAGCGCGCGAGCCACCCGCCCCGCGGGTGCACCGGCCTGGGCCGGCCCGTGGTCCGCGGACACGCGGCTGCGCCGGCCGGCGAGTGCGCCGGCCCGGGTCGAGGTCGGGTTCGGAGGGTTCAGGCGCCAGCGAAGCCGCCAGCGCGGAGAAGGTGGCGGGTCAGGCTCCGGCCGTGGCCGTCAGCGTTCCACCCGAAAAGGGCCGCCGTGACCCGGGATCACGACATCGACAGCAGCCAGCAGCCGAGCCCGCGACGCCTCGAGCGCGATCTGGTCATCGCCCAGCGGGTCCACCTCCGGCGTGCGGTCGGCGTGCCACCAGGCGTGCGTCATGGCGTAGACGGCATCGTCCGCCTCGACAATCAGCGAGGCGTCCTCGTTCGTGTGCCCCGGCGTCAGCCACAACTGCGCGTGCGGCGAGAGCCGGTACCCGTCGCCGTCGTGGTCGAGCCACTGGTCGCCGATGTAACGCGCCCAGAAGTCCACCACCTCGGCGTTGGGGAACAGCGCGATGTTGATCGTGTGGTCCGGGTGGTGGTGCGAGAGGAACACGTGGGTCACGGCCTCGGGCGCCACCCCCAGCGCCGCGAGCGGATCGAGGATCAGCGACCGCGACTTGACCATGCCGGGGTCCACGATGATCCGCGCGTCGCCGTCGCGGACGAGCACGACCGACGAGCCGACGCCCTCGTCGGCGTATCCGGCGTGGAGCAGATGGACGCTGGCCATGTGGCGTACCTCTGGTAGGGGTCGGGCGATCCGCGGGCGCGGCCGACCCGGTGCGCGAAGCCTACGCGGCGGGGCGGCTGCAACCGATGGTCACGGCCACGGGACGCAACGAGGGCGTGCGCCGGAAGGCCGACGCGCGCATCCTGCGCGGCATGACGACTGCCGAGCACGCCGACCTCGTCCTGACCGGGGGACGGATCTTCACTGCCGATGGGGCCGGGTCCTGGGCCCGGGCGCTGGCGGTCCGCAACGGGCGCCTGACTGCGGTGGGCACGGACGCCCAGGCGATGGCGCAGCGCGGCCCGGGCACACGCGTGGTCGACCTGCGCGGCCGAACCGTCACGCCCGGATTCGGCGATTCGCACGTGCACCCCACCCTCGGTGGGCTGGCGCGCATCCGTTGCGAGCTGCACGACGCCCGCGGCCTCGACACGTACCTGCGGATCATCGACGCGTACGCCGCCTCGCACCGCGACGCCCAGTGGATCCTCGGCGGAGGCTGGTCCCTGGCGGACTTCTCGGGCGGCCGACCGAGGCGCGAGGATCTCGACCGCATCATCCCCGACCGGCCCGTGTTTCTGATGAACCGCGACGGCCACGACGCCTGGGTCAACTCCAAGGCGC
>JBBIIL010000128.1:0-3586 GCA_037446495.1 Chloroflexota bacterium | reverse complement strand
CGCTGTGGGCTGTCGGGGAGGACCAGATGACGGAGCTCACGCTGCCGTTCATCTCGAGCGACGCTGCCGCGCACCAGTACCCCTTCCGCTCGCTGCTGCGCCATGGCGCGACGCTGGTGATGGGCTCGGACTGGTCCGTCTCCACGCCGGACCCATTGCTCGAGATGGAGGTGGCGGTGACGCGCGTGGCGCCGGAGTCGCGCGACCACGCCCCGTTCCTGCCGGACGAGCGGATCTCGCTGGCCGAGGCCCTGCGGGCGTTCACCGCCGGCTCCGCCCACGCGCAACACCTCGACGAGACGGGCACGCTCGAGCCCGGCAAGCTCGCCGACCTCACGATCCTGGACCGCGACCTGTTCGACGAGGCCGAGGGCCTGATCGGCGATGCGCGCGTCCTGGCGACATTCGTCGGCGGTGTGGCCGTGTACGAGGCGCCCGGGCTCGACTGACGCCGAGGGCCTCAGCCGCCGCAGCAGGGCGCCCCGAGAAAGGAGGTCAGCTCCCGCCAGGTCTTCGCGCTGTCGGCGGAGAGGAGCAGCAGCGTTGCATTCCGGTCCGCGTCCCAGACCAGGGCGGCCATCGCCTGACCCGTGCCGGCATTCGCGGAGCGCACGATGCGCACGACGCCGTCCGCGACATCGCTGCGGACCGTCCAGTGGGCGCCGCTGTCGAGCGTGGTCAGCAGGGGAGACCCGGCGCCCCAGAGGATCCCAGCGACGCGAGGCACGTCCGGCGGGCTGGCGAGCGCAATCGTCGAGAGGCCCATGTCCGATCCCGCCTGCGGCAGCTGGGCCGGGACGGACCACGCCACGCCGGTCTCGTCGCTCAGGGCCATGAGCACCTTGCCCGTGTCGCCTGTCATCGGATCGACCTCGCACACGGCGAGCAGCCCGGTGGCGCCGAATGCGACAGCGGACAGCCGGGGCAGCGTCGCTGGGCACGGGCTCGGGATCGTCGTCCACGTGGCGCCCGCGTCGCGGGTCAGCCGGATGGCGGTCGGCGTGGGCACGAGGCCGGTCGAGTCGGCGACCAGGGGCTGCTCGAGGACGGCCACCGCATCGCCCCGGACCGCCATGGGGCCCGGGTCCATCGCCAGCACGCGCGTCCACGCCCCGCCGGCGCGGCGGTACACGCCCGGGGAGCAGTGGTCCCAGACGCTGGGATCGCACGCGATGGCGGTCCACGCCGTCGTCCCGACGACCGCCAGACCGGTCGGCTCCCCGTCCCCGATCGTCGTCAGGCGCCAGCTCGCCCCGCCGTCAGCGGTCTCGCCCACGGCCACGAGCCCGTCCGCCATGGCCACCAGCCCATGCGTCGGATCGGCGAAGGCGACGGCTGACGGGTTGAGGTCCGCCGTGTACTGGCGCTCCGGTCCGACGACCAGCGAGAAGGACGTCGCCGTCACCCGCGTCGCGAACCGCATCTCCAGTCCGCGCATGGTGGGGCCGGGCGTGCAGGGCGTGTCCTTCGGCGTCGAGTTGACGGTGATCGTCCCGTCCGGATCGAGCGTGACCAGCTCCCAGGCGGCGCAGATCGAGCCCGTCCAGTAGACGTCCACGGCGTGGTCGCTGTCCGCCGGCAGCACGCCGCCCTTGAAGCCGACCGTGAGGAACCGCATCGGGGCCGGCCCCCCGCCGACGACCCGGTGGGCCGGGTCCACGATCAGCGACACCACCTGCTGGTGGGCACCCGGCGCGGTCAGGCTGACGCGCCACTCCGGCCGGTCGGCGAACGCATCCGGCGGATAGGTTGGCGGGACCGTCCGCACGGGTGACGGCGATGGCGTGACCAGCACGGCGGTGCCCTTGGGCCGCAGGCTGCCGGGCACGAGAGCCGAGGGCGGCGCGGACACCGACGAGGGCGACGCCAACGCGATCGGCGCCAGGGGAGTCGGCGCGGGCTGGAACGGTTGCACGACGGCCAGGAGCGCGACGCCTGCCAGGAGCACGGCGACCAGGAGCAGCCCCGCGGCGAGCCGACCCCGACGACCGGGCGCCTGCCAGATCGGCGTCACGGGCTGATCGAACCTGTCCATGTGACCGTCCTCCGACTGCTCCGTCTGCACCACAGGTCTACCAGACGCCGCGGGAGCGGGGCATGTGCCGACAGTCGCCAGGACGGATCCTGGCGCGGTCGGCGCTAACGGTTGAACAGGTCCCGCCGGGTGTCCACGTCGCGAAGCGTCCGTGCCTCTGGGTCGAGGGCGCGCCAGCTGGCCGACGGGAGGACGGTGCACGGCACCCGGGCGAGCACGTTGCGGAGCGCCCGACGCCCCTCGGCGAGGAGCGAGACCGCGGCGGGCCCGGCGAGCCCTGGGCGAAGCGCCATCGGCAGGGTCGCGGCCGGATCGGCCTCGAGCGTGGCAGCGCCGAGCGCCGGGTCGGCGTCGAGCGCGGCCAGCAGCGCGTCGAGCACGGCCGGGACCAGCGTCGGCATGTCGCCACCCACGAGGAGGACGCGGTCGACGCCGGCCCCGAGTGCGTCGAGCCCTGCCGCGAGTCCTGCCAGCGGCCCCTGGTGCGTGACGACGTCGTGAGCGACGAGGGTGCGGGCGCGGAGCGTCGGCAGGGCAGGAGACGCGGCGTCGGGCGCGAGCACCACCACGATCGTCGCGGCCACATCGTCCACCGCCTTGAGCGCGTGGTGGAGGAGCGGCTGCCCTCCGAGCTCGGCCGCCAGCTTGTCGGTGCCGAAGCGCGACGATGCGCCGCCCGCCAGGACGACCGCCGCGGTGGCATCGCGCCCGCTCACGCCCGGTCCTCGGCCTGCGCCCGCCTCGCCGCCTTCTCGCGCAGTCGCTCGAGCGCCCTGGGCCCCAGCACATGGCCCGCAACGGTGCGGCGCAGGAGTCCGCGACGGTCGAGGTCTTCCAGGATCACCAGCACGTACCTGCGGCTCGTCCCGGTGGCGTCGCGATAGGCAGCGGGCGTCAACGGACCCGCGGCCGCAAGGCTGAGCGCTTGTCGACTCAGCTCGCGATACATGGTCGCCGACCAGGCGAGGTTGTCCTCCAGCCGGACGATCCGGTTCGCGACTTCGAGCCCCCTGACGCCGATGGGCGGGCACCCGGCGTCGCGCGCGGCGTCGGCGAGGGGCGGCGGGGCGGCGACGCCGAGTGCGGCCTCGAGCCGGTCCATGGCGGCGAGCACCTCGGGCGGCGGGCCGGAGGCGCGCGAGGCGTCCCGGATGAGGTCCCCGTCGCGAGCGAGGACGCCCAGGCTCGTGAGGCGCTGGATCTCGCGCTCCGCCACGCGGTCCGCGGTGACCCGGTCGAGCGTCACGACCCGCCGCGCGGCGCGGGCGACTTCCTGCCGAAGCGCGGGGAGCGGCAGCCCGGCCCACTCCGGGTGCGCGGCATGGTGGGCTGCCACCGTTCGGGCCATGACCTGCTCCAGCGCCTGCTCGACGTCGCGGGCGAGGACCGGCGGGCTCGACGCGATGGCGCCGTGGACGTCCAGCCGGGCAGCCGCGTCCCTCGGGTCCGCCGCGAGCTGGGCCGCGCGCTCGGGCGAGAGGCGCCGGCGCGACACGCCGCGCGGCGGCTGCGGGTCGAGGATCACGCCGCCGCCCGCCGCCGATCCGGGCG
>JBBIIL010000127.1:0-6207 GCA_037446495.1 Chloroflexota bacterium | reverse complement strand
CTGCGGCCGGAGCTGGCGGCCATCCTCGGGGGCGAGCGGTTCCTGGCCGAGATCAAGACCACCGCCAACCTCCAGCATCCGCACATCCTCTCCCTGTTCGACTCGGGTGAGGCGGACGGGCTCGTCTACTACGTGATGCCGTACGTCGAGGGCGAGAGTCTGCGCGACCGGCTGACGCACGCCAAGCAGCTGCCAGTGGACGAGGCGCTGCGGATCGCGCGCGAGGTGGCCGACGCGCTGGAGTACGCCCACGGGCACGGGGTCATCCACCGGGACATCAAGCCGGAGAACATCCTGCTGCACGGCGGCCACGCACTGGTGGCCGACTTCGGCATCGCGCTCGCGGTGAGCCGCACGGGCGGCGGCACGCGGATGACCGAGACGGGGATGAGCCTGGGCACGCCGCACTACATGAGTCCCGAGCAGGCGATGGGGGAGAAGGAGATCACGCCCGCCGCCGACGTCTATGCCCTCGGGTGCGTGCTGTACGAGATGCTGGCGGGGGAGCCGCCGTTCACGGGGCCGACGGCGCAGGCGATCGTGGCCAAGCTGCTGACGTCGGAGCCGGAGCCGATCACGACGCTGCGGAAGACGGTGCCGCCGCAGGTTGAAGGCGCGCTGGAGACGGCGCTCGAGAAGCTGCCGGCGGACCGGTTCGCGACGGCCAAGGCGTTCGCGGAGGCGCTGGACGAGACGGGCGCACCGACGCGTCGACGCACGGGCGTGGCGGCCTCGCGGGCTCCGGCGGCTGCGGCGGCGGGGGGGCGCCGGTTCCGGGCCGTGGCGGCCGTCGCCGTGGTGGCGCTCGCCGCCGCGGCGACCGGCTGGCTGCGCCCGCGGCCCGCGCCCCCGACCAGCCGCGAGCGCGTCGTGCTGTGGCGCTACGCCCTGGGTGCGCTCCTCGATCCCGGCGTCCTGAACGAGGCTACGCAGGCGGCCGTCGCGCCCGATGGGTCCAGCATCGTCTACATCGACTCGGCAGGCGGCCACCTCCAGCTGATGCGCAAGCTGCGCGAGTCGAGCGAGGCCAAGCCGCTGGCCGGGACCGAAGGCGCGCTGTCGCCGTTCTTCTCGCCCGACGGCCGCTGGATCGGGTTCAGCACTCCGGACGGGTCGCTGAAGAAGGTCCCTGTGACCGGCGGAGGTGCCGTGACCCTCGCGCATCGCGCCAACGCGACGTACAACGCGGGCGCCTGGATGGACGACGACACCCTCGTGTACGCGGCGGACGCCGGACTCTACGCCGTCGGCGCCGAGGGGGGAGCCGGCCGGCAGCTGCTGCCGGCCCTCGCGAAAGCGGGCGGCGCCATCCTGACCGTTGCGCCCCTGCCCGGAAGCCGGGGTCTGCTGCTCACCGAATGCCCGGGCAACTGCGGCATCGCCTCGTCCGTGCACGTGCTGGACCTGAGGACTGGCGAGGATCGCATGCTGGTGGACAACGCCGCCGGCGCCTGGTACGCGCCGACCGGCCAGCTGTTGTACACCGACCGGGCGGGCGGTCTGTACGCGCTGGGCTTCGACCTCGGCCGCCTGAAGGTGACCACGGGGGCGGTGCCCGTGATCGACGACGTCGTGCCCGGCAGCTTCGCGATGTCGGCGACGGGGACGGCGCTCTACGCCACCACGGCGGGCGGCGCGCAAGGGCAGCTGATGTGGGTCGCGCGGGACGGGAGCGCCGTCCCCGTGGACTCGACCTGGCGTGGCGATTTCGAGTACCCGGCCCTGTCGCCCGACGGGCGGACGCTGGCCGTGAGCGTCCGCGACGCGACGACGCAGCTCTGGGTCCGCAGGGCGGACGGCTCCCGCCAGAAGCTCACCCAGGAGGGGACCGCCAACTGGAGGCCGACCTGGACGCCGGACGGCCGCTCCCTCGTCTTCTCGTCCGACCGGCGAGGCGGATCGTCCCACAACGCCTTCGACCTGTACGAGATGCCTGCGGACGGCAGCGCGCCGGCCAGGCTGTTGCTGCATCACACCTACGGCGTCTGGGAAGGCCAGATCTCCCCCGACGGGCGCTGGCTCGTGATGCGGTCGGACGAGGAGGGAGGGATCTCGCACATCCGCGGCAAGCGGCTGTCCGGGGATACCGCCCTCGTCCCGCTGGTGGTGGATTCGACGATCTCCATCCAGATCGCGCTCTCCCCGGACGGGCGGTGGCTCGCGTGGTGCGGTTACGCCACCGGCAGGGGTGAGATCTACGTGGCGCCGTTCCCCGGCATGGGCTGGACGCACCAGGTGTCCCGCGACGGAGGCATCGAGCCGCGCTGGTCGCGCGACGGCCGGCAGCTGTTCTACAAGAGCGGGAGTCGCTTCATCGCCGTGCCCGTCGTCGCCGGGCCGGCCCTCACCATCGGCTCGCCGCGGGAGCTGTTCTCGGTGGCCGGCTACCGCTCGGCACGCAACCGCCAGCAGTACGACGTGGCACCGGACGGCCGCTTCCTGATGATCCGCAACCTCGGCGGCGCCGACGCGATGGTCTACGTCGAGAACTGGTTCGCCGAGCTGAAGGCCAAGGTGAAGCGGTGAGGTGTGGCGCCGCCATGTCGCCACAGGCCGCAGGAGGTGACGCATGAGTGCTGCCGACACTCCGCTGCCCGACGTGACCCGCAAGCCGCGCGACGACGAGATCGACGTCTACGGCGTCACGCACGTGGGCAAGGTGCGCAAGATCAATCAGGACCACTTCCTCCTTGCCACCATCAACAAGCGCGTCCAGATGCTCCAAACAAGCCTCCCCGACGGCGCACGGCTGCCGTTCGGCGACCAGCGGCTCGCCTTCCTGGCGATGATCGCCGACGGCGTCGGCGGCGGCGAGGGTGGCGAGAAGGCCAGCGCGACGGCGCTCGAGATCGTGACCGACTACGTCGTGGGCAGCATGAACTGCTACTACAGCGCGGACTCCAGCGAGACGTCGTTCATTGACGCGCTCCAGGCAGCGGCGATGCGCTCCCACGACGCAGTGCTGGAGCGCGCCAAGGCCGAGGGGGTGACGCGCTCGATGGCCACGACCCTCACGCTCTGGATGGGCGTCTGGCCCTGGAGCTACCTCCTCCAAGTCGGAGACTCCCGCTACTACCTCTACCGCGGCGGCCAGCTCACCCAGGTGAGCCGCGACCAGACGCTCGCGCAGGACCTGGTGGACCAGGGCGTGTTCACGCGCGCCGTCGGGGAGCGCTCGCGCTTCGCCCACGTCCTCTCGAGCGCGATCGGCGGCGAGCAGACGATGCCCGTCATTACCCGCGTCCGGAACGAATGGGGCGCCGTACACCTCCTGTGCAGCGACGGGCTCACCAAGCACGTGAGCGACGAGCGCATCGCCGAGCGGCTCGCGGCGATGACGTCCGCGAAGCAGGTTTGCGAGCACCTCGTCCAGGACGCGCTCGACGACGGAGGCTCGGACAACGTGACCATCATCGTCGGACGGACGATGCAGAAGGACGCGCCGGCGTGACGGAGGCCACGGGCCGCCTCGCCGCCGCGCTCCAGGACCGCTACCAGATCGAGCGCGAGCTGGGGCAGGGCGGCATGGCCACCGTCTACCTCGCCCACGACCTTCGCCACGACCGGCCGGTGGCACTCAAGGTCCTGCGCGCCGAGCTGGCGGCCGTGATCGGGGCCGAGCGGTTCCTGGCCGAGATCAAGACGACGGCCAACCTCCAGCACCCGCACATCCTGCCACTGTTCGACTCGGGGAGCGCGGATTCCTTCCTCTACTACGTGATGCCGTACGTGGAGGGCGAGAGCCTGCGCGACCGGCTGAGCCGCGAGAAGCAGTTGCCGGTGGACGAAGCGGTGAGGATCGCGACGGAGGTGGCCGAGGCGCTGGAGTACGCGCACGAGCAGGGGGTGATCCACCGGGACATCAAGCCGGAGAACATTCTGCTGCACGGAGGCCACGCGCTGGTGGCCGACTTCGGCATCGCGCTGGCGGTGACGAAGATCGGCGGCCCCCGGATGACCGAGACGGGGCTGAGCCTGGGCACGCCGAGCTACATGAGCCCCGAGCAGGCGATGGGGGAGCGGGAGATCACGCCGCGGGCGGACATCTACGCGCTGGGATGCGTGTTGTACGAGATGCTGCTGGGCGAGCCGCCGTTCACGGGCCCGACGGCGCAGGCGGTGGTGGCGAAGGTGATGACGGAGAAACCGGGGCCGATCGTAGCGCGCCGGGAACGGGTGCCGCCGTGGGTGGAAGAGGCGGTATTCACCGCGCTGGAGAAGCTGCCGGCCGACCGGTTCGCCACGGCCGCGCAATTTGCCGAGGCGCTTCGCGCCGGTGCGCCGCCGCCAGCCAGGGCCGCCCCCGCCCGCTCCGCGGCCGGCACGCGCGCGTGGATTCAGGACTGGCGTTCGTGGGTGACCGCGGGAGTGGCGATGGCGGCGGTGTCGGTGGCGGTGCTGAGCCGCCGCGGCCCCGCCTCGCTTTCCGCGCCGGTCGCGCGCTTCGATGTGGCGCTGCCAGGCAGGCCCACGCCGTCCCTCGGCAACTTCCTCGTCGCTCCCGCCATCTCCCCCGACGGCACCATCCTCGTCTATGACGCCATGGCGCGAGACTCCACCGGCGTGGCCCGGCGCGAGCTCTTCGCGCGCCGGCTCGATGCGATCGAGCCCACGCTCATTCCCGGGACCGAGGGTGGCCGCGCGCCCTTCTTCTCCCCCGATGGTCGCTGGATCGGATTCTGGGTCGGCCCGCGACTCGTCAAGGTGCCGGTCACGGGTGGAACGCCGATCACGCTCGCCGACTCTACGGATCCCTTCATGAGCACCGGGAGCTGGGGATCCGACGGGACCGTCGTCTTCCCGATCGCGATGGACGCCCTCGGGGAAGTTGACGCGCGCGGTGGGACCGTACGGATCCTCTATCGGGACTCCACTCGCATCGTCGAAGATCCTACCGTGCTGCCGGACGGGAAGAGCGTGCTGTTCCTCCGGTGCCGCCGGGACGACTGTGGGCAGCACCAGGAGGTCGCCGTCGTCAACCTCGCCAGCCGGGTGGTCAGGATCCTCACCGCCCCCGGCGTGTTCCGCATGGTGGAGTACCTCTCCACCGGGCACCTGCTGTACGTTCGCGGGGACCTCCTCGTCCGCGCCGACGCCGAGCTGGCGACGGCCCCGTTCGATCTTCGGAAGGGCATCACCGGGGACGAGACGCCGGTGGTCGAGCACGTTCAGAGCTTTTCGATCTCGCGTACGGGGACGCTCGTCACGATCGGCGCCGCCGCTTCGAGGAACACGCTGGTCGTCGTCGGCCTCGATGGCACCGAACACCAGTTGGGCGACTCCACGCGAGATTACCTGTTCCCGGCAGTTTCCCCGGACGGCCGCCGCGTCGCGATGGAGATCCATGACGCCGCGGGCGGGCAGATCTGGGTGTACGACACGACGTCCAGGGCGCTGACCAGACTAACGTCGCAGGGTCACAACACCAGCCCGGTCTGGTCTCCGGATGCGGCCCGCATCGCGTATTCGTCCGCCCGAGGTGCCGCGTCGGCGATCTACGCCGTACCGGCCGATGGCGGCGGCCTGGAGCAGCGTATCGGGTTGGCCGCTCCTGCGATCGCCTTCGCACGGCTTTCGTGGTCCCGAGGCGGCGCTCGCATCGCCTACGAATCCGGGGAAGGAATCGGCTCGGTCTCCTCCACGTTCACCGTGGCGGCGGCACCGGACAGCGTGGGTCGGGCTGTTCCCCAGCTGGGTCGCCGGGCCGGCCGCCCGGTCTTCTCGGGCGACGGACGGTGGCTGGCCTACGTCGAGAGTCAATCCGGGCGCGACGAGGTCTACGTGAGCCCCTTCCCGGGCCCCGGCGGCCGTTGGGCCGTGTCCGCCGGCGGCGGAGACGAACCGGTGTGGGCGCCTTCCGGTCGCACCTTGTTCTACCGCGGAGCGGACGGCTGGTTGTATGCGGCGACGCTGGCGCTTGGCGGGCCGGTGCTGATCACCCATCGCGCTCGCCTCTTCGACACGCGTCCGTACGTGGCTGACGCCGGGTACGATGTCTTCCCGGATGGCCGGCACTTCGTATTCGTCCGTGAAGATCGCGCCTCGTCCACGGTGGGCGTCACGTTGAACTGGTTCACGGACCTTGACCAGCGGCTGCAGGCGGGTCGCGGGGCACGGCGGCGTGACTGACCCCGTATCCCGCCTTCGCGCCGCCCTGGCGGAGCGCTACCGCATCGAGCGCGAGCTGGGGCAGGGCGGCATGGCCAC
>JBBIIL010000126.1:0-6266 GCA_037446495.1 Chloroflexota bacterium | reverse complement strand
CTTCCCCAAGGTCCCCGGGTTGCCGATCTCGATCCTGGGTTTCGGCTGCATGCGCTTGCCGGTCCAGGACGGCGACCCCGCCCGCATCGACGAGGCCCGGGCGACCCGGCTCCTGCGCGAGGCGATCGACGCCGGCGTCAACTACCTGGACACGGCGTACCCCTACCACGGCGGACAGAGCGAGCCGTTCCTGGGCCGCGCCCTCAAGGACGGTTACCGCCGGCGGGTCCAACTCGCCACCAAGTGCCCGACGTTCCTCGTCCAGGCCGAGGGCGACTGGGAGCGTTTCCTGGACGAACAGCTGCGGCGTCTGGACACCGATAGGGTGGACTTCTACCTCCTACACGCGCTGAACGGCGAACGCTGGGAGACCGTGAAGCGCCTCGGGGGCCTTCGAGCCCTGGACCGCGCCAGGGGCGACGGGCGGATCACCCACGCCGGCTTCTCGTTCCATGGCTCACCCGACACCTTCGCCGAGGTCCTCGAGGGGTACGACTGGGAGTCGTGCCAGATCCAGTTCAACCTGCTCGACGTGGACTTCCAGGCGGGGCTGGCCGGTCTGCGCCTGGCGACCTCCAGGGGAGTCGGTGTGATCGCGATGGAGCCGCTTCGCGGGGGCCTCCTGGCCGCGAACCCGCCGGCGCCGGTCCGGGGCATCTGGGCCCGTGGCGGGACGGGGTGGCCGCCGGCCGAGTGGGCGTGGCGATGGGTGTGGGACCACGCCGGGGTCGTGACAGCCCTCTCGGGGATGAACGCGGAAGAACAGCTCCGCGAGAACCTGGCCCTGGCCAACCTTGCATCGCCCGGGGCCCTGAGCGAGGCCGCGCTGGCCCTCGCCGCGGAGGTCCGCCGCTACTACCTGGGGCGGATCAAGGTCCCATGCACGACGTGCGGTTACTGTCTGCCCTGCCCGAACGGCGTGCTCATTCCGGACGTGTTTTCGATGGTCAACACGGCCGCCATGTTCGACTCGCGCGCGGCCACCTCGGGGCTCTACAAGGCGATCCTGGTCTCCCGCGGCCAGGCGGCCGACGCCTGCATCGAGTGCGGCGACTGCGAGCCGAAGTGCCCGCAGTCGATCCCCATTCGGGACGTCCTCCGCGAGGCCCACGAGCTGCTCGGCTGACCGAAGGCCCTCCCCTGGCCAGGGGCTGCACGCGCATTTGCTAGCCTGGAACGGGAGGCGCACGTGGGAGGCGGATGGTGGCTGAGGGGCGGGTTGGTCGCGGGAGCGCTTGCGCTCGGCCCCTCCCTCGCGGCCTCGACACCCGGCACGCGGGCCGGCAACGCTCCGGCGCTGCAGGTCGAGGCGCCGCCCGCGCTGGCGCGCCAGGCGTCCGCCGTGCGCGCGCTCGAGGGAGGGGATTGGGGTCCGGTCATGGAGCTCGTCGGCGTCCGCCGGCCGGGACCGCCGATCCGGGTTGTGCTGGCGCCCGAGGGCTCGAGGCTCGCGGCGAACGTGGCGTCGTGGGTGAGCGGCTACGCGGTCCCGGAGCTCGACACCGTCGTGCTCTTCCCCGGCCGCGTCCCCTCGTACCCCGACGGAAACCTCGAGGCGCTCCTTCACCACGAGGTCGCCCACATGCTCCTCGCGCGTGCGGCGGGCGGCGGGACCGTCCCGCGCTGGTTCAACGAGGGCACGGCGACGGTGGCGGCCCGCGAGTGGGGGATCGAGGACGGAGCGCGCGTGGTCCTGGCCACGATCGGGCGCGGGCCGCGCTCGCTCACCGAGCTGGACGCGGGGTTCTCCGGCGACGCGGCGGCCGTTGCCCGCTCGTACGCGCTTTCGGCCGCGCTCGTGCGGTACCTGTTGCGGCAGCACGGCGACGGGGTGGTGGCCAGGATTCTCGCCGGGGTTTCGCGCGGCGCCGGCTTCGACGACGCCTTCGAAGCCGCCGCCGGGGAGAGCGTCAACCGGTTCGCACGGGGCTACTTCCGAAGAGAGACGTTCTGGACGACATGGGTGCCGGTCCTCACCAGCTCGACGGTGCTGTGGATGGCGATCACGATGCTGGCCCTGCTCGCGATCAGGCGCCGGAGGGAGCGCGACGCGTTGCTGCGCGAGGGGTGGGCGCTGGAGGAACGGGCGCGCGGCGGCGGCGAAGGCTCGCGACCCCCCGAGGACGACCCGGCGCAATGGAACTGACGGGCCCGACTCGAGGCCCGCGCATCGCCCCGCCCGCGGATCGACTCCTGCCGGTGCGCCGAGCCGCGGGCGACCACTCAGGCGGAAGCGGCCTTGCCCGGGCGGGCGGCGCGACGCCTGGACGACCAGATCATGGCGATGCCCAACGCGATCAGCGGGAGCGAGAGCAACTGCCCCATGGTCAGGCCGAACCAGAGATAGCCGAGGAAGGCGTCGGGCTGGCGCGTGAATTCGACGATGAAGCGCGCCAGTCCGTAGCCCAGCGAAAAGCACCCCCCGATGAAGCCGCGCGCGCGCTCCCTGCGCGACAGCCGCCACAGCACCGCGAACAGCACGATGCCTTCCAGGACCATCTCATAGAGCTCGGACGGAAACCGCGGGACCATGCTTCCCGATTCCGGGTAGATCATCGCGCCCGGCCACCATGCGGGCGCCTGCCGGCCCCACAACTCGCCGTTGATGAAGTTGCCGATGCGCCCGAACGCGAGGCCGGGCGGCACCAAGGGGGAGACGAAATCCATCACGTCCAACCATGACACCTTGCGCGTCCTGGCGAAGATCCACATCGCGGCCATCACGCCGATGAGGCCGCCGTGGAAGGACATCCCGCCGTCCCACATCGCGACGACCTCCGCGGGGTGGGCGAAGTAGTAGCCGGGCTGGTAGAACAGTACATAGCCCGTGCGCCCTCCGATGATGACGCCCAGCACGCCGGCGAGCAGCAGGTTCTCGATGTCGCGCGAGGTCCAACCATCGCGGGCGTACGGCTGGTCCCTCAGGCGCTTGCCGGCCAGCAGCCAGAACGTCACGAAGCCCAGCAAGTACATGATGCCGTACCAGTGGATCGCGACGGGCCCGAGCTTCAGGGCGATGGGGTTGAAATCGGGGCGGACCAGCACGGAGGCAAGGTGATGGACGGAACCGCCCTTGTCAACCACCGTCGACCACGCGGGCCCGTATACCCGGACCGACACCAAGACCCAGGTTGCCGGCCCCTGAGGGCGCTGTCACCGGCCCGGCGGCGGCCGGCGTCAGGGGCGCACGAGAAGCGGCAGCTCGACGAAGCTCGCCCGGCCGGGCGCGTGGTAGATCCGCTGGACCGCCTTGCGATAGTCCGCCGGCTTGGCCCAGAAGATGTTGGGCACGAACGTCTGCGGGTTGCGGTCGTAGAGCGGGAACCAGCTCGACTGGACCTGGACCATGATCCGGTGGCCGGGGAGGAAGACGTGGTTCGCCGTGGGCAGGGCGAAGCGGTAGAGCAGCGGCTCGCCCGCGGCGATCGGCGTCGGCTTCTCCAGGCTCTCGCGGTACCGGCCGCGGAAGATGTCGGCCGAGACCATGAGCTGGTAGCCGCCCATCGCCGGCTGGTCCGCCACCTCGTCGGGGTAGACGTCGATCACCTTGACCACCCAGTCGGAGTCCGTGCCGCTGGTCGAGGCGACGAGGTTGGCCACCGGCTGTCCGGCGATCTTCACGGGCTCATGGAGGACGTCCGAGACGAACGCGAGCACGTCGGGCCGCCCCGACGCCTCCCGCTGGTCGGTCACCAACCAATCCGCCCAGGTGCCGCCGCTCGCCCGCACCGGCCGCGGGATGAACGGCACGGGCTTGGCGGGGTCGGAGACGTACTCGTCGAACGGCGCGTCGCCCGGCTTCGGCTGGGCGAATTCGAGCGTGCCTCCGGCGGCGAGGTAGAGCGGCGTCGCCTTGATCGAGCAGCCGCTCGCGCACCCGGCCGGCCACGCCGGCAGCCGCCGCCACACGTTGCTCCCCGTCTCGAACGCCTCGACCGGCGCCACGCCGTCGGCCGGTGCCCCGTCCTTGAGGTAGTGGTCGAGGAACGGCCGCAGGATGTGCTGCCTGAAGTAGAGCCCGGTGTCGCTCCCGAACCGCAGCGGGCCCAGCGTGCTGCCGTCGTGAATCTCCTGGCCGTGGTGCCACGGGCCGAGGACGAGGAACACCTTGTCGTGGCCGGTGTCCTTCGCCGCGATCGCCCGGTAGACGGCGATCGCGCCGTAGATGTCCTCCTGGTCCCACAGGCTGTCCACCAGCATCACCGGGACCTCGAGCGGCTGCGCCGCCAGGACGCGGTCCATCGCCTGCTCGCGCCAGAACGGGTCGTAGCTCGGGTGCTCGAGCAGCTTGCGCCAGAAGCCGACCTGCTCGAGCCCGCGGAGGCGGCCGAGCTCGCCTGCCGACCCCGCCCGCATGAAAGTGTCGTAGTCGTCGTAACAGTCCGTCCACCACACGGCCTTCGAGTCGCGGGTCGCCTCCTGGTCGTAGATGTAGGGCAGGTTCTGCTGGCGGAACGCGCCGTTGTGGAACCAGTCGTCGCCCATCCAGCCGTCGACCATCGGGTTCATCGGCACCGCCACCTTGAGCGCGGGGTGCGGGTTGACGAGCGCGGTCAGCGCCAGGAAGCCGTCGTAGGAGATGCCCAAAATGCCGACGCGGCCGTTGCTCTCGGGCACGTTCTTGACCAGCCAGTCGATGGTGTCGTACGTGTCGGTGGCCTCGTCGACCGGCGTCGGGTTAAGCGGGCCGCGCATCGGCCGGTTCATGACGTAGTCGCCCTCGGAGCCGTGCTTGCCCCTGATGTCCTGGACGACGCGGATGTACCCGCCCTCGACGATCACGTCGGTGGCGTTGTCGTAGCCTGCGAGGGTCGGGCCGAGGTGCGGACTCTGCTCGCGGGTGGTCATCGCCGTCGCGTCGTAGGGCGTGCGCGTAAGTAGCATGGGCGCACGCGTCGCGCCCTTCGGCACCAGGATGACGGTGTGCAGCCGCACCCCGTCGCGCATGGGAATCATCACGTCGCGCCGGACGTAGTCGAACGTATCGGTGACCGGCGTGAAGCTGGCGGGGATCTCGGTCGGCAGTCCGGGGTAGGTCACCGGCGCCGGTGGCGCAGGTTGGGCCGCCGCCACCCCAGCGGACAACATCGCCCCGATGACGAGCCCGAACGGCATTCTCCGGCCAGCACGGTCGATCCATCTCATGCAATTCCTCCAGGGTGGGAGAGGGGCCGAAGAGCCCCTCTCTCGTCGTGCGGATGATACCGCCGGTCGCTGCGGGCCGGTCTCGGCTCAGGGACCAGGCCGCAGCTGCGCGCGGTGGCGCCGGTTGAGGAGGGACAGCGCGCCAGCGAGGATCGGCGCCCGGCGACCGGAAGAAGGGCGCACCAGCGCGCGAACGGCCTGCCCCATGCTTGGACCAGGAGGAGCGAGCTCATCGCTAGGTCGGCGTGAACCCCTCGACCAAGCCGTTCATCAGTTCGTCGGCCTGCAAGAGGCGAACGGCCGTGAAGCCCGCGGAGGAGAGGGCGCCGCGGATCTCCTCGAACGAGTACGTGCCGCCGCCATGCGTCCCGACCAGCATGTTGACCGCAAAGAGCGCGCCCCGCGCCGGCTGCGTGTGGTCCGGGCTCATCACGTGGTCGCGGATGATGAGGCGCCCGCCGGGGGTCAGCGCCCGGCGGATCTTGCGGAACAGCTCGACGTTCTGCTCGGCGCTGTTCTGATGGATGATGGCGGAGAGCAGAGCGAGATCGTGCCCGCGCGGCAGCTCGTCCCGGTAGAAGTCGCCGGCAACGAAGGCGACACGGTCGATCACGGCAGTCGGACCCAGCCGTCTGCGCGCGATCTCGACGACAGGCGGCAGGTCGAACAGCGTCGCCCGCATATCCGGGCAGGCCTCGAGGAACGCTTGCGTGTACGTCCCGGAGGCGCCGCCCACGTCCAGCAGTCGGGCGGCGTGGCCCGGCTCGATCGCGGCCACCACCTCGGCGGCCATCCGCGCCCCGACGGTGTGCATCGCGCCGATGAACGCCTCTCGGTCCATCTCCCGCTGTTCCGGCTCCGGCGGCTGGGCCGGCTTGCCGTCTCGGACCACGTCCGTGAGCGCCGACCAGCGCCGCCACAGGGCGACGGAGTGCATGAGCATCGGCGCCAGCGAGGCCGACGACCCGCGCGACAGCAGCTCGGCCGTGCCGGGAGGGCAGTGAAACAAGCCGTGCTCCTTCTCGATCAGGCCGATGCCGACGAGCGCGTCGAGCAGGGTCGTCGTGCCGCGCAGGTCGTTCCCGAGCGCGCTCGCAGCCTGGGCGGCCGTCATCGCCCGC
>JBBIIL010000125.1:0-6401 GCA_037446495.1 Chloroflexota bacterium | reverse complement strand
GCCGCTGAGCCCGCCGGGGCCGATGCGCCCGGCGCCGCTGAGCCCGCCGGGGCCGTCGTGCCTCCGGAGCCCGCCGGCAGCTTCATCCCGACGACGAGGCTCTTGATCTCGTCCAAGGTGGAGATCTGACCGATCGTCGAGACCGGAATGCGAAGGCCGTTGCCTACGATCTGGCCCGACGGAACCGTGAGGTTGTTCGCCGCGAGCACGCCCGTGACCTGGGCGGCGGTGACGCCGGCGTCGGACATCTTCTGGGCGTCGAGCGTCACGAGGATCTGCTGCTCCTCGCCGCCCGCAACATCGACGGACGCGACGCCGTCGAGGCCCAGGAGCGCCGGCTGGATCTCCTTGGTCACGATCGCCCCGGCGTCCGCGAGCGCGGTGCCGCTCTTCGCTGCGACCGCGGCGATGATGACCGGGGAGGCGTTGATGTCCAGTGCGCTGACCTGCGCCGACACGCTCGCGGGCAGTTTCGCCTGTTGGAGGTTGGACTCGATCGTCGCCGTGGTCTCCTTGACGTCGGTGCCGTAGGAGAACTGCGCCACGACCAGCGAGATGGAGTTGGCGGAGGACGACGAGATGCTCTCGAGCCGCGGGACCCCACCGATCGCACGCTCGATGGGCTTCGTGACTGCGTCGGCCACGTCCGATGCGCCCGCGCCCGGGAACGGCGCGATCACGGTGATGATGGGCAGCGAGATGTTGGGGAGCAGCTCCTGCTGGAGGGCGCCCCACGCGGAGATGCCCGCGATGAACAGGGCCGCGGCCAGCAGGAGCGTGACGCTCCGCTTGCCGACCGCGAACTCGGACAGGCGGCTCATGCAGGGTCCTTTCCAGTGGGGGACGGGGCGATTGCGTGGGTGCTCGCCTCGCCCTCCGAGCGGTCGGCCAGCCGTTCGGCGGCGCGGGCCAGAGCGCCGACCGCGGTGCGCACGATGCCGAGCTCCGTGTCGTCGAGCTGGGCAAGGAGCTGACGCATGCCGCGCGCGTTGAGCTCCCGGAAGCGGTCGATGAAGTCACTGCCGGCGGGCGTGAGCCCGACGACAACCTGGCGGCGGTCGATCGGATCCTCGCGACGGGTGGCAAGGCCCGCCTCCACGATCCGGTCAACCAGTCCGCTGACGGTGGAGAGGGAGACGCCGAGACGGGTGACCAACAGGGACATGTGGAGGTCGCCGGACGCGCCGAGGAGGTACAGGAGCTTGGCCTGGGGCATCGTCACGGGGATCTCGAGGAACTCCGGCGCATGGTTGCCCGCCATGCGGTGCATGAAGTCCTCGTAGCCGGCGATGACCTCCTCGACGATGGCGACACGTTCGACAGATTGGATGGTTCGGTTCCTTCGCTGGCAACTGATGGTTCGGTGTCACCGAAGCATTCGCGAGTGAAGGTACCCCGGATTGGTGGTTTGGGGGCATGGGCCGATGGTGGGGGTACCCGGTGACGCCGGACATCAAGCTGACCGGCGCGCTTCGTGGTCGGCGGTGAGCCGGGCGCACCAGACCAGCGGGCTCGAGCCTTTGCCAGCGGCGATCGTGCGCAGGGGTCGGCACCGACGGCCGTGGGGTGATCCAGACGCAACGAGAGTCCGGCATGGCCGGGCCCCGACTCGGATTTGAGGCGAGGGGCACACTGCGAGTCCTGCGCGCAGGTGGCCTGGGCCTCGGTCAGTCGTAGCCCTCCCCGGGAATCAAACAGCCCCCGCCAGCCGAAGCCGACGGGGGCTGAACTGATGCGAAGGACTTAGCCGAGGAGCTTCGCCTTCGCGGCTGCGAACTCCTCGTCGCTCAGCACGCCCGCGGCCTTGAGCTCGCCCAGCTGCTTGAGCTGCTCCATCGCCTCCGGGCTGAACCCGCCGGCCGCAGCGGCCGGGGCGGGGGCCGAGGCGGCCTGCTGTGCTGCGACGGCTTGGGCCGCCGCCTGATCGATCGCTGCCTGCTGCTGGGCGGCTGCGTGCTGCTGGGCGGCTGCCTGCTGCTGGGCGGCTGCCTGCTGCTTGCCGCTTACCGCGCCGGCGGTGCCGACGACGACTGCGGTTGTCGCCGCAGCGCCGATGAGGCTCGGGCCTCGACGTCTCCTCATCATTTCGCGTCTCCTGTTATTCGAATGCAGGTTCGTGCTGCCACGCGACGGCCGACTCGACGGCCTCTGCCGGGATGCGCTGCAGGTCGACGAGCACGCCGCCCGCGTCGAGAACCGCGCCGGCGAACCGGGCAGCCCAGATGTCCTCCCAGACCACGATCAGCGCAGAGCTGTCGGGATCGAGGCTCGCGCCGATCGCGCGCATGTCGTCGTCGCTGATGATGCCGCCCTCGTGCGCGGTCAGGCGCTCGAAGGCCTGGAAGACCTCGTCGGGCTCCTGCTCGACCTCGAGGATCGTCACCTCGCCAGCCGGGTCCTTGTGGATGAACGCCAGGTCGAGCAGGTTGATCGTGCCCGAATCGACAAGGTCGGAGAGTGCCGGGGCGATCTCGCCGCGGAACTGGTTGCCGGGGAAGGCGAGCACCATGTACTGGACGGGTCCGTAGGCCATGGATTCCCTCATGGAACGACTGGTGGCCGGCGCATGCCGACGCGAGAAGGGCATTCTACGAGATGACTGTCAACGCAGCGCACATCGGAGCGACGTCCGACGGTTGACATCGCCGCCCCGTACCATCCGCGGGTGACACACCCGCCCCGCCACGTGTCCGCGCGCGTCGCGCGCCGCTACCTCGCGCACCACCACCTGCTGACGCCGCCGCGCGCGCTGCCAGCCGATCCCGCGTCCGTGCTGCGCGTCCTCGACCGCGTCGGCTCACTCCAGTTCGACCCCCTCGAGGTTGCCGGCCGCAACCACGACTTGGTCCTCCTCGCTCGGATCGCAGGCTACCGGCGCGCCTGGACGGACGGCCTGCTCTACCGCGACCGCGTCTTGTACGAGACGTACAACAAGATGCTCTCCCTTGTCCCGACCGCCGAGCTCCCGTACTACCGCCTCACGTGGGACCGCGTCCGGGCGGAGCACGAAGCAGGATCGTTTGACGAGCACGCGCCGCTGGTCGAGGAGCTGCTGACCCGCATCCGCGAGGGCGGCCCCCTGAGCTCCACCGACATCGAGCCCCGCGCGACGATCGACTGGTACTGGCGCCCCACGAACCAGGTGCGTGCCCTGCTCGAGGCCCTTGCCGAGGCCGGGATCATCGCCATCGCGCGCCGCGAGGGGAACCGCCGTGTCTACGACCTGACCGAGCGACTCTTCCCGGCCGACCTCCTGACCCAGCGCCTGCCCGAGCACGAGCAGCGGCTCCACAGGCTGCGCTCGCGCTATCAGGCGAACGGCCTGCTGGGCGCCACGGGCGAGGACGCGCTCTGGGCGGGCATCGCGCTCAGCACCGCGCACCGACACGAGCTGCGCGCTGAGCTCGAGGCACGGGGCGAGATCGTCCCGGTCGTCGTGGAGGGGCTGCGCGGCCACCGCTACATCCCGGCGCCATCGATGCCGCTGCTGGACGTGGCCGAGGTCGAGGTGGCGGCCGAGGGCCCGCTGGCGCACCCGTGGGCGGTCGGCCGACCCGGCGGGCATGCACCCGGGGTGGCGTTCCTCGCCCCGCTCGACCCGCTCGCCTGGGAGCGCGACCTGCTCTTGCGTCTCTACGGCTTCGACTACCGCTGGGAGGTCTACGTGCCGGCCGCCAAGCGGCGCTGGGGCTACTACGTCCTGCCGCTGCTTTATGGCGACCGGCTCGTGGGCCGGATCGAGCCCCGGATCGATCGCAAGGCGAAGGCCCTGCGCGTGCTCGACCTGTGGTGGGAGGACGGCTTCGACCCGCTCGACGAGGCCCACGATGGCTTCCTGGATGCGCTGGCGGAGGCGCTGCGCGCGCACGCGGCCTTCGCTGACGCGACTCGCGTGACCCTGCCACGGACCGTCCGTCATCGCGGCCTGGCGGCGGCGCTCCGGCCGAGACTGGCCGAGCACCGGTGATAGGGTCGGGCGCGCCCCGGCTCACGAGCACGCCAGTCGACGGCCCGCGCCGAGGCTCAAGGTGGGGCCCGCACTTTCGGCAATGGGCTACCGACCCACCGTGAGGGCCGCACGGGCCACGCCTCGCGAACGGTGCCCGAGGGTGGCATCCTTCGCGTGAGCAGCCGATCAGGCCGCCTTGGCGCGAGGGAGATTGGCCGATGTCCGTCACCGAGCATGCAGGTGAGCGCGCCAGCCTCACCGCGGCAGGCAGGGTCCGCCACCTCTCGCGCGCAGATCAGATCGGCCTGGGGGCGGCAGAGCGCGACCGCGTCCCGCGCAAGGCCCATGGCGCATTCGAGCCCTCCGCCGGCCGTCCGGATCCCGTGGCGATCCTTCAGGCCCAGGCTGCCAGCCGCGTCCCGGACCTCGTGCCGGTGCGTCACGGCCGCATGGGGGTCAGCCCGTTCACGTTCTACCGGGGCGCTGCCGCCATCCTTGCCTCGGACCTCGCGCCAGCGCCCAGGACGCGGCTCCGCGTCCAGCTTTGTGGCGACGCCCACCTGTCCAACTTCGGCATCTACTCGTCGCCCGAGCGCCAGATGGTCTTCGACGTCAACGACTTCGACGAGACCCTGCCCGGCCCGTTCGAGTGGGACGTCAAGCGCATGGCCGCCAGCTTCATCGTCGCGGGCCGCTCATTGGGCTGGAGCCGCGCCATGGCGCACCGCGCGCTGGTCTATGCCGTCGCCTCGTACCGCGGGCGCCTCCGCGAGCTCGCCGTCGGTAGCACGCTGCCAGCCTGGTACAGCCACATCACCGTCGACGACATCAACTCGATCCTCGCGCCGGAGCGGCGTAAAGCCCTTGCGGCGTCGCTCGAGACGGCGGCGACGCGGCGGAACAGCCTGGGCGCCCTGCAGAAGCTCACCAAGGTGGTGGACGGGCGCCGCCGGATCGTCGACAGCCCGCCCCTCGTCGTGCGGATGATGGATGACCTGTCAGAAGAGATCATCTCCTCCACGCTCGCAGACTACCGCCGCACGCTCCCGGCCGACCGGCGCCAGCTTGTGGATCGTTACCGCGTGGTCGACGTGGCCCGCAAGGTGGTGGGCGTGGGGTCGGTTGGCACGCTCTGCCTGATCGCGTATCTCGAGGGCGTTGACGAACGTGACCCGCTGTTCCTTCAAATGAAGGAGGCGCAGGCGTCCGTGCTCGAGCCATACCTCGGGCGGGCCGTACAGAGGCACCACGGGCAGCGCGTCGTCGAGGGCCAGCGTCTCATGCAGGCGGCCAGCGACGTGTTCCTCGGCTGGGCCACCGGCAAGGGCGAGGCTCAGCGCCACTTCTACTATCGGCAGCTGTGGGACGGGAAGTTGTCGGCGGAGCTCGAGCTGTTCCGCGAGCCCGGGGTCCTGGCCTACGCGCGCGTTTGCGGCTGGGCGCTCGCCCGAGCGCACGCGCGCTCCGGTTCCGCCGTGGCGCTCGCGGCCTACCTCGGTGGCAGCGACAAGTTCGACCGCGCCATGCTTGACTTCAGCGAGGCCTACGCGGACCAGAACGACCGCGATTTCGCGGCGGTGACCGCGGCCATCGCCGACGGGCGCCTCGAGGCCGTGTCCGGGATCTAGCCGTGCGGGCAAGGCGACACGGCCGCGGCGTCGACACGCTGCGCGCGGCGCGACCGCCCGACGCACCCGGGACGAGCGCTTCGCGGACCACGTTGACGATTCGGCCGCCAATTCCGATAATTCCACTCGGGATTAGCCAATGGGTCGCGTCCCCAACCGTGCCCGCGGCCGTCCCGGCCTCGCCGCAACCCGAACACCCCGCCGAATCGCCCCCGCGGCGCCAGCCGCCTTCACCGGAGCTGCCATGAGCTCAACCCGTGACCTGGTCCGCGACGAGCGCGACCAGTACGCCTTCCACGACGACATCGTCTACCTCGCCGAGACCAAGCGCGGGCTGACGCGCGACACCGTCGTGGAGATCAGTCGATTCAAGGACGAGCCTGAGTGGATGCTGCAGTTCCGGCTGCGCGCCTATGACCACTTCGTCAAGCGCAAGATGCCGTTGTGGACCGATGGCCTCGATGCGATCAACTTCGACAAGATCGTGTACTACCGCAAGCCGTCCGAACGCGAGGAGAAGTCCTGGGACGACGTCCCGGAGCAGATCAAGGCGACGTTCGAGAAGCTGGGCATCCCAGAGGCCGAGCGCAAGTTCCTGGCCGGGGTGGGGGCGCAGTACGACTCCGAGGTGGTCTACCACTCGGTCCGCGAGGAGCTCAGCAAGATCGGCGTGGTCTTCATGGGCACCGACCAGGCGCTCAAGGAGTACCCGGAGATCTTCCGCCAGTACTTCGGCACGGTCGTCCCGCCCGAGGACAACAAGTTCGCGGCGCTGAACAGCGCGGTCTGGTCCGGCGGCTCGTTCGTGTACGTGCCCAAGGGTG
>JBBIIL010000124.1:0-6401 GCA_037446495.1 Chloroflexota bacterium | reverse complement strand
GGCCGGATCGAGGATGAGCCGGGTGGCCTGCCCGGCGTGCGGAGCGCACAACCTCTTGCCCCATCACCCGGACATCCGCGCCAAGGGCCGCTGAGCGACAGACTGGCTCGCCGAGGACCCTCACACAGGGTCAGGCGCCGAGCGCCCGCTTGGCCTGTTCGAACTCCTGCGCGGTGATCTCGCCCCGAGCCAAGCGTGCCCGGAGCGCATCGAGACCCATCTCCGCTTCCAGCCTCCGGCTCGGCCCGAAGAGCATCCGCGTTCCACGCGTGATCACGAAGAAGAGCGCGACCACGACCCCGAAGAAGATGACGACCGCGAGAACCACCGTGAGCACCATCTCCATCGCCGCACCTCCTACTTCGTCAGACCATGCGCGGTCCGTGTAGAGCGGATCGTGCGTCGCAGTGCGGCGACCGTCAGAACTCCACCCGCCACGAGCAGCAGCAGGGCGACCGCGAGATACGGAGCGATGTCGACCGAGTAGCAGGACTGGACGACACCCACGGTCGTCGTGTTGAACGCGGCGCAGCCGCCCCCAGCGGCTGCCAGCAAGCCTCCCGCCCCAACGCCGACCCCGACGAGAAGCCCGGCCAGACCGAGCGGCCGCGTCGGCTCGCGGGCCGTCCACACGAGCCCGGGGACGAGGACCAGCAAGGCGACGACGCCGACGACAAGCGCGGAGCCGCCTCCGACCGCGCCGAGCCCGACCCCGACCATCCAGTGCCTCAGCCGCATGTGCTGAACCCTCTCCGTCCCCGACGGCCCAGTCACCCACCGACCGCGTGGGCGACCTCGGGGAGCAGGAAGAGGGCGACGAACCCGACCAGCAGACCGGCGATGACCAGCAGCAGGAAGAAGATCGGCGACACGTGCCGATGCCATGGACTCTCGTTCATGCCGATCTCCCCACTGCTGCGGCTTCTGGGACGCTCGGGAGATTCACGGTACCACCGGCCGCCAACCCTCCTTACTCGTCTGAGGTCGGGCTGGGTGCGCCTTCCGAGCCGCATCGACCGGAGTCAGAGGCATCTTCCCGGAGCCTCCCGGGACTCGTCCGGCCGAGGAGCACAAACGGCTCTTGTGTCTGCGGCCCGGCGGCATACCCTCGGCGCGACGAGTTCACGTGTTCCGCGCAACTACTAGGCGACCGCCGACGTCGGAGGGGAGATGCGCCGTTCACTGGGGGCTCTGACGCTCGCGGCGGCCCTGATCGCCGGGTGTGGGAGCCAGCCTGCTACCCCGGCTCCGTCTGCCATAGCGCTGGAGTCCGCCTCCACCCCCACGCCGACCGGAACACCGCTGTCGCCGTCCGCCACCGCGCCGACGCCCTCGTCCTCTGCCCCGGTGACCGTTGACGAAGGGATGCCGTCGATGGCTGTTCCGCCAGCCGCCATCAGGATGTCGCCGATCCCAGACTCCCCGGGGGTACAGGCGGGAGCCGCACCGACCGGCCCGTATGCCTACCTGCTGGGCATCGGTAGCCGGACCCTCTACGTCGCCGACGCTGGCGGCGGCTCGGAACGAGCGGTCCCGCTGCCGCTGGTGGCAGACGAGCAGATCGACGAAGTGCGGACCGACGGCGCGTGGATCGTCGTGGCCGTGTCGGGGCCAACCATCCCGGGCGCGAGCCAGAGCTGGCTCACCTGCAGCCAGCAGGAGAGCCAGCCGCGTGCGTGGCGCATCCTCGCGGCTGCGCTCGGGGCAAATGGCCTGCCGAGCGGCTCATTCCGGAAGATCGACACCGGGGTGGCGGCGCGGGCCTTCGAACTGCCCGGGGCTGCGGGCCTCGCCTGTCCCTACCCGGCAACCCCGCCAGTCGCCCTCGCCGCTGACGAGGTCGCGTATGCCGTCGAAGCGGCCGGTGCGGCTTCAACCGTGCTCGTCCGGCCGCTGCCCAGCGGCACCTTCGGCCTGACGTACGGCCGGACCTACGCCAGCCCGATGCAGGTCTATCAGATCGTTCTCTCGTCCACGGCGGTGGCATGGTCGGAGACGGCCAACGGACTTACCGATGGACCGACCCCGGACTGGCGGGTCATGACGACCTCGATCATGAGCGGCTCGCCGCGTCAGGTTCCGCTCGGCGTCGTGGCTGGTCCAACCCACGCCTTCCCACCGAGCCTCCTCCTTGACGGGACCGCCGTCATCGCCTCGCTCGATCAGTTATGGGGCGTGAGCGGGACGGTTGTGCGAGTGGACGGCGTCACGGTCGAGACAGTCGATCCCGGACGCGCCAACCGCAACTGTGGCGCCGCCGGGGCCGAGGACCGCCTCATCGTGCTGTCCTGCAACGGGACGGCGATGAGCGGCGATGCGGCGGTGGGGACCTCATGGGTCGCAGTCTGGTCCGCAGCCTCCGGCCTGCGAGCCCTCGGTGGCGGCGCAGCGATAGCCCCCGACCAGTTGTGGACCGAGGCGGGCTGGGCAGTGTGGACGGGCGCGGACGCGAGCGGACACGTGGTGTTGGTCGGCGTTTCGATGTCTGTGCTCAAGTAGGGCGTAGTGGAGGCCAACCCGTGGTGACCCGTCTGCATCTGGCGGTTGTGCTGAGCGTCATCGCCCTCGCTGGCTGCGGCACGACGACCTCGCCCTTGCCAGTTGCGACACCCGCACCACCGGTCGCGTCGGCAACCTCGACGCCTGCCGTCGCATCGCCCTCAGCCGGGCCCTCGGCCACGATGCCGCTGCCAGGCGCACCCTCACCTGCGCTCCCGGCCGGGCCGCCTCGGGCGGCCTTCGACATGCCCCTCCCGCCAGCGGCCGACGCGGCCTGGACGGCCATCCACTGGCGGAAGTTGGCCTCCGACGAGCCGTTGACGCTCATCCACTCAGTGCTGCGCTGGAGTGGTGGCTTCATCGCCGTCGGGTCGGACGGCTCCTCGACCCCGGTCTGGACATCAGCCGACGGAGCGCACTGGGAGCCGCTGCTCTTCAACACGCCGACCACGTTCTGGCCCGGTCTGCAGATCGTGGGCATGGCGGAGGTCCACGGGGGCCTCGTCGCTCTCACCCTGCTCAGCGGCTCCTACGACTGCGGGAACGCCGGTGCCTGCCCAGCCTACAGCCCGTCGCTCCCCCTGATGGCCTGGACCTCTCCCGACGGACGGTCGTGGACGCCCCACGGGGGGCCCGACCTCCGTCTGCCCGCCCAGTGGGATGGGCCTCCCCTGCTGGCGGCGGGTCCGGCGGGGCTCGTCGCCGTCTCTCCCCTGCCACCGACCCATGTGGCGACCACTGTCGATGGAGTCCACTGGCAGACACTTCCCGCCGCTGCGCTCCCTGCGGGGTTCTGGATCAAGGACATCGTCGGGACGGCCTCCGGGTTCACTGCCGTCGGGGCCCTGCCCGTGGACACCGAACACGACCGCGCCGTTGCCTTCGGGTCCACAGGCGGGGCAACGTGGACCGGCCCCTACTCGCTCGACATGGCGACGGCATCTGCGTTCATCCTTGCCAGCACGGGCCCGAGTTGGGGCGCGACCGCGCTCGTGGCGGGCCACGACGGGCTCGTCGCGGTCGGCACCACCTTCTCGACTCCGGGCGCAACGCTGTGGTGGCAGTCGGCCGACGGTTACGCCTGGCGGGCCCTGCCCAACTGGCCGCCCCTCGGGCCGACCACGTGTCAGGGCGAAGGCTGCGGCAGCGGGCCGAACGGGGCGCTCGTCGGCGATGGCCATCGCATGGTCGCCGTGCGGGGCGGGGCTGATGCCGGTGTCTGGACCTCGACCGACGGCCTCGCGTGGCAGCGGCTCCCCGTCACCGGCGACATCCCGAGCGAGAGAGCGCAGCAGGCAGTTCTGTTGCCGGGTGGTGTGCTGCTCTTCGACGGCACGACCACGTGGTTCGGGGAGGCGCAGGGAACCTAGCGCGGCCACAGCCACGCCGCGACGAGGGCGGCCACCGCAAGCGCACCGAGCATCACGATCCAGGCCGCCGCCGCGAGCAGGAGGATGTTGTCCTCCTGCCGCTCGACCTCGCGCAGGGAGCGCCCTGCGAGCACGGTGCCGCCATGCCAGGGGACCGTTACGGACGCGATCCGGACGCCCGCACGTGGCTCCCACGTCACTGCGTTCGGCGGGTTCTGACGGGCGGCGTCGAGGACGCCGGGCGGCGGGACCGGGTCGCGGCCGTCGAGTTGGCCATCGGTCGCCAGGACGTGCCCGGCGGGGTCGAAGATCTCGACGAATGGGGCGAGGCTGACGGCGAGATCGACCGTGGCCGAGCCGACGAGCGTCGTCGCTGGTGTTCCGGCGTCGAGCGAACGGGCGGCATCCTCGGCCAGTTGGAGTTGCGGACTGTTCGCTCCCATCCGGAGGTCCTGCTGGACCGCCCCGTAGACGAGGCCGCAGCACAGGGTGGCGAGGACCGCGACCGGCAGGAAGAAGGCCAGGGCGCGGCGGATGACGAGCGAGCGCATCTGGACGGGAGCCGCTGGAGGTCGGGTCAGCGCCGCAGGCGGCTCAGCACGAACCACGCGATGGCAGCGACCACGACGACACCGACGACCACTTCGAGTGCGAACGTACCGCTGAACTTGATGCCCAGGATCGTGACGGCCAGCAGGTCCACGCGAGACACCTCCAAGGGGCGGAGTCTAGCCGCCTGAGGTAGGCAGGGTCGACGATCACGTCGACGAGCAGGGCGTGCAGGACGCCGTCGCCGATGATCCGCCCGGTCCCCACAAGACGCTCCCCCTCGTACGCCGACACGGCATACCAAGTGGGCGTGAGCGCCTCGGCGGCCGCCGCGGCGGTGAGGCGACCCTGCGGGTCCCAGCCCGTCGTCGCGAACAGGCGGACGAATGTGAGCGGGTCGGGAACGTCCGCCCGGTGCTCGATCAGCGGCGCAGGGGTCGGTTCCATCACCACCCGACGGGCGACGACTCCTTCGGCGAACGCTTCCTCAGCCGCCGAGCCACGACCGTGGCCAACAGGCTCACGAGGACGCTGGTAACGATCGGGGCCCACCACGGAGGACTGCCTGGCCGTCCGCGCCGCATGGCCTCGGTGTCGAGGAAGATGGCGCCACACATGGGGCAGCGCCATGCCCCGCCGCGCCCCCGCCGCCCCAGCGGCTGCATGACCGCCCCGTCTTTCGGGCACTTCCACACCGTCTGTGTTTCGTCCGTCATGACCCACGCCTCCTGTTGGAGTCCTGCTACCCCATGTCGATGACGCGCCAGTGGCCCTGCGGGCACTGGCCGAACGAGTGGGGCGGCTCGTCCGAGTAGTCGACCTTCCAGTGGTCGAAGCAGTACACGAGTTGACAGGTGCCGCAGTACAGGGCGAGGAACCGCGCCGCGTGCTCGCCTCCGAGGGCCGCGACCTCCCGGGCGAACTCCTCGGGCGTCATCTCGCGGTCTCCCGTCCGGTCGCCGTTGCCGATGTACTGCCGGTAGCAGTCGAGCCTGCGTCCCGGATGCTCGCCGCCGCGCCCGGCGGCTCGGGGGACGCCCGGCGGGTACAACTCCCGGTAGCCGACGGGCACACCGCAGACCGAGCACGGGAAGTCCCGGACAACGCCGGTGTCAGCCACCGGACCAGCATAGACACCACGTGCGGGCCGATCCAGAGGAGGGCGGAAGGTGTCGTGCTGCCGAGGGCCGTCTCGACTGGATCGGGTCGGCCCGGCGAGCCGGGCACCCTCATCTCGCCGACCTCAGACTCCCGGGCCGTAGGCGACCCGCCGGGCGTGCTTGAGGTCCTCGACCAGCATCGGGTACTCCGCCGGGCGCCGGAGAACGCGGGCCGGGTGGAGCGTCGGGACGACGGGTGCCCAGGCGGACGCGAGGGTCACGCCGTGGAAGTCCAGCATCCGGAACCTCCGCCCTCCCGTCACGGCCCTGACGGCCGTCAGACCGAGCGCCACGACGACGTCCCGGGGGTGGGCTTCGATATCGCGCACGAGTCGGTCGTGACAGGCGAGGATGGCCTCAACCGAAGGCCGACCGTGGGGCGGGCGGCATGCGACCGAGTTGGTGACGAAGAGGTCCCCTTCGAGGAGTCGCGCCTCGGAGACGGCCCTCCAGAGGAGATCACCGGCTGGGCCCCGGAACGGCTCTCCCTCGATGATCTCCGTCGCGCCGGGCGCCTCGCCGACGAGGACGATGCGGCTCGCGGGGTTGCCGCGCGGGCCGATAGCGGCGCTGAAGCGGTAGGGACAGCCGAGGCAGTTGTCGATGGTCGGCACGCGACCAGCGTAGCGCGGGCGTTGCGGTCCTTTCTGTGCGGTGGCACCCGTGGGCCACCTCGCGCCATGGAGGGCGCGTGGGCCGCCGTAGGCGGCGTCGTGGCGAACGTCGAGCCGGAGCGAGACGCACCCGGCGGTCAGCGATCCGGGCCGAGCACCTTCTTGGCGTCCTCGAACTGCTGCGCGGTGATCTCGCCGCGGGCGAACCG
>JBBIIL010000123.1:0-6404 GCA_037446495.1 Chloroflexota bacterium | reverse complement strand
GGCGCCCGACACCGCCACGGCTGGTATCTGAGGGCCCCGCCCCGGGTCCGGGGCATGGCGCGCGGGGCGCGGCGCGGCCGGGAGGCGCGGGGCGCGGCCAAGGACTCCCGCCAGCGCCCTCGAGACCCGCCAGCGCCCTCAGGCGGACTTCGGGGTACCGTGTCGGCATGACCCGAATCGTCGTGTACACCGGCAAGGGCGGCGTCGGCAAGACGAGCGTCGCCGCCGCGACTGCGCTGCTCGCCGCCGAGCGCGGCTACCGCACGATCGTGCTGTCCACCGACTCGGCCCACTCGCTGGGGGACTCCTTCGACCGCCAGCTCGGGCCGGAGCCGCTGGAGATCGCACCCAACCTGTGGGCACAGGAGTCCGAGGTCTTCCACAACATCGACAAGTACTGGGGCACGATCCAGGAGTACGTCTCGAGCCTGCTGCGCTGGCGCGGCCTGGACGACGTGCTGGCCGAGGAGATGAGCGTGCTGCCGGGCATGGACGAGCTGGCGAGCCTCCTGTGGATCGCGGAGCACCACGACTCGGGCAGGTATGACCTGATCGTCGTGGACGCGGCGCCCACCGGCGAGACCCTGAGGCTGCTCAGCCTGCCCGAGGCCGGACGCTGGTGGCTCGACCGCGTCTACCCGATCCAGCGGAAGATCGCCTCGCTCACCGGCCCCATCCTCGGGCGGGTCACCGGCATGCCCACGCCCAAGGCCGAGGTCTACAACGCCGGCGAGGAGTTGTTCGGCAAGCTTGAGCACATGCACGACCTGCTCGCGGACCCGGAGCTGACGTCCGTGCGGATCGTGCTCAACCTCGAGCGCATGGTCATCAAGGAGGCCCAGCGCTCGTTCACGTACTTCCACCTCTACGGCTACCCGACGGATCTCGTGGTGTGCAACCGCGTGCTCCCGGCCGATGCCGGCGCCTACTTCGGCGCATGGCGCGAGGCCCAGATGCGGTATCGCCCGCTCGTCGAGGAGTCGTTCGCACCCGTCCCCGTCCGCGACGCCCCATTCTTCGACGAGGAGGTGGTGGGCGACCGAATGCTCCGGATGCTGGGCAACGCGGTCTTCGGCGACGCTGACCCGGCGGGCTTCTTCTACCGCGGCCGGCCGTACACCGTCCGCCGGGAGGGAGAGCGGTACGTCCTGGAGCTGGAGCTGCCGTTCACCTCGAAGGAGGAGGTGCGCCTGTCGCGCTTCGCCGACGAGCTGGTCATCGCCGTCGGGTCGTGGCGGCGCAACCTGATCCTGCCGCGCATCCTGGTGGACGCCGAGACGATCGGCGGCGGCTTCCACGACCACACCATGCGGATCGAGTTCGCGGCCAGCGCGGCCGTCGGGCAGAAGGGAGCGAACTGACGATGGCCGGATCGGATCGCGAGGCGGAGCTGACCGCGCGCCTTGCCGCGCTCGAGGAGCGACTGGGCGACGTGGAGGCGAAGGCCGAGGAGGCCGAGGTGCGGGCGCGCGACGCGGAGGCGCGCTCGTTGGGCAGCCCAATGGAGGCGATGGAGGCGGTCCTGTCCGCGATGCTCCCGTCCGAGGTCCGCGGCCATCTGCGGGCCGCCCGCAAGGAGCAGCTGCTGGCGGCACGCTCGCTCATCGACATGTGGATCGAGCGGGTTGACCGCAAGCCGAGGGAGCCTCGTCGTCACCACCGGGAGTCCATCCCGCTCGAGGACGCCTAGACTGACCAGGCGGCCGCCGCCCGCGTGGACGACGGCCGCCGGTCTGCACGGCGTCAGGCGTTTCGGTCGCTGGGGGCCCGCCGCATGGCCGCCCCGGAGGGCTCCCGCGACATGAGCGCATACGAGGTGCGCGAGTACGCGACCTTTCGATCCTCCTCGGGGCGAACGACGGACCAGGCATCCGCCTCGCGCTCGAGCTCGGCCACGATCCCCCGCAGGACCGCATCGTCGCCGGCGTAGGCGCGCACCCGTCGCGCGACGCCGAGGAGCTCATGGCGAACCTCCTCCCACGCGCCGCGGCGGTTGCCGTCCATGGCGCCCTTGATCGCCCGGTCGGCGTAGGTGCGGGCCACCACGCGATCCACGTCGCGGTCGCGCGCCTGGCGGCCGTTCGCGTCGCCATCGGCAAACGACCAGGCCGCCGTCGAGGCGCCGACGAGCCGACTTCCTCGGTCCGCGACCGAGAACTCGACGCCCACGCCGCGGCCCACCTCGCCCAGCGGAAACCCGACCGCCAGCACCAGCCTGACGGCCTGGCCCGCCACAAGGTCGCCCATGTGGACCACCGTCTCGCGGGGCCCGCGGTCGAGGGGGAACGGCGTCAGGCACTCAACGCGGAACCCCTGGGGGCCGCGCAGCCGCAGCTCAACGCCGCGGGCCGTCACCTCGAGCAGTTCGCCCACCTCCTGGCGGATGAGGGTCGGGATTTCCTCCGCCGTGCGAATGTACCGGTAGGCGCCGCCCCCGGCATCGGCCATGGCGCCGAGTAGCTGCTCGTTGAAGTCGTCGCCCACGCCGAAGGTGGACGTGGACACGCCCCGGAGGCGGAGCTCGCGGGCGTGCCGCTCCAGCTCGGCCGGGTCGGTGATGCCCGTGTTGGCCAGCCCGTCGGTCAGCAGGAGGACGCGGTTCACTGCATCGGGGTCCAGATCCGCGGCCACCTGCTCGGCGCCGCGGAGCCAGCCTCCGGCGAGGTCGGTGTTGCCGCGGGGCCCGATGCGCTCGAGCTCGCGGACCGACTCGCGCTTGGCGTCGCTGGAGGCGGCCTGGCTGGGCGTCAGCACGTCCACCTCGTTGTCGTACACCACGACGGAGAAGCGGTCTGTCGCGGCGAGGCGCTCGATTCCCTTCCGGAGGGCGTCCCTCGCGAGCGCGATCTTGTTGCGGCCCGACATGGACCCGGACCGGTCGAGGACAAAGGCCACGTTGACGCGGGGTCGAGTGGCCGTGGCAGGGGGGGCGGTGACGTCCACGAGCACGTAGCGGGTGGAGTGGTGGACGGCGCGCACGAGGCGGCGGTCCTGGCGGATGGTCAGCGGCTGGTCGGTCATGGCTGTTCCTCCTGGAGCTGGCCCGCGAACGCGATGAGGCGCTCGACCAGCCGGTTGTCGCGCCGGCTGAGCGGCCGGCGCAGGTGGAGTTCGATATCGGACGTGATCGCGACGCGCTCCCACTGGGAGCGCTGCCCGAACGGCGTGCTGTCGTCGGGCTGGGCGGCCGCGTCGGCGGATGGGGCGTTGATCAGGGCTCGCTTCAGAGGGGCCCGCGGTAGCACGGGGACCGGGGCGGGAGCCATCGCGGGCGACGTCGTCGGCTCCTCGCTCCGGAGCGGTGTCGCGGGGGTGAGCTCGGCCCGGCTGCCGCCGAGGACCGACCGGACGTAGTCCAGCGCTGTCCCGGCGGGCTCGGGCGCGGCCGGCGTCCCGGTGAGCTCGAGCGCCTGGTCGTCCGAGATGGCCAGGAGCTGCTTGCGAATCTCCGCGAGCGGCAGGTGCGCAGCACGGAGGCGGGTGACGAGGCGGAGCCGGGCGAGCGTCGCCTCCGGGTACCGGGTCGCCGACCCATCCTTTCCTGCCGAGGGGACCAGCCCCTGGGCCAGGTAGTAGCGGATCGTCCGGACGGACAGGCCGGACAGCGCTGCGAGCTCCAAGATCGAGTGATCGCTCATGGACCTTAGTGTACAGTCAACATGTCTACTGTCAAGATTAGTCGCACATTCTACGCCAGCCCGAAGACGACGCCAACCGCAGGCCCGCCCGCTGGCTATGCTGGCAGGAGCGCGGCCGATGGCCGAGTGGCCTCACCCTGCGCGCCGACGAGGCGCTCCGCCATGCCCGACCTGATGTTCCCCGAAGGCTTCCTCTGGGGTGCCGCCACAGCGGCCCACCAAGTGGAGGGGAACAACGACGGGTGCGACTGGTGGGACTGGGAGCGCCGGCCCGGGACGCCGTGCGTGGACCGCAGCGACCTCGCCTGTGACGGCTACCGGCGCTACCCGGAGGACATCGCGCTCCTGGCCGCGCTCGGGCTGACCGCGTACCGCTTCTCGGTGGAGTGGGCGCGGGTGGAGCCCGACGACGGTCGCTTCGACGAGGCGGAGCTGGACCACTACCGCGCCGTGACCGAAGCCGTGCTGGCAGCGGGCATGACACCGGTGGTCACGCTCAACCACTTCACGCTGCCGCGGTGGGTGGCCGCGCAGGGCAGCTGGCTGTGGGCGGCGACGCCGGGCCGCTTCGCCCGGTACGCCGACCGGGTGGTCCGTGCGCTCGGCGACCGGGTGACTTGGTGGTGCACGATCAACGAGCCGGGCATCGTCGCGTTCGGCGGGTACGTGGGGGCGCTCAACTTCCCGCCCGGGCGCAAGGACCTCCGATCGTGGGAGCGCGCGACCGCCGGGCTGATCGAGGCGCACCGGCAGGGGCTCCGGGCGATCCGAGACGCCAGCGCGACGGCACGCGTCGGACTGACGCACCAGTTGATGGAGTGGGAGTCCGACGACGCCGGTCGGCCCTTCGTGGACTGGTTGCGCCGGCGCAACGAGGACGTGTTCCTCGAGGCGGCAGCCGACGACGACTTCGTGGGCGTGCAGACCTACACGCGGGTGCCGGTGCGCCTGCACCCTGCGCTGAGCCTCCTGCTGCGAGGGGCGCTGCGGATCCCGCCGCTCGTGGCGCTGGCGTTCCCGCGGATGATCCGCGCCCAGGCGCAGAACCCGAAGCCGCCGCTGCCGCCGGGCAGCCGCCGAACGCAGATGGGCTACGAGTTCCGGCCCGAGGCCATCGCCGCCACGGTCCGCCGCGTCGCGGCGCTCCTGCCGGGCAAGGACATCCTGGTCACCGAGCACGGCGTGGCGACGGCCGACGACGCCGAGCGCGTGGAGTTCATCCACCGGGGTCTCCGCGCCCTCCACGCGGAGATCGCCGCAGGGGCGCCCGTCCTCGGCTACGTCTACTGGAGTGCGCTCGACAACTTCGAGTGGGCGCTCGGGTACCAGATGCAGTTCGGGCTGATCGGCGTGGACCGGGCGACCCAGGCGCGGACCGTTCGAGCGTCGGCGAGGTTCCTGGGCGACATCGCGCGGGCGAATGGGCTCTCCGGATAGTCGGCCAGGCCACTCGACCTTGGTCGAGCGGCCCCCCATCACATCAGCCGCTGCGCTACGTCAGCGCCACCGTCCGTGCCCCGCCCACGTGGCGGTACCGCTCGGGGTAGCACGTGAGCACGATCACCTGGCAGGAGGCACCCGCGAGCCCGAGGACCGCGCCCATGGCCTCGAGCCGCCGCGGATCAGAGAACCCGAGCGTGTCGTCGAGCATCACCGGCACGCCGCCGTCCTCGGCCACGAGCATCGCGCATGCGAGGCGCGTGAGGACGCCGAGCTGCTCCTTCGCGCCCACGCTCAGGCTCTCGTACGGGATCGTGCGCCCCTCGAGGGTACGGCTGCGGACCCGGAGGTCCTCCCCCACCTCGATGCTCAGCGACTCGCCGAAGACCACCTTGCCCAGCGCCGTCAGCCTGTCACGAAGGGGCACGACGTACGCGAGGTGCGCCTGGTCACGCGCGGTCTTGAGCGCCTCGTAGAGCTTGCGGCGAGCCTCGGAGCGGGTCAGCCAGCGGGCAAGCTCTGCGGCGGCGGCGTCGCGGGCGGTGACGGCGGCATCGCGCCGCTCGGCCAGTCCGTCCTCCCCGTGGTCCCGCAGGCGCGCGCGCACCTCGGCCTGCGTGATCTCGAGCGACCGCAGCTGCTCCGCGGTGCTCGCCAGGACGCGACGGGCGTTGTCGAGCAGCGCCTTCGCCGTGTCGGGGCCTTGGCCCTCGAGCGCGGAGCGGGCGGCGGCAGCGGCCGACCTGGCGGCCTCGTGCTCGGCAGCAGCCCGGGCCATCGCGTCGGCGAGGGCCGCGTCGGGCTGGGCGGCCCGCGTCTCGGCCAGCGCCTGCTCACGCACCGCGACATCGTTCTCGGCCATCTCGAGCCGGACGCCCGCCTCCAGTGCGGCCGCATCGCGCTCGGCCAGCTGTTCCCGAGCCGCGCGGTCCTCGAGCTCGACCGCGGTCTCGGCGGTGCGGGCGGCGTCGGCCGCGCGCTCGGCGGCCTCCGAGGCCGCGGCGGCCGCCTCCTCGTCTGCCGGCATAGGCGGCTCGGCCGACCGCCCCTCGAGATACCCCGCAACCCGGCGCGCCGCCATCGCGATCCGTGTGTCGAGCTGGTCGGAGCGGGCAGGCTCGTCGCCGCCCAGGAGTTCCGTGATGCGGGCCCGCTGTGCCGTCCGCGTCACCATCGCCTCCCGGCGTGCAGCAGCCGCACGTTCCGCGCCCGCAGGGTCCGAGACGCCGACCCGGTCGCAGGCCGCCCGGAGCACCCGCTCCGCCTCCGCCGCCTGGTCGGCCAGCGCCACGTCGCCGGCCCCTGCCGCCACCTCCACGCGCAGCG